>NZ_JAVDVI010000017.1:0-100565 GCF_031456785.1 Flavobacterium arsenatis
CGCCGTTACACTTGAAGGCTTTCTGATAAAGCTAACTTTATTTGTCTTTGGACTCCAATTAAAAAAATCTATTAACTAGCAACTTGAATTAATTAGTTTTAACTGCAATTCCAAGTTTCTCTTGTGCATACATTTTCCACATAGCAAATGATTCTTTCTCACTAGCAATCCAAGAATTAATAAGTACTTTTTCACGAAGAGATTTTTCTAGATAGTCTTTATAATTTTGTGCAAAATTATTTTTCCTGCCTTTTTTTTCATCTTGTTCAATCATTAACTTGAATATTTTTTCAGGTATTTTCCCCTCATGTTGATCTCCTAATTTTGAAACGACGCTAAAATGTAATTCCGAACTTTCAAGTAAATCAAGAAATTTCCAAAATTCCATATATCTCCATAAGGGAAGATTTTTGGTTTTGTCTATGAAAAAATTAGGATGTTCTCTATACATAATTAAAAATTAACTAAAGATATTTTATGTTCTTTAATGTGCCTCAAGCCAATCCCTACCAACCCCAATTTCCACTTCCAAAGGAACAGAAAGTATAAAAGCATTTTCCATTTCGTGCTTGATCATGCCTTGGATTCTGTCGAGTTCGGTGTTATGGACGTCGAAGACAAGCTCATCATGAACTTGAAGGAGCATCTTGCTTTTCCAGTTTTCGGCTGTCAATCGTCTATGGATGTTGATCATGGCAATCTTGATGATGTCGGCGGCACTTCCCTGGATTGGGGCGTTTACGGCGTTTCGTTCGGCACCTCCACGAACCATCATGTTCTGTGAGTTGATGTCCTTGAGGTAACGGCGTCTTTTGGAGATGGTTTGTACGTAGCCGAGTTCTCGGGCACTTTCTATCTGTTCTTGAATGTAAGCTTTCAATCGAGGATATGTTTGATAATAAGCTTCAATCAGGTCTTTTGATTCAGAACGGGAAAGTGAAGTCTGGTTGCTTAATCCGAAAGCAGAAACACCATAGATGATTCCGAAGTTTACGGTTTTGGCATGACTTCTTTGTTCGCGTGTTACCTCCTCCAAAGGCACATTGAACACTTTTGAAGCGGTAGATTTATGAATGTCTTCGTTGTTTTGGAACGACTTGATCATGTTTTCCTCACCACTCAAGGCAGCGATGATGCGTAATTCTATCTGGGAATAATCGGCAGAAACTAAAGTATGATTTTCATCTCTGGCGATGAATGCCTTACGGATTTGACGGCCTCTCTCGGTACGGATTGGGATATTCTGAAGGTTCGGATTGTTGGAACTCAGACGGCCTGTTGCGGCAACGGTTTGCATATAATCGGTATGGACACGACCGGTTTTAGGGTTCACCTGCAACGGCAAGGCTTCTACGTAGGTGTTTTGAAGCTTCACGAGCTGACGCCAGTCGAGGATGTCCTGCACAAACGGACTCGTCAAGGCCAAGTAGGAGAGTACTTCCTCGCCTGTGGCATACTGTCCGGTTTTAGTTTTCTTTTGTTTGGTTCCGCCGATTTTCAATTTGTCGAAAAGGATGTCGCCCAATTGTTTTGGAGAGGCAAGGTTGAATTTCTCGCCTGCAATCTCGTATATTTTTGATTCGAGTGTCTGAATATCGTTTGACAGTTCCTGCGAAAGGGATTTAAGGAAATTGATGTCGAGGTTGATGCCTTCCATTTCCATATCGGCAAGAACCGGAACGAGTGGGATTTCAATTTCGTCGAACAATTGCTTGGTAGCGGTGCTTTCCAAAATAGGACTGAAATGCTCCTTTAATTGCAGGGTAACATCGGCATCTTCAACGGCATATTCCTTTACGTCTTCGACTGGAACTTCGCGCATTGTTTTTTGGTTCTTACCTTTCTTTCCAATCAAAACCTCGATGGATTGTGGGGAATATTTTAGGTAGGTTTCCGAAAGGATGTCCATATTGTGACGCATATCCGGATTGATCAGATAATGGGCAATCATGGTATCGAAAATTTTTCCTTTTACGGTGATGCCATAATTGGTAAGTACTTTTATATCGTATTTTAAATTCTGGCCTATTTTTTCGATGTTTTCGGCTTCGAAGAAAGGCGTGAACTTGTTCACTAAAATTTGTGCTTCTTCCTGATTTTCTGGAACCGGAACGTAGAAGCCTTTTCCTTTCTCCCAAGAAAAGGACAAGCCAACCAACTCGGCTGTAAGCGGGTCGATGCTTGTGGTTTCGGTGTCAAAACTTACGGAGGATTGGCTGAGTAGATTTTGCAACAGCAATTTTATTCCCAAATCGCCCTGCACCATTTGGTAATTGTGCTCAGTGTTTTCTAATGTATTGTAGTAGCTGGTTCTTACTTCGCCAGTTGCTTCATCGGTGGAAGTGGTGGCAAAAAGATCGAACTGCTCGTCGGTTTTGGGTTGTGGTTTTTTGTATAAACGGGCTTCCTCTGGGTTGTTGGCCATAGGAGCATTATGGTCGGTACGGAAAAGATTGTCGAATTGCTCTGACATTCTTCGGAACTCCAATTCCTTGAAGATGGCTTCGGTTTTTTCGATGTCGGGACGTGTAAGTTCGTAATCTTCTTCATTGAAAGTGACACTGCAATCGGTGATGATGGTGGCTAACTTTTTCGATAGGATGCCTTTCTCTTTATTAGCTTCGATGTTTTCCTTCATCTTGCCTTTCAGCAGATGCGTGTTTTCTAAAAGATTTTCCATAGTTCCGAATTCCTTGAGGAATTTCTTGGCGGTTACTTCTCCCACGCCTGGAAGTCCGGGAATGTTATCAACGGCATCACCCATCATTCCGAGGAAATCAATTACTTGTTCTGGACGCTCGATTTCGAACTTGGCCAATACTTCGGGAACACCCCATATTTCTATGCCATTACCCATTCGGGCAGGTTTGTACATAAAGATATTTTCTGAAACCAATTGGGCGAAATCCTTGTCGGGTGTTACCATGAACACCTGATAGTTTTGCTTTTCGGCTTGTTTTGCGATGGTACCGATAAGGTCATCTGCTTCGCATCCCGCCACTTCGATAATGGGAATGTGCATAGCCTTCAGTAATTCCTGAATGTAAGGGATTGCAATCCTTATGGCTTCTGGTGTGGCATCGCGGTTGGCCTTGTATTCGGCAAACATTTCGGTTCGAACAACGCTTCCTTCCTTGTCAAAAGCCACGGCAAGATGGTCGGGCTTTTCACGCTTGATGATGTCCATCAGAGAATTCATAAACCCCATGATGGCGGAGGTATCCATACCCTTGGAGTTGATTCTTGGGTTTTTTATAAAGGCATAATAGCCACGGAAAATCAGGGCATAGGCATCGAGCAGGTAAAGGCGTTTTTGCGACATAATTGTATTTTTGTAAAGGCTCAAAAATACGAAACTTCGTGTGTAAAAAAGAAAACCGATGCAAATAAATACTGGGACTTTTTTTTCCTATTGAACAATAGATTATCAAAAAAAATATTTTTAGAGAATAGAAAGCCTACTTTCATAAAATAAATGCAGAAGTTAGTGCCATAATAGCTAATTTTATAGGCAAATAAATACCATTGTTTTTTAGATCACTTTCAATATTAAAAATCAAAACAATAAAAACCATTCTTTTTGGTGTTTTTTTGTTTTCAATCCTATCCACACAAGCCCAAGAACCGTTAACCCGGAAAATCTCCTTTCTGGAGGGTTTGCCTTCGGAGGTTATCTACGATTTGTTTGTTGACTCTGATGGATTGCTATATTTAGGAACAGACAAGGGTTTGATTACCTATGATGGGGTTCATTTCAAGCATATAAAGTATAAAGATAATCTCGGAAATTCCTTAAACACTATTCAGGAAGATGAACATGGAGTGATTTGGTGCAAGAATTTCGCCAACCAGCTTTTTATGCTACAAGGTGAATTTCTTGAGGAAGATCCCATAACAAAGAAATTGCTTTTTGAGGAAAAAGCCAACCTTGTAGATTTTGTTGTTTCCGGAAGGCAAATTTGGATCCTTACGCAGAAAAAAATATTTACATTAAAAAAAGGAGGGAAGCCAAGGCTAATTTATACCTTAAAGGATGAGGGATCAAACGATTTTTTGTCGATGATCTATGATAAGGATTCAAAGAAACTTTATGTAACAACATCATCAAAAATCCTAACCTTCAAGAGCAATAAGCTTCTTAGTATAGAATCAGGAAAGGATGGATTAAAGATTCTTGAATTATATAAAGGACTTCTATGCTATAATTATAGAACGATAAACAATGAATGTGTTGTTGGAAGAAATCAAATTGAGTTGTCGTCCGATTTAAAAAACACCTACTTCAATAAATTAAGTGATGCCGGAAATAATTTATGGTTGTGCTCCAATAACGGCTTATATGAGATTGACGTTAAGAATAAAAAATTCAAAAATGGTTTCTTAAAAGGCATACGTGTTACCGATATTGTGAACGATCAGGAAGGCAATAGCTGGATCAGCACCTTGGATGAAGGGCTTTATCTTATGCCAAGCAAGCAAATATTGAGTTTCAATTTTGAAGCCTCTAACGAAAAGTCAAATAAAAATTACACTAAAATAGCAAAAGGACCCAATGGTAATTATTTCATTGGAACCAGTGACGGAAAAGTCATCGAAATTAATAAACAAGGCAAGGAAATCTGTATTTATGACACTAAATCAGATAATACAATAGAATTTATAAGTTTTTCAAAAAATATTCTTCTGACAACATATGGTTTTTTCAACATAGGTAATCCAATTATGTTTACAGACCCTATTTATTTTGGAAAAGGCATAGCCGAAGACGATAGAGGGAATTTTTTGATGGCCAGTTCAAATTTTGGAGGCTTAATCTCAAAATCGCTAACGGGAATGCCAAATGTTGAAAAGCCATTCTCTAAATATAAAACTATTAACTACGGGAAATACGACAATAAAGTATTGACTTTTAGGGATAAAAGAGCAAAATGTGTTTTGTTTGATAGGTTTGAACGAAAATACTACGTTGCCTATATCGATGGATTGTATACATATGATAATTTTGGTGTAGAGAAACATATAAAACTGCCCGATGGAAAGGAAATAATAGGTTCCGAAATGCTTCAGGATGAGGATGGTTGTATTTGGATTGCCACGCTTCAAAACGGTGTTGTACGATTAAAACAGGAAGAAGTTGTTGAAAGGATAACCATCAAGAACGGGCTCTCAAACAATAATTGTAGAAGAATTGAGGTTGATGATAGAAGTCTGTGGATTGTGACAGATGATGGTTTTGATATTTTTGATTTCAAAACGAAAAAAGTTAAAAACGCGGCCTTGAACCTTTGCATAAAAGGCATAACTATTAATGATGTTTTTGTAGATGATAAAACGGTAGGATTAGCTACAAATCAAGGAGTTTATTATTTTAATAAAAATATTATTGAGGATATAAATCTTCCGAAATTTAGATTCACCTCTATTTTAGCCAACGGTAAGAAACTAAATACAAGTGAAGATATAGTTTTGAAGCATAATGAAAATAACATCAACATCAAGTTTAATACAATCCATTTTAAAAGCCTTGGAAATTACAACTATGAATACAGGTTGAAGGCTTATGACGATACATGGTATTTTCAACCTTCAACTACAAAAAATATTAACTACTTGGCGTTGAATCCGGGACAATATAAATTTGAAATCCGGGTGAAGCTTGGCGACAATTATACTGAAACCCAAGAAATTAATTTCTTAATAAAAAAACCATTTTGGTTGCAATATTGGTTCATTGCTTTTTCAATATTACTTTTTTTAGGATTACTTTTTCTCGTTTACAGATGGGCCGAAATAAAGACAAAGAAGAGTCAGGAGCTAAAAGAACAATTGGCATTGTCGCAATTAACAGCCTTGCGTTCGCAAATGAATCCGCATTTTTTGTTTAATGTGCTCAATTCTGTTCAAGGGCTGATCTATTCCAATCAGAAAAATAAGGCTACCGATTATTTGGGTAAATTTTCGGATTTGATGCGGAAGATATTAGACAGTTCAGATAAGAATGAAGTGACAATTGAAAAAGAGTTTGAAACCATCGATTTATATGTTTCCTTAGAAAAAGCAAGGTTTGAGGATGATTTTGAATATAAAATTTCATTTCCCGAAAACGTTGATTTGAGCCAATATAAAATCCCATCGATGATCATCCAGCCTTTTGTTGAAAACGCCATAAAACACGGCTTGATGCACAAGGAAGGGCAAAAAAGACTTGAAATAAAGGCAGAAATTCTAAATGACATTTGGTGCTTTACCATTGACGATAATGGAATAGGAAGAAAAGCATCTGAAATCATCAATCAGAAAATAAAGAAACACATCTCTTTTGCAACAAAAGCAATAGAAAACCGGGTAAAATTGATCAACAAAACAACAGATGTTACCATAGATATTGAAACAATTGATAAGAAATCGAAATTGGAGGAACCATTAGGAACTAGGATCAAGATTTATATTCCGATTATCGAGTAGATTAACGAAGTTTCTTTATCTTTAAAGCCAAATTAATAATAAGAATATGACGGCAATAATTGTTGATGATGAACTAAATGCACGATTGGCATTGAGAGGAATTCTAGAAGAGAATTTTACTCATATAGATATTGTTGCCGAAAGCAAGGATGTGCCAAATGCTGTAAAGATAATTCATCAGTACAAGCCAGATTTGGTTTTTCTGGATATTGCCATGCCAGGCTATTCGGGTTTGGAATTGTTGAAATTTTTTGATGAAAGCCAAATCAACTTTAAAATCATTTTTGTAACAGCCTTCAGTGAATATGCCATCAATGCATTTGAGCTTTCGGCAGTTGGCTATATTCTGAAACCAGTTCGACTAGAAGCATTAGAAAAAGCTTTGAATAAAGTAGAAGAAAACAATAGTGATCTTGAGAAACTCAAGGCCTTACAGAACAATCTTGAAAGTCCGCTGAACAAGAAAGTGGCCTTGAACACAGGTGATGGTATTACTTTTTTACTGCTTCAGAATATTTTATATTTAAAAGCCGATGGTTCCTACACTCACTTTTACACCATTGATAAACACAGGATTACGGTTGCCAAAAAAATATCCGATTTTGAACGATTGGAGGCGATGGGGAATTTTATGCGAATCCATAGAAGCCATATTGTAAATTTATCCAGAATACAGAAAATATTGAAGCAGGATGGCGGAACGGTCATTATGGAAAATGGTGACCAGCTTTCGATCTCATCCGACAAAAAAGCTACAATGCTCGAAAAATTCCAAGATCAAAAGCTATAAATCTTCCATTCTAGTTAAATATTTGATAATAAGAAATACTTTCATTCCTCTAAGTTGTTAATTTGTACAAAATTTTAGTAAATGATTCGTTGGATTATTTTTGTTATCGTCATTCTCTTCATAGAGATCTACTCTTTTCAGGCGTTTAGAACTGTAATCAAGGCAAAACCGTTTTTGGTTGGCTATCAAATTTTAAGCCTTTTGGCCATTGTCTATATCATCTATTCTTTTACAACTTTTGATAGATCGGTGGGTCAAAACAAAAACTCGCTTTTTACATTGGGATTGTTATTGCTTATTTATATCCCTAAAATCGTATTGACTACAATAATGTTTGGAGAAGATCTTTTTCGTCTCGCAACTGGAGCAATCAAGTATTTTGTGAATAATGATCCGGATGTTAGTAATATTCCTTCCAGAAGAAAATTCATCAGTCAAGTGGCGTTAGGACTTGCAGCGATTCCGTTTGCTTCTTTGCTTTACGGAATTTTCGAAGGAAAATATAATTTTAAAGTCATCAAGCAAGTAGTTTTTTTTCCAGATTTGCCCGATGCTTTCGATGGTTTCACAATCACCCAAATATCCGATGTTCACAGTGGGAGCTTTGATAATCAAGAAAAGATAAATTATGCAATTGATTTGGTTAATGAGCAGAAATCGGATATTATACTTTTTACCGGAGATATAGTAAACACACATGCTACTGAAATGGATCCGTGGATTGATATCTTCAAGAGAATCAAGAAGCCCGCTTTCGGAAAATATTCAGTTTTAGGAAACCATGATTATGGTGAATATGTAAACTGGCCTTCTGCAAAAGCAAAAGCCGATAATTTTGAAGCCATCAAGAACATCCACGGTCAAATTGATTTCAAGCTTTTGCTCAATGAAAATATCTCGATTCAGAAAGGCGAAGATAAGATCGCGATAGTTGGAGTAGAAAATTGGGGGCATAATTTTAAGCAAGCTGGGGATTTGGCTAAAGCTTCGGAAGGATTATCGCCTTCGGATTTTAAGATTTTGATGAGCCACGACCCATCACATTGGGAATATGAAGTAAAGAATCACGAAAAGCATTTTCATTTAACGCTTTCGGGACACACTCACGGTTTGCAATTCGGAATTGAAATTCCGGGTTTTTTCAAATGGAGTCCAGTTCAATATGTCTATAAACAATGGGCAGGATTGTATGAAAATGTAGGAAGATATGTGTATGTAAATCGAGGTTTTGGGTTCCATGCCTACCCAGGAAGAGTTGGAATTTGGCCTGAAATAACGGTTATCGAACTAAAAAAAGGTCAAAGTGTAGCATAATTCGTTAAAAATGCTACATTTGTATAAAAATTTACTGTAAAATTTTATAGTTTATGTCAAAATTTGGAGAACTTATTAATGCTGAAATCCCTGTTTTAATCGACTTTTATACAGAGTGGAACGAACAGTCAGTATCCATGCATCCTGTAATCAGAGATGTTGCCGCTGCACTTGGAGACAGAGCCAAAGTAATTAAAATTGATGTCGATAAAAACCAGGAATTGGCAGATGCTTTGCGAATAAAAGTATTGCCAACGATGATGATCTATAAAGAAGGTCAAATGGTTTGGCGTCAATCAGGCGAACTGGATGCCAATACCATCATCGGTTTGGTTCAGGAGCAACTCTAAATAGCTTCACACTTATATCCATTTTCCTTTAAAAACGCCAATGTTTTAGGCAAGGCATGTTCTAAATTTTTAGACGCCTTTATGCTGTCGTGAAAAATAATGATGCTTCCGCTTCGGATGTTTTTTATGACATTTTCTAAGCATTTTTCTGGCGAAACATTCGTGTCGAAATCGGCACTCAAAACATCCCACATTATTATCTTGTATCCCATCTTTCTCATTATCCTCGATTGGGCAAATTTTATCTTTCCATAAGGAGGACGGAAAAGGTTTGATTTTAGATTGTAGATTTTAGATTTTAGATTTAGGATATGCAATTGCTTTAAAATTTCATCTTCACATTGCTTGAAGTTCTCAATATAATCTTCAGTGGAGGTTTTCCATCCATTCAAATGATTGAAAGTATGATTTCCTATCGAATGACCTTCGTTAATTATTTTGCTAAAAATTTCAGGATGTTTTTGGATGTTTTCACCAATGCAAAAGAAGGTGGCCTTTGCATCATATTGCTTTAGTTGATTCAGAGTCCATTCGGTTATTTCTGGGGTAGGTCCATCGTCAAATGTCAGATATACTTTCTTTTCTTGATTAGGTAAATCCCAAACATAGCGTGAAAAGATTTTCTTAACGATAAAGTGGGTTTTGATCCAATAGAATTTCATTTTGCAGTTTTAGGATTGGTGTAAAAATAAAAAATGCAGCGGTATTTTTCAACTCCGCTGCATTTTTTAATGGATTAAATTTTAATTATTCGTTGTCGCGTTTAAAACGGGAAAACATCTTATTGTAACTATTAAAAGTAGCTTTATTGGTGTTGTAAAACTCCATATCGCCTCTTTCCTTCATCACTAATAATAAATCCCTGTAGCGTTCGATATCAGTAATGATTTCTACATAAACATCAACTTGTTCATTCGATTTCAAATTACTGTAGTATTTCAAATTCTCTTGATACTTCACCATCAATTGCGATAGGATTTTTCGGGCTTTGGCTGTTTCTTTTACTTCATAATAACCGGCTGCAAAAGGTTCAAGCATCGTGTAGAAGCCATAATATTCCAAAGGCATTTTTTCCATTGCCAAGTCAATCACTTTTTTGGCTTTTTCGGTTTTGCCTTCGTTGATCAATTGCTCCATTAATCTGGCAAGATTCGTTCTGTAAGTGATGCTGTTTTTTCTTGTTTCCGGATCGTGGTAGATGTTTGGACTTTCGCCATTGCCCCAATCCCATTTCATTACAATGTCATACATCTTATCCGAATCAATCTGTCCCATATCTAAAGGACTTGCTGCTTTTTCGATTGAATTTCTCACTGGAACTAATTTGTAAACCATTCCATCTAATTGAAGGAAATCCTTCATCCAGATGTAATCGTCGTCACCAAAACTACCGCCTGTAAAATAAATTGGGCGTTTCCAGTTGTTGTTGGCCACAATATCAAGCATCATCAATCTGTTTTTATATAGTGCCTGACCTTTAATGTTCACATCAATATAAGGAACGATTGAATCATAGAATTTCGGACTCACAACCTTATTTGCTATAACTGCATTCTTGTCAACCGGAATCCTGATTTTATTGGTTGGATAAAAATGAATCTTTTGGCCGTTGTTCATCTCGATAATTGTTCTTGGATCGTCCATTGCAATGAAATTCAAGAAATCCTTGATGTCCCAACGGTTTTCCGTTTTAGGGTTATGGATGGTGTAGTCCAACTTATCTCCAACATATTGGTCGTGTGTAAACGAAATAGGCATTGGTTCCGATCCATATGCTTTTGCTTTCATCTGGTCGATGTACCAATCGGTCATGAACAAACTTGTATTTACAATTCTGACATCGGTTCTAAAACCTTCAATTTCTTGAGCATACCAAAGCGGAAAGGTGTCGTTATCACCAATTGTAAACAATATTGCATTTGGTTCGCATGAGCTCAAATAGGCTTTTGCCATTGCCAATGCGGTATATTTTCCAGAGCGGTCGTGATCGTCCCAGTTTTGAGATGCCATCAATACAGGTGCCATCAATAATGTAGCTGCAATTATAACAGGTCCGGCAATTTTCGGCTGAAGCCAATTTTTTACCGTGTCATAAATCGCATAAACCCCAAACCCAATCCAGATTGCAAAAACATAGAACGAACCTACCAATGCATAATCTCTTTCACGAGGTTCAAACGGTCGCTCGTTGAGGTAAATCTTCAAGGCTAAACCGGTAAATAAAAACAAGGCAAGAAGCACATAAAAGCTTTTCAAGTCTTTATTGGCGTGGTATATTAATCCGATAAGTCCAAGAATAAACGGTAGGAAAAAATAGAAATTACGTCCTTTGTTGTTCAAAACATCCGATGGAAGATTTTCTTGAGAACCAAGTCTAGCTTCATCAATAAATTTAACGCCACTCATCCAGTTTCCATCCAGGTTGTCGTATTTTCCTTGATTGTCGTTTTGTCTTCCTGTAAAATTCCACATCAAATACCTCCAATACATATATCCAAATTGATATTCGAACATAAATCCTAAATTATCGCTCATTGCTGGTTTTTCGATAATCAGATATTCTCCGTAGCTTTTTAGGAACTTATGGTAGCCATCCAAGTCTATTTCCCTTTGGTTGAATGCTTTTCTAAATTCGGCAATAATCTGAATCAATTCTTTTTCGTGAGCATATTCTGGGTTGATTCTAAATTCTACGGGTTTGGTAAAAGTCATGTAGTTTGTAGCATGATCCGTACTCCACATCCTTGGAAGAAATCCTTTGTGCTTGTCGTCACTATTTTGCTCTGCATTTTTATAGTTGTTTACAATAACATATTTTCCTGTTTTGTAATCTCTTTCATAATTGGGGGCTTTGTCAAGATAAGGCGTTTCTGGGTCTAAACCTGCATAAGTATCTGTAAATTGTGGGCCATAGAACAAAGGATTCACACCATATTGTTCCCTATTATAATAAGCCAAAACCTCCCTTGCATCCGAAGGCTTGTTTTCGTTGATAACGGTATTTGCATTTGCACGAATAGGAAGCATCATCCAAGTCGAGAAACCAATAAGGATAAAAAGAATGCTTAATAGTAATGTGTTTATTTGAACGTAACCTTTGTTTCTTGTGTATTTCAAGCCAAAATAAAAGAAGGCTACAAATAGCAAGGCCACGAATATTGTTCCCGAATCAAATGGCAATCCGATGCTGTTTACCATAAAAACTTCCGTTTTCCCAAATAATCCCATCGTTAAAGGCAATAATAACTTGAAGATAAAAAGCAATACCGAAACCACTACAATGTTGGCAATGATAAAGTTTTTTATTGTGATGGTTTTATAATGTTTGAAATAGTATAAAAATCCGATTGAAGGAATGGTCAACAACGCCATAAAGTGAACACCAAAAGAAAGTCCTATAACTAATGAAATTAAAAGCAACCAGCGATTTCCTCTGGGAGTTTCCATTTCTTGTTCCCAACGGAGCCCCAACCAAAAAAGCACAGCAATCAATAAACTGGCCATGGCATAAACTTCCGCTTCAACGGCATTGAACCAAAAACTATCGGAGAAAGTATAAGCCAATGACCCGACGAACGCACTACCTAAAATTACAATAGAATTACTATTGTCAACTTCTGAAAATTGAGAAATCAGCTTTTTTAGTAAAATTGTTGACGACCAAAACATGAAAAGAATGGTAAATGCACTTGAAAAAACAGACATCATATTCACCATCAAAGCAACTTGGGAAGCTTCTGTGGCAAACATTGCAAAGAAGGCACCAATCATTTGATAAAGTGGAGCCCCAGGCGGATGTCCTACTTCCAGTTTTGCAGAAGTTGCAATATATTCTCCACAGTCCCAAAAACTTAAAGTTGGTTCAACAGTTAGCGTATAGGTCACTAATGCTATTGCAAAAGTCGTCCATCCTAAAATGGTGTTCCATTTTTTGAAGTTAAATGTCATCATATATATGTAATGATTTGTTTTTATTTTTCCGCTTACAAAGAAAAAGCTTTTTTGCGGAATGGAATGATAAAAAATATTTTTTAATTTTTTTTGTAGAAAAATTTGCGGGAGATGATTTTTGTATTAAATTTGCACTCGCAATAAGCAAGCTGGTCTATGGTGTAATGGTAACACAACTGTTTTTGGTGCAGTCTTTCTAGGTTCGAGTCCTAGTAGACCAACAAAAAACCTCTCAAGAAATTGAGAGGTTTTTTTATGCAATAAATTTAAATTTTTTGATTTAAATTTTAAAAGTAATTACTGGTCTTACTGCGTGATTCACAATATCTTCGCTGATGCTTCCATTAAAGAAATGAGCCAATCCGGTTCTGCCATGTGTACACATTCCAATCAAATCGGCATCAACGCTATTAGAGTAATTAATGATTCCTTTCTCGATATTGGCATCGTTGTAGATGTTTAATGAATATCTGTTAACTGAAAAATTCTTAATGAAATCACTCATGATCTTCTCTGCAGTAATTGTTGTTTTGAAGCTATTTGGAGTGTTGATCATCACTAAATTCAGATTTGCATCGAATAAATTAGCAAAATCTACCAGCTTTTGGAACGGTTTTTTAATCTCTCCAGAGAAATCCGAAGCAAAAACAAAGTTTTCAGCCTTGAATTCTGTAATTTCATTCTTGATGACCAAAACAGGGATGTCAGATGCACGAACCACTTTTTCAGTATTTGATCCTATAAACATTTCTTGGAATCCAGACGAACCATGGGAACCCATTACAATCAAATCAACATTGTGTTCCTTGCTATAAGTAACAATACCTTCGAAAGCTCTTTCAATTCTTGCTTCGGCAGTAACCTGAAGTCCATCAAAATAAGATTCTTCTTTAAGTTCTTCCAGTCTTTCATTGGTTTTTCTTAAATAAAGCATTACTTCCGGGATGTTTACGCCGCTACTTACGGCATCATTCATGTGAGTTGGCAAGTCAAGAAGGTTAAGCAGGAAAATTTCGCAATTGTTTTTTTTAGCAATTTGAGAAGCTACCTTGATAGCATATTCTGCATGTTCGGAAAAATCGGTGGGTACTAAAATTCTTTTCATAAAAAAAGGATAAGGGTTGGTGTTTTAATTGTTTTTTCAATGAATTAAAGGTAAGAATATTTTAAGATTAAACAATCATTTTTGATTTATAAAAAAATCACTATATTTGCACCGTTATTTACTAAAAATTGAATAATGAGGGAAGCAATGCTTCCCTCTTTTTATAAAATTATGACATTCAGAGAAAAAGTTATCGATTTATTAAATGAAGGATTGCAAGAAAAGCCATCCATCTTTTTAATTGATCTAACCATTACCGACGCATTTAAAATTATCGTAACTTTAGATGGTGATAACGGAGTGGTATTGCAGGATTGCATCGATGTGAGTCGTTCAATTGAGCATAATTTAGACAGAGAAGAGCAAGATTTTTCTCTTGAAGTAGCTTCTGTTGGAGTGGGTTCGCCTTTAAAATTAGTACGCCAATACAAAAAAAATATCGGCAGAATGCTAATTGTAAAGTTGGCAGAAACTACAATCGAAGCAGAATTGGTAGATGCAAATGATGAATTCATCACATTGGCATGGGAAGCGAGAGAGCCTAAAAAATTAGGGAAAGGAAAGGAAACTGTTCAAAAAAGACAGGAAATTCCATACACAGATATAAAAGAAGCAATTGTTACAGTAATATTTTAATTATGGAAAATTTAGCATTAATCGATTCATTTTCAGAGTTTAAAGACGATAAACTTATTGATCGTGTAACGCTTATGGCAATTTTGGAAGATGTGTTTAGAAACGCATTGAAAAAGAAATTCGGTTCTGATGATAATTTTGATATCATCATCAATCCTGATAAAGGAGATATGGAAATCTGGCAGAGAAGAGTGATTGTAGCAGATGATGACCTAGATTTAGATCACCTTGAAATTACATTAACAGAAGCTAGAAAAATTGAGCCTGATTTCGAAATTGGAGAAGAGGTTTCAGAAGAAGTAAAATTGATCGATTTAGGAAGAAGAGCTATTTTGGCCTTGCGTCAAAACCTTATTTCTAAAATCCACGAACATGATAATACTAATCTTTACAAGCAATTTAAAGATTTAATTGGTGAAATTTATACTGCAGAAGTGCACCATGTTCGTCCAAGAGTTGTAATTTTGGTGGATGATGAAGGAAATGAGATCGTTCTTCCAAAAGAAAAACAAATCCCATCTGACTTTTTCCGTAAAGGAGATAATGTTAGAGGAATCATTGAAAACGTTGAATTGAAAGGAAATAAACCTCAAATTATTATGTCTAGAACTTCTGAAAAGTTCCTAGAAAAATTATTTGAACAAGAAATTCCAGAGGTTTTCGACGGTTTGATTATGGTGAAAAATGTAGTGAGAATCCCAGGCGAAAAAGCAAAAGTAGCTGTAGATTCTTATGATGATAGAATTGACCCAGTTGGAGCATGTGTTGGTATGAAAGGTTCTCGTATTCACGGAATTGTTCGTGAATTAGGAAACGAAAACATTGATGTTATCAATTATACAACCAACATTCAATTGTATATCACAAGAGCATTAAGCCCTGCAAAAGTATCTTCAATCAAAATCAATGAAGAAACAAAAAGAGCTGAAGTGTTTTTGAAATTAGAAGAAGTATCAAAAGCAATTGGTAGAGGAGGTCATAATATTAAATTGGCCGGTCAATTAACAGGATATGAGCTAGATGTAATTAGAGAAGGAAACATCGCCGAAGAAGAAGATGATGTTGAATTAACGGAATTCTCTGATGAAATCGAAGCTTGGGTTATTGAAGAATTTGCTAAAATTGGACTAGATACAGCAAGAAGCATCTTGAAACAAGATGTTAACGATTTAGTTAGAAGAACAGACCTAGAAGAGGAAACGATTCTGGATGTAATGAGAATATTAAATGAAGAGTTTAATGCCTAATTAACTCTTCTTACAACAACACAACAAAATAGGTAATAATAAAAAGTTTTTATGTCTGAAGAGAGAGTAATAAGAATAAACAAGGTTTTAAGGGAATTCAATATTTCGTTAGAAAGAGCCGTTGATTATCTGAAAGATAAGGGAATTGCTATTGATGCAAATCCGAACGCCAAAATTTCTGATGCGGAATATGGTATCCTACAAAATCAATTTGCTGGCGATAAGGGGAAAAAGGAAGCTTCACTGGAAGTAAGTGAAGAGAAGAGAAAAGAAAAAGAAGCTTTGCGTATCGAAAGAGAAAAAGAAATCGAAGACAAACGCAAACAGGACGAAGAACGTTTAAGACAACAAGAAGTGATCAAGGCGAAAGCTGTGGTAACGGGTCCTAAACAAGTGGGAACTATTGATCTGAATCCTAAAAGACCTACTCCTGCACCAGTTGCAAAAGTAGAAGAGCCTGTGGCTCCAGCAAAACCTGTTGAAACTCCTCCAGTACAAAAAGCGCCTGAAGTTGTGGTTGAAAAACCAGTTCAACAAGAGGCTCCAAAAGAGAAGCCAGTTGTAGCTGAAGATAAAACAGAAAAGGTTGAAAAACCAGTAGCAGCTGTTGCTAAAAAGGAAGAAGCTCCAAAAGCAGATGAAGTTTCGGGGTCAAAACCTGAAACTCCAGCAACTACAACTCCTGAACAACCTGCTGATGAGTCAATCACCACACAATATGTTCAATTATCAGGAACAACTTTTACAGGAAAAACAATTGATTTATCTCAATTCAATAAACCTAAAAAGAAAAAAGAAGAGCCTAAAATTACACCTAACAAGCCGGGAACAAATCCAGCTGGTGCAGGTGCAAATAACGCAAACAAGAATAAAAGAAAAAGAATTATTGCCAAACCAGGAGCTCCTGGAACTGCGGGAACTCCAAGACCACCGGGAACACCAGGTAACAATCCAAATAAAATTGTTCCAAATGCAGGCGGTAACAATGCCAACAGAAGTGCTAGACCAGGTTTCGTAAAAGGAAACCGTCCGGCAATTGTTGCAAAAGTTGAGCCTACAGAGGAAGAAGTAAAAAATCAAATTAGAGAAACTCTTGAAAAACTTCAAGGTAAAGGCGGTAAATCAAAAGCGGCCAAATACAGGAGAGATAAGAGAGATACGCACCGTCAGAAATCGGATGATGAGCAAAGAGCCATCGAAGAAGGAAGCAAGACGATCAAAGTAACAGAGTTTGTTACTGTTGGTGAAATTGCTACCATGATGGATGTGCCGATTACAAAAGTAATTGGAACTTGCATGTCATTAGGGATCATGGTTACGATGAATCAGCGTCTTGATGCTGAAACATTGACTATCGTTGCCGATGAATTTGGTTATGAAGTGGAATTCATCACAACTGAATTAGAAGATTCTATTCAAGATGTTGTGGATTCTGAAGAAGATTTAGAAACTAGAGCGCCAATTGTTACGGTAATGGGTCACGTCGATCACGGTAAGACCTCTTTGCTGGATTATATTCGTAAGGAGAATGTAATTGCTGGAGAGTCGGGAGGTATTACACAGCACATCGGGGCTTATGGAGTGACTTTAGATAGTGGACAAAAAATTGCATTCTTGGATACACCAGGTCACGAAGCGTTTACCGCGATGAGAGCTCGTGGAGCACAAGTTACCGATATTGCCATTATCGTTGTGGCGGCGGATGATGACATCATGCCACAAACAAAAGAGGCAATCAGCCATGCCCAAGCGGCAGGTGTTCCAATTATATTTGCTATCAATAAAGTAGATAAGCCAAATGCTAATCCAGAAAAAATCAAGGAAAGATTGGCAGGTATGAACTTGCTTGTTGAAGACTGGGGTGGAAAAATCCAGTCACATGATATATCTGCGAAAGTTGGTACAGGTGTAAAAGATTTATTGGAAAAAGTTTTATTGGAAGCTGAAATCCTTGAATTGAAAGCAAATCCAAACAGAGCTGCTTCAGGAACTGTTGTTGAAGCTTTCTTGGATAAAGGAAAGGGATACGTATCTACAATCTTGGTTCAAAACGGAACTTTGAAAGTAGGAGATTATATGCTTGCTGGAAAACATCACGGTAAGATCAAAGCGATGCACGATGAAAGAGGGAATGTAGTGAAAGAAGCAGGTCCTTCAACTCCAGTATCGGTTTTAGGTTTGGATGGTGCGGCAACAGCGGGTGATAAATTCAACGTTTTTGAAGACGAAAGAGAAGCAAAACAAATTGCTGCAAAACGTACTCAATTAATGCGTGAGCAATCCGTTCGTACACAACGCCACATTACCCTTGCGGAAATCGGTCGTCGTATTGCATTAGGACAGTTTAAAGAATTGAACATAATCCTTAAAGGTGACGTGGATGGTTCTGTTGAAGCATTGTCAGATTCATTCTCTAAACTTTCTACCGAAGAAATTCAAATCAATATTATTCATAAAGGCGTTGGAGCAATTACAGAAACTGACGTAATGTTGGCTTCTGCTTCAGATGCTATCATCATCGGATTTAACGTTCGTCCTGCTGGAAATGCAAGACAATTGGCTGACAAAGAAGAAATCGATATTCGTAACTACTCAATTATCTACGATGCAATTGATGATTTGAAAGATGCAATGGAAGGAATGTTGTCTCCAGAAATGAAAGAAGAGATTACAGGAACTGCCGAAATCAGAGAGATATTCAAGATTTCAAAAGTGGGTTCAATTGCAGGTTGTATGGTTACCGATGGAAAAATATTCCGTTCTTCAAGAATACGTTTGATCAGAGAAGGAGTTGTAATTCACACAGGTGAATTGATTGCCTTGAAACGTTTCAAAGACGATGTGAAGGAAGTTTCTAAAGGATACGATTGCGGTATGCAAATCAAAGGATACAATGAAATCGAACAATACGATGTTATTGAAGCCTTCCAAGAGGTTGCAGTAAAGAAAAAACTGAAATAAGAGTTTTATATAAATTAAAAAATCCCGAGCAATCGGGATTTTTTTATGCCTATTTGTTAGGTTTTATGAGTAGTGCATTCGGATACTTTTTTTGCAATGCGATAAGATTCCTTTCTGCTTCAATTTTGGTTTTAAAGTTTCCAACCCATACCTTGTAATAAGGAGTATTGAAGATTATGGTTGCATCAAGATTTTTAAATTCTCTTTTGAATTCATTCAGTGTCTTTTTGGAATTTTCACTATCTCCATTAAAAATCTGAATTTTATACCGATCATTTATGGTTATAGAGGAATTTATTCTTCTTTTTTCACTTAATAAATTTTCAAATTTCGAATCCTGTGTCACGGTAACTTTTTCATTCTGAGAATAAGAATAAGAAGGTAAAAATAAGGTCGCAAATACTGCAATTGCAAAAGAATTTAATCCGAAATTTTTCATAAAGTGGTGTTTTTTAAACAAATGTACTATATATAGGTTTAACCCGAAGAATAAAATTATTTAGAATAAATATAAATTAAGAATTAAGATATATTTAGGGTTTTGAGAATAGTTCTTAAATCGTATTTTTGTCCAAATTATAAATGACCTATAAGGTTTTCTCTGAAAAACATGCAGAAAAAATCATACCAAAATTAGTCGATAATCATTTAAAATATGAAAAAGGTGGGTAACCATAATTCGATTTCAAGAATTTTACTATTCAGTTTAGCTTTGATGCTAACAATTTCCGCTAAAACATTTTCTCAAGAAACGCCTGCGGCTCCGGTTGCAGAAACGGCTACGGCTTCAGCTCCTGCTGGTGACGCTGCTGCAGGAAAAGCATTGTTTAATTCAAACTGTGCTGCCTGTCACAAGCTTGACGCAAAAATGACCGGTCCCGCCTTGAGAGGTGTTGCTGATAAATACAGCAAGGATTGGTTGTACAAGTGGATCAAAGACAGTCAGTCACTGATTAAATCAGGTGATGCAACAGCTGTTAAGATTTTTGAAGAAAATAACAAATCTGTAATGACTGCTTTTCCTCAATTGTCAACGGTGGATATTGATAATATCTTGGCTTATACTTCTGAAGTAGCGGCTACACCGCCTCCAACACCTGGTGGAGCTGTAGGTTCGGCTGGTTCTGATTCGGGAATTTCAAACAACGTTATTTTAGGAGCTTTGGTTCTTGTGATGGCAATGTTGGTTGTAATGTTGTTCTTGGTTAGTAATGTTTTAAATAAAATCGCTAAAGCAAACGGAATTGAAGTTGCTCAAAAAGAAGCTACATTGCCAATCTGGAAAGCTTATGCTAAAAATCAATTTTTAGTATTGGTTACAGCGATCCTATTGTTGCTTTCAAGTGCTTATTTTGTATATGGTTTCTTTATGCAAGTTGGTATCGATCAGAATTATGCACCAATTCAGCCAATCCATTATTCTCACAAGATTCACGCTGGGGACAATGGTATCGATTGTAAATACTGTCACTCTTCTGCAAGAGTTAGTAAAAATGCAGGTATTCCTTCGTTGAATGTTTGTATGAACTGTCATAAAAATATTTCTGATTTCCAAGGAGATAAAGATTCTACTTATGTGGAATACAGCAAAGAGTTCTACACTGCTGAAATCCAAAAACTATACGATGCAGTAGGCTGGGATAAAACGACTCAAACTTATACAGGAAAAACTAAACCGGTAAAATGGGTTAGAATCCACAATCTTCCTGATTTCGCATACTTTAACCACTCTCAGCACGTTTCGGTTGCAGGTCTTGAGTGTCAAAAATGTCACGGTCCAGTTGAAAGTTATGAGGTGATGAAGCAGTTTGCTCCTTTAACAATGGGATGGTGTATTGATTGTCACCGACAAACTGATGTTAAGATGGAAGGAAACGAATACTATACTAAAATTCACGAAGAGCTTGCTAAAAAATATGGCAAAAACAAACTTACGGCTGCCGATATGGGTGGTTTAGAGTGTGGTAAATGTCACTATTAATTATTGTTGAAATCAATAATTAAAAAACAAGTTAAAGAAAATAATTAAGAAGCTAATATTTATATAAGATGTCATCAAACAAAAAATACTGGAAAAGTGTTGAGGAACTAAACGAAAATAGTTCTATTGTTGAGACGTTAAGAAATAACGAATTTGTTGAAGCTATTCCTACGGATGAATTTCTAGGAGACGAAGCCACTTTATCCGCTTCATCAACAACACGTCGTGATTTCTTAAAGTACGTAGGATTTAGTACAGCTGCTGCATCGTTAGTAGCTTGCGAAGGTCCAGTTATCAAATCTATTCCTTATGTAGTTCAGCCAGAACAAATCATTCCTGGAGTTGCAGATTATTACGCGACTACTGTTTTTGATGGTTTTGATTTTGCTAATTTGTTAGTAAAAACAAGAGAAGGTCGTCCTATTAAAATCGAAAATAATACAATTACTGGAGCTAAATTTTCAGCAAATGCAAGAGTTCATGCGTCTATATTGTCTTTGTATGACAGTATGCGTTTGAAACAACCAAAGATAGCTGGTAAAACGGCAACTTGGAGTGAAGTCGATTCAAAAGTTAAAGCAAGTTTGGCTGATGCTAAGGCAAAAGGCGGACAAGTTGTTTTGTTGACTAATACACTGGCAAGTCCTTCTACAGAAAAATTAATCGCTGAATTTATAGCTGCAAATCCAACTGCAAAACACGTAATTTATGATGCAGTTTCTTCATCTGAAGCTTTGGATGCTTTTGAAACTGCTTATGGTGAAAGAGCTTTAGTGGATTATGATTTCTCAAAAGCAGCAACAATTGTTTCCGTTGGAGCTGATTTCCTTGGAGATTGGCAAGGTGGAGGATATGATGCAGGTTATGCTCAAGGCAGAATTCCTAAAAACGGAAAGATGTCGAAGCATTTCCAATTCGAATCGAATATGACATTGTCTGGAGCTGCCGCTGATAAGCGTGTTCCAATGACAACTGCTATGCAAAAACAAGCATTAGTAAAAATATACAATATAGTAACGGGTGCTGCTGTTGCTGTAAACCTTGGAAAGTTTGATGCTGAAGTAACTAAAGCGGCTCAACAATTGAAAGCTTCGGGTTCTAAAGGAGTTTTAGTTTCTGGTATTGATGACAAAAATGCTCAATTGTTGGTTTTAGCAATCAATAATGCACTTTCAAGTGAAGCATTTACTACTTCGGGAACACGTCAGATCAGAAAAGGTTCTAACGCAAAAGTGTCTCAATTAGTAAATGATATGAAAGCAGGAAGCGTTCATACATTGATTATGAGTGGTGTTAATCCTGCTTATTCTTTACCAAACAGTAAGGAATTTGCAGATGCTTTGAAAAAAGTAACCCTTTCAGTGTCAGTTTCTTTGAAAGAAGATGAAACGGCTTTGGTTTCTAATATTGCTATTGGAACTACTCATTATTTAGAATCTTGGAATGACTTGTCGCTTACAAAAGGGACTTACTCATTAACACAGCCAACGATTCGTCCTTTATTTGCTGAAACAAAACAATTTCAAGATATCTTATTGTCTTGGACAGGAAATACTGCGAATTACTACGATTATTTAAAAGCAAATTCTGCTTCTTACCTAGGTGGTACTACTTGGAATAAAGTAGTTCATGATGGTGTTTTTGTAGGTGCTGTTTCGGTTGCTACTGGAGGTTCTGCTGATTTTGCAGGTGCTGCAAATGCATTGGCTCAATCAAAAAATGCTTCAGGACTAGAGTTGGTTCTCTATACAAAAACAGGAATGGGAGATGGGCAACAGGCAAACAATCCTTGGTTGCAAGAGTTTCCAGATCCAATCACAAGAGTTTCTTGGGACAACTACATTACCATTTCAAAAGTAGATGCGGACAATTTGAAGTTAGAAAACTACAATGTTGCTAATGGAGGTTTGAACGGTAGTTACGTGGATCTTGAAGTAGGTGTTGCCAAATTAGAAAAAGTGCCGGTAATTATTCAACCAGGTCAAGCTGTTGGAACTGTTGGTTTATCATTAGGATATGGTAAGAAAGCAGCATTAAAAGAAGAAATGCAAGTAGGTGTTAACGCTTACGTTTTATATAATAATTTCAATAATATCCAATCTGTTAAGATAACCAAAGCAACTGGTGATCACGAGTTTGCTTGTGTTCAGTTGCAAAAAACTTTAATGGGACGTGGCGATATTATTAAAGAAACTACTTTAGAGGTTTTCAATACTAAAAACGCTAAGGATTGGAACATCCAACCAATGGTTTCTTTGGATCACAATCCAGTAAAAGCAACTGAAGTTGATCTTTGGACTTCTTTTGATCGTTCAGTTGGACATCATTTCAATTTATCTATCGATTTGAATGCTTGTACAGGTTGTGGAGCTTGCGTTATCGCTTGTCACGCTGAAAACAACGTTCCGGTTGTAGGTAAATCTGAAGTTAGAAGAAGTCGTGATATGCACTGGTTGCGTATTGACAGATACTATTCTTCTGAAACAACTTTCGCAGGAGATAATACTAAAAAAGAAGAATTCGACGGATTATTTGGAGATAAAGGTTCGCTAGGAGGTTTTGGAGAAATGGAAATTGCTTCAGAAAACCCACAAGTAGCGTTCCAGCCAGTAATGTGTCAGCACTGTAATCACGCTCCGTGTGAAACAGTTTGTCCTGTTGCAGCAACTTCTCATAGCCGTCAAGGTCAAAACCATATGGCATACAACAGATGTGTTGGTACTCGTTATTGTGCAAACAACTGTCCTTACAAAGTGCGTCGTTTCAACTGGTTCCTATACAGCAAAAACAGCGAATTCGATTATCATATGAATGATGATTTAGGTCGTATGGTATTGAACCCAGATGTTAACGTTCGTTCTCGTGGAGTTATGGAAAAATGTTCGATGTGTATTCAAATGACACAAAAAACAATCCTTGATGCAAAACGTGATGGTAGAGCAATTAAAGATGGTGAATTCCAAACAGCATGTTCAGCGGCTTGTTCTTCTGGAGCAATGATTTTTGGAGATGTTAACGATAAAGAAAGCAAAGTTGCAGCATTGAAGGCAGATGATAGAATGTATCATTTATTAGAGCATGTTGGAACGCAACCAAACGTTATCTACCACGTAAAAGTTAGAAATACCTAGTCAAATAAATTATTAAGTAACAATATAAAAGGATTATGTCGTCTCACTACGAAGCACCCATTAGAAAACCCTTAGTTATTGGTGATAAATCTTATCACGATATAACAGTAGATGTAGCTGCACCTGTTGAAGGAAGAGCCAATAAACAATGGTGGACAGTATTTACTATTGCATTAGTTGCCTTTTTATGGGGATTAGGTTGCATTGTTTATACAATATCTACAGGAATCGGAACATGGGGATTAAATAAAACAGTTGGTTGGGCTTGGGATATCACGAACTTCGTTTGGTGGGTTGGTATCGGTCACGCTGGAACATTGATTTCTGCCGTATTATTATTATTCCGTCAGAAATGGAGAATGGCCATTAACCGTTCGGCAGAAGCGATGACCATCTTCTCTGTAATACAAGCAGGTTTATTTCCAATCATCCACATGGGTCGTCCATGGTTGGCCTACTGGGTTTTACCAATTCCGAATCAATTTGGTTCATTATGGGTAAACTTTAACTCGCCACTTCTTTGGGACGTATTTGCAATCTCAACTTACCTTTCAGTTTCATTGGTTTTCTGGTGGACAGGCTTGCTTCCCGATTTTGCAATGCTTAGAGATAGAGCAATCACACCTTTCACAAAAAGAGTATATTCAATATTGAGTTTCGGTTGGAGCGGTAGAGCAAAAGACTGGCAACGTTTTGAGGAAGTTTCCTTGGTACTTGCAGGTTTGGCAACTCCACTTGTACTTTCTGTACACACGATTGTATCTTTTGACTTTGCTACTTCTGTAATTCCAGGATGGCACACCACAATCTTTCCTCCATACTTCGTTGCTGGAGCGGTTTTCTCAGGATTTGCAATGGTAAACACATTGTTGATCATTATGAGAAAAGTTTCTAACCTTGAGGCTTATATCACCATTCAACATATCGAATTGATGAACATCGTAATCATGATTACAGGTTCTATCGTTGGTGTTGCCTATATCACAGAGTTATTCGTGGCTTGGTATTCTGGAGTTGAATACGAACAATATGCTTTCTTGAACAGAGCTACTGGACCTTACTGGTGGGCATATTGGGCAATGATGACTTGTAACGTTTTCTCTCCACAGTTCATGTGGTCTAAGAAATTAAGAACAAGTATCATGTTCTCTTTCGTAATCTCAATCGTAGTAAATATTGGAATGTGGTTCGAGCGTTTCGTAATTATCGTAACTTCATTGCACAGAGATTACCTTCCATCTTCTTGGACGATGTTTTCACCAACATTTGTTGATATTGGAATATTCATCGGAACAATTGGTTTCTTCTTCGTATTGTTCTTGCTTTATGCTCGTTCATTCCCAGTGATTGCACAAGCAGAGGTGAAAACAATCTTGAAATCATCTGGAGAAAATTATAAAAAATTAAGAGAAGCAAATAAAGATTCACACCATGAGTAGTAATAAAGTTATATACGCTATTTACAATGATGATGATGTGTTGATGGACGCGGTTAAGAAAACCCGTGCTGCTCATCACCATATCGAAGAAGTTTTCACGCCATTTCCAGTTCACGGATTGGATAAAGCTATGGGACTTGCACCAACCAGATTAGCAATATGTGCTTTTATCTACGGATTGTGTGGTTTGTCTTTCGCTACTTGGATGATGAATAATATTATGATCTCAGACTGGCCTCAAGATATTGGAGGAAAGCCAAGTTTCAGTTATATCGAGAATATGCCTGCTTTCGTTCCGGTAATGTTTGAGATGACCGTATTTTTTGCAGCCCACCTAATGGTTATCACTTTTTATATGAGAAGTAAATTATGGCCATTCAAGCAAGCTGAAAATCCAGATGTAAGAACAACAGACGATCACTTCTTGATGGAAGTTGCTGTAAATAATAACGAAGAAGAATTGGTTTCTTTCTTCCATAATACAGGTGCAGTTGAAGTTAAAGTAATCGAAAAGCATTAAAAGTAGATATGAAAAGCTTAAATAAAATAGTGATTTTATTAGGATTATCAGCAGTAGTAACTTCTTGCTTTGATAAAAAAAGTCCTAATTACCAGTACTTTCCAAATATGTATGAAGCTGTGAGTTATGAAACTTATGCAGAGTCTGATGCTTTTGAAAATGGAAAAGAAGGACAATTGGTTCCTGATGGAGCAATAAAAAGAGGATTTGTACCTTATGAATATCCAAATACAACAGAGGGATATGAGATGGCAAAAGCTAATCTTCAATCGCCATTAGATGCCACAGCTAAAGCTTCAGATAAAGGAGCTCAATTGTATGGTGTTTATTGTGCAATTTGCCACGGTGAAAAAGGAGACGGAAAAGGAAATCTATCTAAAAGAGAGAAATTCCTTGGAGTTCCTAGCTATAAAGACAGAGTAATTACAGAAGGAAGTGTATTCCATGTTGAAACCTATGGTTTGAACGCGATGGGATCTCATGCCAACCAATTATCAGCAGATGAGCGTTGGATGGTAGCTTCTTATGTAATGAAGTTGAAAAGCGAATTATAATTGTATAACACTGATATATAAGATATGTACACATTTTCTAGCAAATTAAAAACGTTTTCAATTGTCCTAATGGTTTTAGGAGCTGTTGGTATTGGAATCGGGTTTTTAAATGCACCAAAGGATATTGCAGAAGTAGAAAAAATTCTTGCAGCCGACAGTCACGGTCATGGTGATGCTCATGATGCACATGCAACAGAAGGACACGGCGAAGCAAATCATGAAGCTCATGCTACTGAAGCGGATGCTCATAAAGAAGTTGAAACTACTCATAATGTTTCAGACAGTGTTAAGGCAAGTGATACAGTAGCACATCATGAGGCAAATCACGATTCTACTGAAGTTGCTGCAGTTGTAGCAGAAGATCATCACGTTGCTGAACATAAAACAACAGAACATGTTGATGCTCATGCTGAACACGAAAAGCACTTGCACCACGTATTACACCAGTTGCAAAACAAGCCTTGGGCTGCTTTGTATGTAGCTTGTCTTTTCATTATGCTGATTTCATTAGGAGCTTTGGCTTTCTATGCAATCCAGCAAGTGGCTCAAGCAGGTTGGTCTCCGGTGTTGTTTAGAGTAATGCAAGGTATAACGGCTTATTTGCCAGTTGGATCAGTTATTTTCTTTATAGTACTAGTTTTGACAGGTATGCATTTTGGTCATAATCACTTATTCGTATGGATGAATGAAGGAGTTGATGTTGTTGGACACGAAAACTATGACAAACTTATCGCTGGAAAAACAGGCTATTTGAATGTACCTTTTTGGTTGATCAGAGCTGCAATTTTCTTAATTGGATGGAATTTATACAGATATTATTCAAGAAAAAACTGTCTTGCTCAAGATGAAGCTAATGACAATACTTTCTATAAGAAGAATTTCAAAATGTCAGCGGCATTTTTAGTATTCTTCATCGTTACAGAATCTATCATGTCTTGGGATTGGATCATGTCGGTTGACCCACACTGGTTCAGTACTTTGTTCGGATGGTACGTTTTTGCTAGTTTCTTCGTAAGCGGAATCACTACAATTGCATTGGTAACTCTATACTTGAAATCAAAAGGATATTTAGAATTTGTAAATACAAGTCACATCCACGATTTAGCGAAATTCATGTTCGGTATCAGTGTTTTCTGGACGTACTTATGGTTCTCTCAATTTATGTTGATCTGGTATTCAAACATTCCAGAAGAGGTTACCTATTTCATTACAAGAATTGAAGACTACAACTTGCCTTTTTTCGGAATGGTTGTGATGAACTTTGTTTTCCCAATCTTGATATTGATCAACACAGATTTCAAACGTCTGACTTGGATCATCGTTATGGCTGGAACAGTAATCTTGTTAGGTCACTATGTAGATTTTTATAATATGATTATGCCTGCAACAGTTGGCGATCAATGGTTCATAGGAATTCCTGAAATTGGGTCTTTACTTTTCTTCGTAGGGTTGTTTGTATTTGTTGTCTTCTCAGCACTTACTAAATCTCCTCTATTGGCTAAAAGAAATCCATTTATTGAGGAAAGTAAGCATTTTCATTATTAATATTTAAAGAAAAAACAGATGACAAGTTTGTTGGTAATTATAGTTTTAGTTTTATTAGCTATTGCTCTTTGGCAGTTGACTAAAATATTCGATTTGACTCAAGTTGGACAAGCTGCAAACAATGTGCAGGTTGCCAATGATAAGGACAATAATGTTCAAGGTTATTTGATGTTTGGCTTCTTGGCATTCATCTATATCTTCACGATTTATGGTCTTTTTGCATGGGGACACTTGGTTTTAGACAACCCAGCTTCAGAACACGGAAAGGATGTAGATAGATTGATGAACATTACTTGGGTTCTAATCTTCATAGTACAGGCTATCACTCAGGTTTTATTGCATTACTTTGCTTTTAAATACAGAGGTAACAAAGATAGAAAAGCATTATATTTTGCAGATAACGACAGATTAGAATTCATTTGGTCGGTTATTCCTGCAGTAGTTTTGGCTGGTTTGATTCTTTATGGATTATATGCTTGGACAAATATTATGTTTGTGAATGAAAAAGAAGAAGATGTAATCGTTATTGAACTTTATGCCAAGCAATTTGCTTGGGAAGCTAGATATTCTGGGGAAGATAATGTTCTTGGAAAAGCTAATGTAAGATATATCGAAGGTGTAAATACTTTAGGTGTTGACTTGGCTGATCCAAACGCACAAGATGATAAAGTGGTTACGGAACTTCATATCCCAAAAGGTAAAAAGGTGTTGTTCAAAATGCGTTCTCAGGATGTGTTGCACTCTGCTTATATGCCTCACTTTAGAGCTCAGATGAACTGTGTTCCTGGTATGGTAACTCAATTTGCGTTTACTCCAACATTAACAACTGAAGAATACAGAGCTACAAAAAAGATGTCTGAAAAAGTAGCTAATATCAACCACGAACGTGCTAAAAGAAGCGCCGCTTTAATTGCTAAAGGTGAATCTCCACTAGATCCTTACACATTTGATTACTTATTGCTTTGCAATAAAATTTGTGGAGCTTCTCATTACAACATGCAAATGAAAATCGTAGTTGACACTCCAGAGGATTATAAAAAATGGTTGAGTGAAAAACCTACATTGGTTGAAGCAGTAAAAGCAGAGAAAGCTTCTAAAGAAGAGCCTCAAGGACCTTCATCTCCAGTAACAAAAGATACTTCATCAGTAGCAGTGGATACAACGAAAGTTGTTGCAGCAGTAAAATAATAAACAAATATATTTTTAAATAAAATTTAAATTATAATATATGTCAGATCACGGACACGATCATCACGAACACGATCACGAACACGAACACCACCACAAGGATACTTTCATTACTAAATATATCTTTAGTATTGATCATAAGATGATTGCCAAACAATACCTAATTACAGGTATTATCATGGGAATCATTGGTGTGGGAATGTCCATGCTTTTTAGAATGCAGTTGGCTTGGCCAGAAGAATCTTTTGGAGTTTTCAAGTTTTTCCTTGGTGAACAATATGCTCCAGGTGGAGTGATGAAAAATGATGCATATCTTTCGTTGGTAACCATCCACGGAACAATAATGGTATTCTTCGTATTGACGGCTGGTTTGAGTGGAACTTTCAGTAACTTGCTTATTCCGCTTCAAATTGGAGCACGTGATATGGCCTCTGGATTCATGAACATGATTTCCTACTGGTTGTTTTTCCTTTCAAGTGTAATTATGGTTTCTTCCCTATTTGTGGAGTCAGGACCAGCATCTGCAGGATGGACAATTTATCCTCCTTTATCAGCATTGCCACAAGCAATTCCAGGTTCAGGAACAGGTATGACACTATGGTTAGTTTCTATGGCAATTTTCATCGCATCTTCTTTAATGGGATCTTTGAACTATGTAGTAACCGTTATCAACTTGAGAACAAAAGGTATGTCTATGACTAGACTTCCTCTTACAATCTGGGCATTCTTTATTACTGCTGTAATTGGTATCGTTTCTTTCCCTGTACTTTTATCTGCAGCTTTGTTGCTTATAATGGACAGAAGTTTCGGAACTTCATTCTTCCTTTCTGATATCTATATCGCTGGAGAAGTATTGCATTACCAAGGTGGTTCGCCTGTTTTGTTTGAGCACTTGTTTTGGTTCTTGGGTCACCCTGAAGTATATATCGTATTATTACCAGCTTTAGGTATTACATCTGAAATTATTGCAACCAACTCACGTAAGCCAATTTTCGGTTACCGTGCGATGATTGCTTCTATATTGGCAATTGCATTTCTTTCAACAATCGTTTGGGGTCACCACATGTTTATCTCAGGTATGAATCCATTCCTAGGATCTGTGTTTACGTTCACAACGTTATTGATTGCAATTCCTTCAGCTGTAAAAGCTTTCAATTACATTACAACACTTTGGAAAGGTAACTTGCAAATGAATCCTGCCATGTTGTTCTCAATCGGATTGGTATCAACTTTTATATCGGGTGGTTTGACAGGGATTATTCTTGGAGATAGTACACTTGACATCAACGTCCACGATACATATTTCGTTGTAGCTCACTTCCACCTTGTAATGGGTATCTCTGCACTTTACGGAATGTTTGCTGGAATCTATCACTGGTTCCCAAGAATGTTCGGAAGAATGCTAAACAAAAATTTAGGATACGTTCACTTTTGGGTAACTGCAGTTTGTGCTTACGGAGTGTTTTTCCCAATGCACTTCATCGGTATGGCAGGTTTACCAAGAAGATATTACACAAACACAAACTTCCCATTGTTTGATGATTTGCAAAACGTAAACGTTTTGATCACAATCTTTGCTTTGGTAGGAGGTGCTTTCCAATTGGTTTTCTTGTACAACTTCTTCAGTAGTATTTTCTACGGTAAGAAAGCGGTACAAAATCCTTGGAGATCAAATACCCTTGAATGGACTGCTCCTGTAGAACACATGCACGGAAACTGGCCTGGAGAAATTCCTGAAGTTCACAGATGGCCTTACGATTACAGTAAGCCAGGACATGATGAAGATTTCGTTCCTCAACATATTCCGATGAAAGAAGGTGAAGAAGTTTTAAATCACTAAGACTGACATAAATATAGAAAGCCCTGTTTGTTCAGGGCTTTTTTTATGAATGTTATTCAAAGATTATTGGTTACTTTTATAGGTATAAAAATTATAAATATGAACGACTACGAATTTATACTAAACGAAGACAAAAAAAGATTTGAAATGGAAGTCGATGGACACATCGCTTTTATTGAATACATCCTGACAAACGACAAGGTAATGTTTCTAACCCATACCGAAGTTCCGAAATCGCTTGGAGGAAAAGGTATCGGAAGTGATATTGTCGAAAAGGCATTAAATTATATCAAGGAACACAACTACACTTTGGCTCCACTTTGCCCGTTTGTAGCAAAATATCTTGTTAAGAATCCCGAATGGCAATCTATTTTGGCAAAAGGCTATAATGTGAGTAAATAATTCTATTTAAAGAAAATTCCTAATCACTATCTTTGCCAGATGAATGAGAATTTAGACCCAACCAACAACGGTTACAATCCAGAGGAACTTGATCTGGAAAAAAGATTAAGACCGTTATCCTTTGATGATTTTGCTGGTCAGGATCAGATTTTGGATAACCTCAAAGTTTTTGTTCAAGCCGCCAATCAACGAAATGAGGCCTTGGATCATTCCCTTTTTCACGGACCTCCGGGATTAGGAAAAACTACTTTGGCAAACATTTTGGCAAATGAACTAGGAGTTGGAATAAAAATAACTTCAGGCCCAGTTTTGGATAAGCCTGGAGACTTGGCAGGTTTGCTGACCAATCTGGAAGAAAGAGATGTGCTTTTTATAGACGAAATCCATCGTTTGAGTCCAATCGTAGAAGAATACCTTTATTCTGCAATGGAAGATTTCAAGATCGATATTATGATTGAATCTGGACCAAATGCAAGAACGGTTCAAATCAATCTGAACCCATTTACATTAGTTGGAGCTACAACTCGTTCTGGACTTTTGACTGCTCCAATGAGAGCCCGTTTCGGAATCCAAAGCCGTTTGCAATATTACAATACCGAACTTTTAACCACAATCGTACAGCGAAGTTCTGCTATCTTGAAAATGCCAATCACAATGGAAGCGGCAATTGAAATCGCAGGAAGAAGCCGTGGAACGCCTCGTATCGCAAATGCAATGTTACGACGTGTTCGCGATTTTGCACAAATAAAAGGAAACGGAAAAATCGACATAGAAATAGCAAAGTTCTCGCTAAAAGCACTAAATGTAGATGCTCACGGTTTGGATGAAATGGACAATAAAATCCTAACCACGATCATCGATAAATTCAAAGGAGGACCAGTAGGATTATCCACTTTGGCAACAGCCGTTTCAGAAAGTAGCGAAACCATCGAGGAAGTTTATGAGCCTTTTCTTATTCAAGAAGGGTTCATAATGAGAACGCCAAGAGGAAGGGAAGTAACAGAAAAAGCCTATATGCATTTAGGGAAGATTAGAACAAACATTCAAGGCGGACTTTTTTAGGAGCTAATCCCGCTTTCCACTCCAAGTCCTCATTTGAAAAGTAATTTTTCCAAAGCCATAAAAGGAGCTTCCGTCGGTCGCTCTTTTCTGTCAGGAAAAATAAACTTTTCAAATTCCGGGCTTTCCGTTACAATCGGGGCTAACCCAATCAAGACGCAATGATTTCCAACAAAGAAAAATATACAAAGTTCATCAAATCCGAGGCATTACGTCTCGGATTTATGTCTTGTGGTATATCGAAAGCTGGATTCTTGGAGCAAGAAGCACCACGTCTAGAAAATTGGTTGAATAGTAACATGAATGGACAAATGTCCTATATGGAAAACCATTTCGACAAACGCCTTGACCCAACACTTTTAGTTGATGATGCCAAATCAGTAGTATCGTTACTATTGAATTATTATCCATCTGAAACTCAAAATTTGGATGCTTACAAAATTTCAAAATATGCTTATGGTCAGGATTATCATTTCGTAATCAAAGAAAAATTAAAAGAACTTTTGTTTTCTATTCAAAATGAAATTGGCGAAGTTTCAGGTCGTGCTTTTGTCGATTCTGCTCCGGTTTTAGACAAGGCCTGGGCGGCAAAAAGCGGACTTGGTTGGATCGGTAAAAACAGTAATCTGCTAACCAAACAAGTAGGCTCTTTTTATTTTATAGCCGAATTAATCATTGATCTTGAACTTGAATACGATAATGCCACGACTGACCATTGTGGCAGTTGCACGGCTTGTATAGATGCCTGTCCAACACAAGCTATTGTCGCTCCTTATGTCGTAGACGGAAGCAAATGTATTTCGTATTTCACAATTGAATTAAAAGAAAATATCCCCCAGGAAATGAAAGGCAGTTTCGATGATTGGGCTTTCGGATGCGACACTTGCCAAGATGTTTGTCCGTGGAATAAATTCTCAAAACCTCATAAAGAACCCTTATTCAATCCTAATACCGAATTGCTTTCGATGTCCAAGAAAGAATGGGAGGAAATTACAGAGCAAACATTCAGAGAGGTCTTTAAAAATTCAGCCGTTAAGCGAACAAAATTTCAAGGGCTGAAACGAAACATCAACTTCTTAAAGTAAAAATCCTTCACTCATCGGCTTGACCATCCATGTAAAGGAAATACTAAATATTTCTTAAAATGCATCTTTTTGGCTGTTTTTTGAAAACCATATAAAACTTCATTTCGTAAGTGTTCTTAAATCAAATAAACACTTTATATTATGAAAAAAACAACATCTAACTTCAGAGGAATGTCGTATGCGTTACTGACGGCATTAGCATTTACAACAGTATCATGTGATGATACAGAAGATACAGGTTCAACTACTCCTCCTCCAGGGATGGTTCAAGCTCCAAATGTAAATTTTACAGCTTTGACAATGGATAACAAGATAGCCTATTACAACGCGAGAAACTTAGGAAGTCCAACTTCTACCTTAGAAGTAACAGGATTGCAACCATCAGAAGCTATATTGAGCATCGATTACCGGCCTGCAACTGGACAATTGTATGCACTAGGTTCTACAAGTAGGCTTTATCTTATTAATGAAGAATCAGGTTTAGCTACACCACTAGGTTCGGCGGCATTTTCTCCAGCAATTGTGAGTCAAAATGCTACTATAGATTTTAATCCGACGGTAGATAGAATCCGATTGGTAACCGACTCGGGACAAAATTTACGTTTGCATCCCGAATTAGGAACAGTTGCCGCTACAGATGGAAGTATCAACGGTGGTAACAATCCAAAAATTGGTGCTGTAGCTTACACGAATAGCATGGCCGGAGCCAGCTCGACAATGCTATATGACATTGATTTTGCAGAAGATAAATTATACTTGCAAAACCCTCCGAATGATGGCGGACTTGAAGAAGTGGGTGACTTGACTGTAGATTTCATGGGAATGGGCGGTTTTGATATCATGCCTGATAATAGCGTAGCTCTTGCAACTGCTATAAATGCTGATGGTACTCATTTATATACGATCAATTTGACAACAGCTAAAGCAGAGATGGTTGGCAAGTTTGGAATGGCTGTCAGAAGTATTGCTTTTAAAACAAATCCTGTAGCTTTTGCTACATCTGCAGCTAATAAATTATACCGTTTCAACCCGACAAATCCTAGCGAAAATGCGGTTGATTTAATGGGGATGATGGACGGTGAAATGATTGTAGGGTTAGATTTTCGTCCAGCAAATGGAGCCTTATACGCCATTACAAATCAAAGCAGATTGTTGACAGTGAATACTGCCAATGGACAAGTGACTCCAATCGGTTCGGCATTGACTCCGGCACTTTCAGGAACGTCTTTCGGTTTTGATTTTAACCCTACGGTAGATAGAATCCGATTGGTAAGCAACACAGGTCAGAATTTAAGATTACATCCTGATTTAGGAACTGTCGTTTTCACTGATGGTAATTTGAATCCAGGAAGTCCAAATGTAAATGCCGCGGCTTATACTAATAATTTTGCCTCTTCTACGGCTACAACTTTATATGTTTTGGATGCAACAACCAATATGTTATACACCCAAACACCTCCAAATGATGGCGTTCTGGTAGCGGTTGGTGCAATAGGTTTTGATATTGATTCAGAAAACGGATTTGATATCGGCGGAAGCAGCAATATGGCTTTCGGTTTGCTAACGGTTAACAATATGACAGCCGTATATAGCTTTAACCTCTCTACTGGAGCGGCAACAAAAGTGGCCGATTTTAATATTGATGCTACAGCAATGGCAGTTGGTTTAGGATTTTAGGGTTAGTTTTTTGCTATAATGCAGGAGAAGCTTCGGGGAACCGGAGCTTCTCCATTTTAGCTTGTGTGTGTTGGCTATTTTCTCTTCAATAATTTACATATAACTCAAAATCTCCTTTTTCAAAGTGTCATATTCTCCTTGCATAATCAATCCGTTGTCGAGTAATTTTTTATAATTCTGAAGTTTTTCAAACAACTCGTCTTGCGAAAGGTCTCTCAAAGCTCGTTCCTTTGAAGTAGGTGTGTCATCTGGAAATTGCTTTTCATCGCGATAACCCGATTGTGCAACCGGAATAATTTCGGCATAATCCGTCACTTCTTCCGTTTCGATTTCCTCAATAACTTCTGGCTCTTCGACTAAAGCAACAACTTCTTCAGTAATTTCTTCTTGCTCTACAACTTCTGCTTTTGGTTCTTCATAAACAGTTTCCGCAGCTACGGGAGCTACTCCATTCTTCAAAATATCCAATTGTTCTTTAGCAAAAGTATAAATCTTTCTTGCCTGAATTTTGGGAATATAATCAATCGAAATCGTCAAATCTGTATGCGTTGTAAAAGAAAATTCTGAACCTAAAATATTCTCTTTCACGAAAGTTCCAGAAATATCATCCCAAGTATAATCAGTGAAGTCCATAGACAAACCTAAATTTTTAGGCTTGCAAATAATGATTCTTTTATTCGTTAAAACGATGCTGTCTGGAAAAACGGTAACCGGCTTTTTTTGAACGCCAATATATCCAACTTCCTCATTTTTCATCAATAAATCCGTCAATTTAGAAGTGATTTTCTCAATCGCTTTTGGGTCTTGTTCTTCGTTTAAAAACTTTTTTATATGTTCGTTCATTTTTGAGTTGCTTTTTTTTCTGTAAATGTACAGTCTAATTATCTAATTTTCAAATTATCGAATCGCCTAAATTGATCTCGGCCTGTAATTTCTTGGTCAAGCTTTTAAAAACCAAATCATATGAATGATCAATTAATTCCCGAACCATTTTATCCGAAACATCGCCATTTAAAGCAACCGTATTCCAATGCACTTTGCTCATGTGGTAGCCTGGCTGAATGTCGTCAAACTCTGCCCGAAGTTCTTCAGCACGTTCTGGATCACATTTCAAATTGATGGATGGCATTCCTTTTTCCCATTGAGACAAGGACGAAAGTGCAAACATTTTTCCGCCAACTTTAAAGACCAAAGTATCTTCATCAAAAGGGAAATGCTCGGTAACGGCTTTTTTAGAGAGACAAAATTCGAAAAATTGTTGGATGTTCATTTTTTAGATTGAAAGATTTAAAGATTGAAGGATTTAAAGAATTTGATACAGAACGGGTTTCGACGGCGAAGCATCATTTTCAAACGAAGCAATTTGCAGATTCAACAAATAAATACCATCTTGGATTTCATCTTTTACAAAAATCATTTCTGTAATTGTGGCATCTAATCTTGCATCATCATTTAAAACATTGACATCCTTCACATTCCAAAATGCTTTATGGGCCAATAATTTCCCTTCATCATGCTCCTTATCTACACTTGGCAAATCAATCAAAAGGTGTTTTATCCCGCTTTCGCGTATGAATTCCGAAGCTTTTTCATCCAGATATGGAGGATTGGTATTGGAATATTTCCTTGAAAGTTTTTCCTTTTCATTAGGCAAAGTCCTGATAACTATTGCTTCAGGCGTTTTTCCATTTACAGCTTTCTTGATTTGCTCCTTTGTAATAACTGAATCTTCTCCTTGCATTTCTGGCTCAACGGAAACCAATTCTGCCAGAAAGAAAAAAGTTTTCAAACTTTGATTGATGCTGTAGAATTCCTTGGTAATATGCCCCAAACATTCAGTATGAGTTCCATGACCGTGTGGATTGAAAAATATATTATTGAAATTTGTTGACGATTTTCCCTCTGAAACTTTACCAATCCAATCGCCAAAAACTACGGGTTCGATTACCGGTTTTTCAATATACCAAGCAATCGGGTTTTCATCGGTGTTGGACAAGGTGATGGAAATATCGAGAGGTTTTGAGAAATCTATTTGAAACGTTTGCGAATTGTGGCTTATGGTTGCTTTCACATTAAAAAAATTTAATATTTCAAAGCTAACATTTTTAATTTAAAATTTTGCAGAACTTGAAGTTTTCAACTGTTTTAAAAACGACATTCATCCCTAATAGAAAAATTATTATCTTTGAATCATGACAGCAATAGAAATCAAGAAAGAAATAAGCAAGGCTCTGGATCAGGTTCCAGAAAAACTTCTTGTTGATATTTTAGACCTTATCAAAGAAGTTCAGTCTGACCAATCAAAGTCTAGCTTAACTTCAAACCTAAAGAAAATTCTTTCCGAAGACAGCGATTTATTGGATAAACTTGCCCAATGATTTCCATCAAAGAAACTGAAATTATTCATAATATCTTAATTGATAAATTCGGAGGTCGTAAAGGAATTTGCGATATCCGACTGCTAGAATCTGCATTGGCAAGGCCTTTTGCTACATTTGATAATCAGGATTTATATCCGAATCCCATTGAGAAGGCATCGGCTATTTTTGAAAGCATCATCATCAACCATCCATTTATTGACGGCAACAAAAGAACGGCTTATACCTTGATGCGATTGCTTCTTTTGGAAAGTAACCTTGATATTATTGCAAGTCAGGAAGAAAAATACATGATGGTAATTTCAGCAAGTAAAGGGGAGTTTCGATTCGAAGAAATAAAATCCTGGATTCATTCTAATCTTAAAAAATGATTGTTTTTAAAGTTGAAATCAATCATCACCCAACATAAACAAATCACTTGCAATTCCATCTGCCAAAAACTTTCCTTTTTTGGTAGTTTTCAAGACTTCATTTTCAACCGAAAGCAAATCATCTAAAAAGAATTTTTCAGATTGTTTAAGTAAATAATTCAAATATTTTTCTCCAAATTCCTTTTGAATTCTTTCCAGCGAAATTCCCCAAATCGTTCTCAAACCTGTCATAATGTATTCGTTGTATCGATCGGTTTGGGTAAGGATTTCTTTTTCTGATGGCAGTTTATTTTCTTCCAAAGATTTTAAATAAAGGACATTATTAGCAATATTCCAACTTCTGGAAACCCCGTCATAACTATGAGCCGAAGGTCCGATTCCGATATATTTTTTACCCAACCAATAAGCCGAGTTGTTCTTCGAAAAATAATTTTCCTTTCCAAAATTAGAAAGTTCATAATGTATAAAGCCATTTTCCTGCAAAGTATCTACCAAGATTTGAAAATGTTCTTGGGCAACATCGTCTTTGGGTTCGGCAATTTTTCCCGCTTGAATTAATTTTTTCAGGGCTGTTTTTGGTTCAACCGTCAAGGCATAACTCGAAATGTGTGGAATACCAAAACTCAAAGCCGTTTCAATGTTTGCTTTCCATTTCTCGTTACTCATTCCTGGCATTCCATAAATCAAGTCAATAGAAATATTATCAAAATATCGGGTTGCGATTTCCAAAGATTTTTTGGCTTCCGCCGAATTATGAGCACGATTCATCATCTTCAAATCATCTTCAAAGAAAGATTGAATTCCGATGCTTAAACGGTTAATTCGTGTATTTGCTAATTCGGTTATTCGAATATCCGATAAGTCATCAGGATTAGCTTCAATTGTTATTTCTGGATTTTCTGCAACTTTAAAATTATTAAAAACTTCATCAATCAAGAATTGAATTTCTTTAATGGTCAATACCGAAGGCGTTCCTCCGCCAAAATAAATGGTTTCAACAATCTCATCTTGAGATTCACTTTTTCGCATCTGGATTTCTTTGGCCAAAGCCAAAACCATCTCCTCTTTCCGCTTCATTGAAGTCGAAAAATGAAAATCGCAATAGTGGCAAGCCTGTTTGCAAAAAGGGATATGGATGTAGATTCCTGACATTTTTTAGTATTCAGTCACAGTCGCGGTTTTCAGTTCTGTCGACTGAAAACTGCGACTGAAAACTATTTCTTAACGCGTTCTTCATTCTGTTTCACAAAAGCATCCCAACCAGAATAACTCTTGGTTCCGACGACTTTTCCAGAATTAAAAAAATGACAAACCGCGGCAGCTAAACCGTCTGTACTGTCTAGATTTTTAGGCAACTCCTTTAAACCTAAAAGTTGCTGGAGCATTTTGGCTACTTGTTCTTTTGATGCATTTCCGTTTCCGGTGATGGCCATTTTTATTTTTTTTGGTTCGTATTCAGTGATTGGAATTTGGCGTGAAAGTCCGGCCGCCATTGCAACGCCTTGGGCTCTTCCTAATTTTAGCATCGACTGTACATTTTTACCAAAAAATGGTGCTTCAATTGCAATTTCATCAGGATGATGCGTATCGATTAATTCGATTGTCCGTTCGAAAATGACTTTCAATTTCATATAATGGTCGTCATATTTATTCAAAATCAATTCGTTCAATTGGATGAATTCCATTTTCTTGTTGATGATTTTTATCAACCCAAAACCCATGATGGTTGTTCCCGGGTCAATTCCTAATATGATGCGTTCGTTTGCCATTTTCGTTTTTCCTGCAAGGTTTTCAAAACCTTGTAGGTCTTTTTTTAGTATTTTATACCTACAAGGTTTTGAAAACCTTGCAGGATTCTAATCACTTTGCTTTACTTTTGCAAAGATGTTTTCAATTCCTCACAAAGCTAAACAATTCCTCACGTTTCTGGTCAAACTTTTGATTGTTGGCGGTGCTTTTTATTTTATTTACGATCAACTCGCAAACAATGAACAATTAGATTGGAATAAATTCTTGGAATTGCTCGAACGTAAAAAATCATTCTGGGGCATCTTGTTTATTCTTTCCTTTAGTTTCTTTAATCGGTTTTTTGAGATTTTAAAATGGCAGAATTTAGCCCAAGTCATTGAAAAAATTTCGCTCGGAAAAGCAACCGAACAAGTTTTAAGTGTCCTAACTGCTTCTATTTTTACACCAAACGGAATTGGTGAATATGGTGCAAAAGCATTGTATTTTGAGAAGAAAGAAGCTAAAAAAGTAGTTTTTCTAAACCTCATCTGCAATGGAATCCAAATGATTCTGACAATCGTTTTTGGAACAATTGGATTGATGATTTTGGGCTATCAATTTTGGGTCTTTGTCATTCTTGGAATTTGTATTTTGTTCTTTGGAATTTTCTTTTTTTTGAAAAAAATAAAAATCAAGGGTTATTCATTGGATAAATTATTGAAGAAGATCAATGAAATTCCGAAAGCCATTCACCAAAAAAATATCTTTTTGGCTATTTGCAGATATTTGATTTTTTCGCATCAATACTATTTTTTATTTCTGGCTTTTGATGTCGATTTGCCTTATTGGACTTTAATGGCAACCATTACTGCTGTTTATTTCTTAGCTTCATCATTACCAACCTTTCAATTTTTGGATTTTGCCGTAAAAGGAAGTGTTGCTGTTTATTTCTTTGGAAATTTAGGTGTCAATGAATGGGTTGTAGTTTTTATCAGTACCTTGATGTGGTTTTTGAATGTCGTACTTCCCGTTTTTATTGGCAGTTTTTATGTGTTTAAATTCAAATCGAAATGGAAATCTTAAGTATTTTATTTTTTGCAATTATACTCATTTATTCGATTTTCATCGTATGGATTTCGTATGGATTCAATAAAATAAATCTTTTTGAAAGAGAGGATTTCAAACCAGATACAAAATTTTCAATTGTAGTTCCTTTTCGGAATGAGGCTGAAAATCTTCCTGGATTATTGTATTCTTTTTCACAATTGAATTATCCTAGAGAACTTTTTGAAGTGATTTTTATAAATGATGATTCTGATGATGATTCGGTTGCTGTAATTGAAGGTTTTCCTGCTTTGAGTTTTGCTTTTCAGATTATAAACAACAAAAGAAAATCGAATTCTCCAAAGAAAGATGCTATTTCAACAGCTATGGATTTTGCTAAAAACGATTGGATAATTACAACCGATGCAGATTGTTTTGTAAATCCAGATTGGCTTTCGACATTTGATAATTTTATTCAAAAAACGAATTGCGAGATGATTGCTGGAGCCGTTTCCTATGATGCTGAAGGTTCTTTTTTGCATCAATTTCAGCAGATGGATTTGATGAGTTTGCAAGGAGCCACGATTGGAAGTTTCGGAATTGGGAAACCTTTTATGTGTAATGGTGCAAATTTTGGCTACACTAAAAAACTGTTTGCAGATTTAGATGGTTTTGAAGGAAATAATGGAATTGCAAGTGGCGATGATGTTTTTTTATTGCAGAAAGCAGTTCGGCAGTTTCCTGAAAAAGTGCAGTATTTGAAAGCATTCTCAGCGATTGTCTTTACAAAAACCTTGAACGATTGGAAGTCTTTATTTTACCAAAGGGTTCGCTGGGCTTCAAAATCTTCTTCTTATGATAGTGGCTTTGGAAAGATTTTAGCTTTAATTGTTTTCGCAGGAAATCTAGCAATTGTGGTGTCTTTTTTCCTAACTCTTTTTTCTTTTTTCTCCTTCTGGAATTGGTATCTTTTGTTTGCCTTGAAAATATTTGTTGACTTTTTATTGCTGTATCAAACTGGAAAATTTATTCAGCCGAGAATTATTCGGTATTTTGTTTTTAGCAATTTGTTGTATCCTTTTTTTAGTACAACTGTCGCTTTTTATTCTTTGTTTGGAAAATATGAATGGAAAGGGAGGAAATTTTAGATTTTAGATTTGATGTTGTTTGTGGAGTTTCTTTCGAAGCACAACTGTCCTAGCCCTGATGGAAATGGAAATTTTGCAGGAAAAAACAATATTATTTTCCTGCAAAAAAGAGCGACCAACGGAAGCTCCTTTTTTGTAGAGAAAATAAATTGTTTTGACAAAAAATTGTAATGTACAGCAGGATTAGCTCCTAAAAAAAGCTATTCGACTTCGAGAATTACGGGTAAAATAAATTGTGTTTTTACTGGAATTCCTCTTTTTAGTGCTGGATTTATTTTTGGAAAATCGACCAATCTGGCGTGAAGAATGCTGTCGATTTTAATTTTGTCGTAGGCCAATGAATCGGTTGGAAATTGTGGCTCGAATTTTAGGGAAGCATCTGGAAAAACGGTTACTTTTACTTCAATCGTGTCGAGTTCTGGGTATAAAATAGAAAGCGTGTCGATGCTTAGTTTCTCTTGAATTTTAGCTGTCAAAAAATCGAAAAAGCATTGTTGGCGTTGGGTTTTGTCCTGAATTTGTTCGCATTCGTTGATGGAAGGCAATTCATCGACTTCATTCCAATTGATGGACTTCAATTCCTTTTGCAATAGTTCTTCTTTTGACGGCACTTGCTTGTCGAAATATTGGCAGGAATTGATGAAAATCAGGAATGGAAGTAAAAAAAATGTTTTTCTCATCGCTACTTTACGTGAACAAATAGTTTATTTTAGTGGTTTAAAGATACTATTATAATTTTTCAAATGTAATAAAATTTAATTTATGGACACTTTGCTGTTGGTTTTAGGCTTTGTTTGTATGATTATTGGCATCTTAGGAAGCTTCTTACCTGTTTTGCCTGGGCCACCGATAAGCTGGGTTGGTTTATTGCTTTTGTATTTTACAGAAGCCGTGGAAATGAATTATTGGGTTTTGGGTGTGACACTTTTCGTGGCTGTTGTCGTGGCGATTTTGGATTATGTGATTCCGGCAAAAGGCACGAAACGTTTTGGCGGAAGCAGTTATGGAATTTGGGGAACGAATATCGGCTTGGTAGTGGGGATTCTGGCTCCAATTCCGTTTGGGTTTATTATTGGTCCGTTTGTGGGAGCTTTTGTGGGCGAACTTATTTACAATTCTAAAGACCATAAACGTGCCTTGAAAGCGGCAACTGGTTCTTTTATTGGATTTTTGGCTTCTACCTTTATGAAGTTTGTGGTTTGTATGGTTTACTTTGGATTGTTTGTTTCGATTGTTTGGAGGAATTGGGAAGGATTGTTTTGAAACAATCAAAAATATTTTCAACCATATTATAAGGCATGTAAGGTCATTTAAGTTGCAGGTTATTAAAATAAAACATAATTACAAACTGTCTTAAATCAAAAAAGCCATCCATCTCGTCAAAAAAGACGAGAGAAAGCTTTTCATCTCGTTGTTCCAACGAGACTACTAAACCTTAATCCATTTCTGAAGCAATTAGTTTTAAAAGGGATTCTCTATTTAATCTCTTGAGCCGTTTTTCTTCAATTAAAGCCTCCTTTTTTGTTTTGAATTCTCGTAAATAAACCAATGACCAATCTGAAGTTTTTGAAGTGTATTTACTTTTACCTGAATTGTGATATTCTAGTCTTTTTGAGAAGTTAGTTGTAAATCCTTTATAATAGATAAAAAGAGTTTCGGAATAGATAATGTAAACAAAAAACATAATTACAAACTGTCTTAAATCAAAAAAGCCATCCACAAAAGTGGAAAGCTTTTCATTGGTCTAACTACTAAACCTGCCCATTTCTGAGCAAAACAACACAACTAGCTTTAGATACTTTTATTGGGCAAAAAAGGTTTTCATTTCTGAAAACCTTCTTACTCAATTTAGCGGTCTGGACGGGACTCGAACCCGCGACCCCATGCGTGACAGGCATGTATTCTAACCAACTGAACTACCAAACCTCTGCTTTATTGCGGTTGCAAAGATACTACAGAATTTCACTTCTGCAAGTGTTTCTGCAAAAAAAATTAAACTTTTTTTCACAGTTCTACCCAAACGATTGTTTTTCAACTAAATATGTGGTTACTATTTTTTCAAAATTTTCCCCAACGTTTACAGGAACGTACCTGATTTTGTTTTGAGCACAAGTCAAGGCTAGTTTTTTAAAATAGCTTTCTACTTGTTTTTCATATTCGGCTTTTACGTTATCGGCAAAAATATTGACTTCATCTCCGGTTTCGAGGTCGATGAATTTTCGAGGAGCGTTATCAAAATCGAAATTAAGCTCGGTTTTGCTGTCAATTACATGAAAGAGCACAACTTTATGCTTGTTGTGTTTTAAGTGCTGTAAAGCATTAAAAAGTGCTTCTTCGTTGCCTGATTGAAACATATCCGTAAAAAGGATAATCATCGAACGACGGTGCATTTTCTCGGCAATTTGGTGCAGGAAAGTAATGGTATCGGTATTTTTTGTTTCTACTTTGTTGTCTATCAGGTTTTCTAGCTTGTTTAGCAACATCCGATGGTGGCGGTCGCTTCCTTTTTCGGGGGCATAATATTCGTATTTGTCTGAATAAATGCTTAGGCCTACTGCATCTCTTTGTTTTTTGAGCAGGTTCATCAAAACCGCTGAAGCCAAAACTGAAAATCCAATTTTGTTGTGATAGAAAGGCTCGTCGCTTTTTAGCTTTGGATAATGCATTGAAGATGAATTATCGATGATGAGATGACAACGTAGATTGGTTTCTTCTTCGTAGCGTTTAGTATAGAGACGATCGGTTTTGGCAAAAAGTTTCCAGTCGATGTGCTTGGTGCTTTCACCTGAATTATAGACCTTATGTTCGGCAAATTCGGCAGAAAATCCGTGGAAGGGCGATTTGTGCATTCCGGAGATGAAGCCTTCTACGACTTGATTGGCCAACAACTCCAAGTGCTGGAAGCTGGATATTGTTTGTATTTGTGATTCGATGTTCATACTTCAAAGATAAATAATTTAAATATTTAAAGATGGAAGGATTAGAAGATTTGGAGAAAATGATATAAATACTACCTTAGCCCAAAGCGAAACTTCTCAAAATGAAAACTGTAATAATTGCCGGAAGTGCCAGAAATGATGGCGATACCCATAAGATGGTTTCTTCCCTTTCAGCTCTATCTGGCTGGGACATTATTGATTTGAACGACTATCAAATTGGTTTTTACGATTATGCCCGTAAAAACAAATTCGATGACTTTCTTCCTTTAATGGAGAATATCATAGCAAACTATGATGCATTTGTTTTTGCAACACCTGTGTATTGGTACAGTATGAGTGCCAATATGAAAATTTTTTTCGACCGCCTCACGGATTTAGTTACTGTCGAAAAAGACCTTGGAAGAAAATTAAGAGGCAAGAAAATGGCGGTAATCACTAGTTCGGTTGGCGATCATCTTGGAGATGATTTTTGGTTGCCTTTTGCCAGAACCGCCAGTTATTTGGGGATTGAATATCTAGGGAATCTCCATACTATTAAAGATGAAGAACATACTAAAGACTTGGCAGCATTTATAAATATTGTAGGTTCATAAATCATTTAAATTGGATAAAAATTGAAAAGCGGAAGATGATTAATTTCATCTTCCGCTTTTTAGTAGCTTTTGCCTATTTACTCTTGCCTATCTAAAAAGTTCTCTTCTGTTTTTCGACAAAATTATTCGCCTGTAATTCCAACAATTCTTTCGCTTTACTTCTTTGTAAATTAAATAATTCTTTATCCGAAGCGATATCTTCATAGACTTTATCATGCATTGAAGCACTGGTTTTCACTAATAAATCACGTTGGTATTTGTCTTGATTGATAGTTGCTTTCAAAGCTGTTTCCAAATCTTCTAATTTGAAGTCATATTCTCCTTTTGGAGATAATAATTTTGCAATAATAGGAGAAGTTTCGATAGCTAAAAATAAAAGCATAATAAAGAAAGAAGGCAACCAAGGCAGTTTATTCAAAGCATTAATTCTCGCCATCAATCCGTCGAAACCGTCGATTATAGGTTGTGTTTCGGATACTTTTTTGTCCAAATCGTTTTGAAGCGTCTTGGATGATTTTTCTGCTTCGGCTATTTTAGCCAAATTGTTTTTGCGTAAAGTGTCGAGTTCGGCTTTAGCCAAATCGTGCTTGGCGATTTTCTCTTTAAAAACAGGGCCTTTCCCTAGTTTTTTGGTTCCAGTAGTTCCTTCGGCTTCGGTAATATAGGTTTCATACAAGGTGTTAACTTCCTTTTCTTTCTTTGCAATTTCCGATTTCAAACTGTCAACCTGAGTTTTATTTTTATCCAAATCCGATTTGAAATAATTGGCCACTTCCTTCTTGTTATTCAAGGCCATTGCATTTTTTTCCTTCAATAAAACGGTGTTGATTTCCTTTTCGAAAATCTTAATTTCCAAGGGTTTTGAAATTACAATTGCAATGATAACGGCCAAAGCAATTCTAGGTGTTGCCTGAATAAATTCGCTCCAAAAAGAATCCCTTTTTCGGATGGTGGAAACGATAAAACGGTCGAGATTAAAAATCAATAATCCCCAAACGAGACCGAAACCAATGGCGGGATAAACGCTGTCGAAAACCGTAAACAGGGCATAGGCACTGGCGATAAAGGCCATAACGGCTGTGAAGAAAACGGTTGCTCCAATACCGGCGAATTTGGTTTGTTCGCCTTCAGAGCAATTTTCGAGAAGCTTTTTGTCGGCTCCCGAACAAAGGATGAAGAATTGTTTTAACATGATGATTTTGATTTTTTTCCGCTACGCTCCAAACAGTTCGGCTTCGCCTCGGGTTGATTGATGATTATACAAAAGTAACGCCAAAATTTTGATTATGGTATAAATTGCTGTGTTGTTTTGCGTTAGGGATTGAAGTGGAAATCCTTTTTCTTTTTTTTCTTTAAAAAAAGAAAAAGATTGGGAACGAAAAGCCCGCCCCGATTTTCCTTAAAGTTTTTTTTTGCAGGATGGTTCTAAATCGGGGAACGCCCTAAAAAAAATCCACTCATTTCTGAATGGATTTAGAATGCTTAATTATCTTTTTATCGAAATAGGAAGATGATATTGAACTCTTACGGCTTTGCCTTTCACAAGTCCTGGTTGCCATTTCGGGGATTTTTTTAAAACCCTGATAGCTTCTTCTCCTGTTCCAAAGCCTTCGTCTTTTTTGATTTTAAGGTTTGAAAGACTTCCATCGGTTTCGACAACAAATGCTATAATTAATTTTCCTTCTTCTGAAAAATCTTCCGGGATTTTGTATTCCTTGCCGAAGAATTCATAAAAAGCTTCCATTCCACCAGGAAATTCTGGCTGAGAAGGAACTTCATCTGGTTGTAAAGCTTGTACTTCCATTTCCTCATTTGTGGTTTCAATTTCGGTTGTAGCCTCTTTGTTTTCAGAACAAGAAATAAAAATCAATACAGCTAAAACGGGTACAAGTGCTATTTTTTTGAGCAATGCTCTTGATTTTGACGTGGTTTTTGTCATCATAATTAATCTTTTTTTGGTTACTAAAAAATTCAAGTTACTGGCCAAGTAAAAGGTGTTGTTCCAAGTTGCTTTTTCCAATAATAGATTTTGGTAAAACGGAACATTGTTGTATGATTTTACCACTTTTTCGTCTGCAAGAAATTCGTGGTTGAGTTGGATTGCTTTTTTGTAAAATATCAATATCGGATTGAACCAGAAAATGGTTTTCAGGATTTCGATAAACAAGATATCCAATGTATGTTTTTGTCGAACGTGAGTTAGTTCGTGAGTATACAATTCGTCTTCGATTTTCCTGTTTTCATAATCATCTTTGTTGATGAAAATATAATTAAGGAAAGTATGGGGCAAGACTTTTTCTTCCAACAAAACCAATGTTGCATTTTGTATTTTTTCTTGTGGATTAGAATCGATTTTTTCTTTTATTTTTATCAGATTAACTACAAAGCGGAACATTAGAATAGTTGTAATCAATCCATAAACAGACCATAAAATGATGGGTAAATAGTCTGTTTTTTCTTCTATCATTTCAGAAGAAATTGGCATCATTTGAATGGTGTTTTGTTGAAAAGCTTGAATTGTTTCCACATAAATTTCAAAAGAAATGAACGGAATTACTAATGAAAACGCCAAGCTAAACAACAAAAAGAATCGGTTGAAGTGATGCATCTTCTCTTTCTCCAACAAGAAGAAATAAACGGCGAAAAGCAATCCGAGGCAAAGTGTCGATTTTAAAAGGAAGTCCGTCATTTTTTCTTCTTTTTAAGCTTTTTATTGATTATTTTCTGGAGTTCTTTCAATTCCGAAGCTGATAACTCGGTTTCGTTAGTGAAGAAAGAAGCAAATTGTGAAGCCGAATTGTTGAAGAAGTTCTTGATCAATCCGTTGACGTGTTTCGAGAAATAATCCGTTTTTTTTACCAACGGATAATATTCCCTAGAGTTTCCAAATTCGTTATAAGCCACAAATTTTTTGTCGATCATTCTTTTTAAAAGCGTTGCAACCGTTGTTGTGGCTGGTTTTGGTTCTGGAAAAGCTTCGAGCAAGTCTTTCATAAAGGCTTTTTCGAGTTTCCAAAGGTGTTGCATCAATTGTTCTTCTGAATTTGATAATTGCATTTTTTTATTTTTTTATTCGGTGTAAGTTTCAAGAATGGGTTCGCCTTTTTCGTATATTTTCGTACCTAGAAGAACTCCGTCGTTGTCATAAAATTTCCATTCTCCAGATAAATACCAATGAATGGTGGTACTGTCGACAATCATTTTTGAAACACCGATTGCTCTGATGTTTCCATTTGCATGATATTCTGTCGTATGGCAAATGCTGTCCTTGTATTTTCGTTTTGTCAATAATCGATTGCTTAAATAATCCTTCCAAGTGCCAACTTCAAAACCATTTTTGTAACGTCCTTTTGATTTTGATGGAATTCCCATCACGGTGTCTTTATAAATCCATCGACCTGTTTTTTCTCCGTTTTTCCGTTGGTTGATTTTACAACTTGAAAATAGTAAAACAAAAAGTAGTGGAAACAGATAATAAAATCTTTTCATTCTCTACAAAGATAGAATTAACTCTACAAATGTAGAATAAAAATTAAATAAAACAAATTTTGAGCAAAAAAAATCCATTTCGAAAGAAATGGATTGGCAAACAAGTATTTAAGATTACTTATTTTTTTAAATTGAAATACAGACTGTCTTTGGTTAGTAGCGAATCTTTCCTGATAATTTCTGATGTATAGTGTGAAGGTTCAATTATTGTCTGAGGAATTTGAAGCTTTTCAGGAAACTTCACAATTTGCCTAAAAAGTTTGTGGCCTTTTGCTTTAATAACCACTAAAGTCCCATAATTCGTTTTGGTTTCTTCCAAAATTTTCTGAACAAAAGAATCGAATTCTGTTTTTGTCAATGATTTTTTAGTTTCAAACAGCAATTGGTTTCCTTTTACTGGTGGCTTGATTTTTAACGAATCTATTTCAATTATAGGGCTGATAGTTTTTATAGAATCAGTTTTCAAAAAAGGATGTAGTCTTTTAAGGACAGTGATTGTATCGCTTTTAACAACTATAATGGATTTTTTGACCAACACTTTTTTGGGTTTTAAAGTATCGGCTTTTGCAGGATTTTTTAAGATATCAATTTCTGATTCAGTCGAGCTTGGTTCTTGACTAAGGATATTGTCTTTTGGTGTAATAATTTCATCTTCAATTATTGTTTTTGAATTTGTATAAAGCAAAATCCCAATTGTTACAGCAGTAGCCAAAATAAAAGTACTCAAGATTATAACCTTTGCAATAGAAAAAAAAGTTGTGCTTTTTGGAGCGACAATGTTGGTTTGGATTTTGTTCCAAACTTCATCCGAAGGCATTTCATCAAACGTAGCACTTTTATTCTTGAAGAAATCAAATAGCTCTTTATCTTCCATATTCTTTAATTTTTGATTGATTGAAAACAGTAGCGATTTTCTTTAATTTTTCTTTGGCATAATTCAATTGAGATTTCGATGTGCCTTCGGCGATATTCAGCTTTTCTGCAATTTCCGAATGTTTGTAGCCTTCCATCACATATAAATTGAAAATGATTCTTGCTCCTTCGGGCAAAAGCTGGAGCATTTTTTCGATATCATTTTCATCTAAATTACCCAAGACTTCGTTTTCAATGCTGAATTGAAAGTGGTCAATCGAGCATTCATTTTCAAAATTAGTTTTCTTCCGAAGTTCCATCAAGCAGGAGTTGACGGCAATTCTTAAAATCCAACCCTCAAAACTACCCTGGTTTTTAAATTGATTGGTTTTCTGGAAAACGGCTAGAAAAGTATTCATCACCATTTCTTCCGCACGTTCCCGGTCTTTCATATACCTTTTACAGATTCCAAAAACTTTTGGAGCATAGGTCTTGTAAACAAGATTCTGGATTTTAGAATCTTGGTTCTGGCAACCGATGATAAATTCATTTTCTGACATCTATTTGTATTATCTTTTTAAGATTGGAATTTCGGCATAAATAGGTGGGACAACTTCTTCTCCTTTTGTGTTTATAAAACCATAATGATTATAAAGACTCACTAAAGCCCAATCAGCTTTATATTCTCCAAATTTTTCGATGTATTCGTATTTTGGCTCAACAACTGTTTTACCAGTCGAATCAATAAACCCTGTCAAGCCTTCTAAGGTTTCAACACGGGACCAATTTTCCTTGTATTCTCCAAAAGGATGAATCTTTTCGTAAATGGGAGGAACAATTTCCTTGCCTTCGGAATTTATATAACCCATTAATCCGAATTCGTCAAAAATTAATACCCATTCGGAAGGGTTTTCGATGACAGAAATACTTTTGAAAGGCTGCTCTTGAGAGTAAATAACAATTGGACTTAACGATAGCAGTAAAAATAGATACTTTTTCATAAGAATAAATTTAAATGTGAATTAAGATGTTTCTTATAAAGATGCAAGCTCTTTCAAAAGGGTTGGAAATAAAAAAATCCGTTCACTCAATTAAGAATAAACGGATTGGTTTTTTACTCAACTCTTTCAGAGTTCAAAACTCTGAAAGAGTTATGAATTAGATTATTTTTATTTACTCAACTCCACAAAATATTTATAAAACAACGGAATGGTTTCAATTCCTTTCAAGTAATTGAATACTCCAAAATGTTCGTTTGGCGAGTGAATCGCATCGCTGTCCAAACCAAATCCCATCAAGATTGTTTTTGATTTCAATTCTTTTTCGAACAAAGCCACAATCGGGATACTTCCTCCTGAACGAACAGGAATTGGTTGCACGCCAAAACTTTCGTTATACGCTTTTGCAGCCGCTTGATAACCGATGCTGTCTATTGGAGTCACATAACCCTGGCCTCCGTGATGTGGTTTTACTTTTACAGTTACACCGCTTGGAGCAATGCTTTCGAAATGTTTTGCAAACAAATCTGTGATTTCATTCCAATCCTGATTCGGCACCAAACGCATCGAGATTTTGGCGAAAGCCTTGCTAGCGATAACCGTTTTGGCACCTTCACCTGTATAACCACCCCAGATTCCGTTTACGTCTAAAGTAGGACGGATGGAATTTCTTTCGTTAGTCGTATATCCTTTTTCTCCGTAGATGTCGTTCAAGTTCAATGCTTTTTTGTAAGCCTCTAAAGAGAATGGAGCTTTTGCCATTTCGGCTCTTTCGGCATCCGAAAGCTCTTCGACTTTATCGTAAAATCCAGGAATTGTGATGTGGTTGTTTTCGTCGTGAAGCGAAGCAATCATCTTAGCCAAAACGTTGATTGGGTTGGCAACGGCACCTCCGTATAAACCCGAATGCAAATCGCGGTTTGGACCTGTAACTTCCACTTCCACATAGCTCAAACCACGTAAACCTGTTGTGATAGAAGGTTGTGTATTGGAAATCATTCCTGTATCAGAAATCAAAATCACATCGTTTTTCAGTTTCTCTTGGTTACGTTCTACAAACCAACTCAAGCTTGCCGAACCCACTTCTTCTTCGCCTTCAATCATAAATTTCACGTTGCAGGGAAGGTTGTTGGTTTGCACCATATATTCCAAAGCTTTCACGTGCATGTACATCTGACCCTTGTCGTCACAAGCTCCACGTGCGAAAATCGCACCTTCAGGATGCAATTCTGTTTTTTTGATCACTGGTTCAAATGGAGGAGAAGTCCAAAGTTCTAATGGATCTGGAGGCTGAACATCATAATGTCCATAAACCAGAACCGTTGGAAGGTTCGGGTCGATTATTTTCTCGCCATAAACGATTGGATAACCCGGAGTATCGCAGATTTCTACAAAATCACAGCCTGCTTTTTCAAGGCTAACCTTAACAGCATTCGCAGTATCGATAACATCTTGAGAATAGGCAGAATCCGCACTAACGGATGGAATCTTCAGTAAATCAATAAGTTCGTTCAGGAAACGCTCCTTGTTTTTTTGAACGTAGTCTTTTATAGTATCCATTATTTAAAATTAATGTGTTGACTGCCAAAAATACGAAAAAGAATATTTTAAATTTTTTTAAATTTTTTATTTGAAAGTTCAAAAGTATGCCTATATTTGCACTCACAATTTTAGCGGATATGGTGAAATTGGTAGACATGCCAGACTTAGGATCTGGTGCCGCAAGGCGTGTAGGTTCGAGTCCTATTATCCGCACCAAAAGCTTCTCAATTGAGGAGCTTTTTTTATTTGAATTTTATTGATTGATCCATCGTTTGAATTCAGCTGTTGTCGAAGTACTGGTTGTCAGACGTGTTTTATAGTTTTTTATTTGAATGGCTAATCGGTCGTTGAAATAGTTTTCGATTTTTGAAATAAAATTGATGTTGATGATTTCACCACGATTAATCTGAAAAAAAACAACTGGATTTAATTCTTGAATCAATTCGCTGATGGTAGCTTTGAAAGGATGTTCTTTTCCGTTGGCATCAATTGCAATGCATTTCCCAGATTCGGCGAGGATTGCTGCAATTTCTACCGTGTTTAAAATCGAAATTCCATCATTGTTTTTAATGACAATTCTTTCTTTATAGTTTTTTGATTGATTTTGCAACAACGAAACCGCCAATGCATTCCAGTTGACGTTGTCTTCTTCTTGTTTTTTTAGGTTGAGAAATTTTTGCATCGCTTCCGCAAAACGATTATAGCTGACGGGTTTCAACAAATATCCGATGCCATTGGTGTCAAAAGCTTCCTGATAGAACGTATTGTAAGCTGTTGTGAAAATAATAGGACAATGAATTATATTTTCTTTTAAAGAGGAAAAAACAGTGCCATCCAAGAGCTCAATGTCTGAAAAGACAACATCAACCTGATCATTGGTTTTAAACCATTCGATGATTTCCTGATTGCTTTTCAAATAGGCTACAATCGTAATTTTGTTATCAAATTTTTCAATGTGATTCCGAATGATTTCGGCATTATGATGTTCATCTTCGATGATTAAGGCTTTCATTTTTTAAGGAATTAATGGAATTTCAACACAATATTCAGTTGCTGTCTTGATAAAATTGATATCAAGATCGAATAGTAATTTATAATGTTTTTTGAGATATTGGTTACCGATGTTGGAACTGGAAACATTTTCAACTGGTTGTAATTTATTTTTTATAAAAACAGTATTCTCAATGCGGTACAATTCGATAATCAATGGATTGTTTTCACTTCCTCTGTTGTGTTTTAATGCATTTTCAATTCCTAATTGTAACGTGCAAGGCAATATAAATCCGGTTTTGTCTTCGATTGTATTTACAATTTTATAGGCTTTATTGAATCGTTTTTCGATAAGATTGGTGTAGCCTTTAATAAAATGTAGTTCCTCGGTCAACGGAACAATTTCTTGTTCGGAATGTTTTAGAAAATACCGATACACATCCGAAAAATCATCAATAAAGGTTTCCATTTCTTCCTGATTTTTTCGACTCAAACTAGAAAGCACACTTAAATTGTTGAACAAGAAATGAGGTTCGAGGTTTTTTTGCAACATTTTGGATTTGAAAATTTCTTTTTCTTTTTCCAAACGTTCAATGTCAAGAGCCATTTCCTTCGAGTTTTTAAAGTGCAAATAGGCAATCGTATAACCACTGATATATAAATGCGACATCGTTACACCAAAAACAATATTCCCGACCATCATCCATAAACTGGTTCCGAAACCATAAATGAGATACCGATACAAACCAAAGAAAATACTACTTAAAACCGAAAATACCACTAGAGCAAACAAAAATGAGAGTCCAATTTTTATTGTTTTTTGATTATATCTTTTTGAAATAAACTGCCAAGAATAATAGGTGCTGATAAATGAAATGCAACACGTTATGATGCCAAAAACATGATCCTGGAAATCAAAAAAATCAATGTCGCCAAACTTCCGGGTTTGATAAAGTGTATAGATCTGAATCGTATTAATCAATACAATAACAATAATAATCGAAAGTATGTTTTTTAGGGTAGTTGCAGATTTCATTAAATCTATTTTTACAAATATAGGAAAATGCTGTAATTGAAGAAAAGTGCAGCAATGCCACACTTTTCTTTCCTAAATTATTCTACAATAAAATCTTTTATTTCGCCTTTGCTGTTGAAAGTCTGTATTTTAGGATTTCCTTGTTCGTCCACATAAATCATCATTTTGGGTTGTCCTTTGGAATCACTTAAAAATAATCCTTGAGAGTTTCCTTTTGTTTTACCAAGAAACAAAAGATTTCGTTCACCATATTGGTCATAAATTTCATTTATTTTTTTCTTTCTTTCCTCTGGGTTGCTGATTTTCTGGGCTTCTTCCAGCATTTCCATTCTTTTTGTAATATGGCTGTCCATTGGAAAATCGTTGATGTGAATTCCGCGTTGCGACATGATTTTTCCGTTGAGAACCGTTTCTTGGTTAGACAATTGCAACACCTGATCGTCTTTATAACGATCCATCGTGATCGACATTCCTGATATCAATCCGTTTTTGGTTTCTTTGGTTTGATAGATCAATCCGCCACATTCATCGCCTTCATCGTTAAAGAAAATAAGTCCAGATGGTCGTTCGCGTTTTTTCCAATCTTTCCCGTCAAGTCGTCCTGAATGCTGTAATTCCTTGTTGCTTAGTACCATTCTAATGGTTCCGTCGTTCTCAATAATGTTGATTCGTTTTACATTTATTTCTTCAAAATTTTCGATTTGTCTTATTTTATTAAATGAAAAAAGAAAAAATGAAACCATAATGATGGTCAGAAATGTGGAATAGTTCGTTAAGAATTTTACTTTAGAAGCTGTTGTTTTCATGATAAATATTTTTTGATTTATAATTGATTATGAAGCAAAATTATTCGTTCGACAACTACATGAAAACCGTTTTTGGATGAATCAAGGGAAAATGAAAATGAATTAGGGGAAAATCGCGTTGAGTTTTTTTAATCATATTTATAATCCTATCCAACGCTTCATAAAATAGCGTTAAGCCTATCGGAATTCTTTTTATTTCCACTAAATTTACGTTCCTAAATTTATTCAGATGAAATCTAAATCACTTCTAATTTTGCTTACCATTGGAAACCTACTGACGATTGAAGCACAAGAAAAAAAGCAAACTATGAATCCATTTTTTCAACCTTATGACACGCCGTTTAATGTTCCGCCATTTGATAAAATCAAGAACGAACATTTTAAACCTGCTATTTTAGAAGGTATAAAAAAACACGAAGCCGAAATCAACTTGATTGCCAATAATCCAGAAGCTCCTACTTTCGACAATACAATTGTGGCAATGGAAAATGCTGGCGAATTGCTTTCGGAAGTGAATCGGGTTTTCGGAAATTATAATTCGGCCAATACCAATGATGAGCTTCAGGCAATTGCAAAGGAAACGGCTCCAGTTTTATCCGCTCATGGCGATAATATTGCTTTGAATGAAAAACTATTTCAACGAGTAAAAACGCTTTGGAATAAAAAAGAAAGCTTGAACCTTAATTTAGAACAAGCCAAATTATTAGAAAACCGTTACAAGTATTTTGTGAGAAGCGGAGCCAATTTATTGGAAACAGATAAGGATAAATTGCGAAAAATCAATGCAGAACTTTCGCTTACATCCTTAAAATACGGTCAGAATATCTTGGCTGAAACCAATAAATATGAGTTGGTTATCAGTGATAAAAAAGACCTAGCAGGTTTGCCCAATCAGCTAATTGAAGCTGCTGCTGCAGATGCAAAAGCGAAAGGAAAAGAAGGAAAATGGGTTTTCACGCTTGCCAATTCGAGTGTGATGCCGTTCCTGCAATACAGTTCCAATAGAAAATTACGCCAGGAAATATGGAATGCCTATCAAACCAGAGCCAACCACGATGATGATTTGGATAATAAGGCAAATGCTATAAAACTCGCAAATCTTCGTGGCGAAAAAGCAAGGTTGTTGGGCTACAAATCGCATTCCGATTATGTTTTGGAAGAATCAATGGCGAAAAATGCGGAAAACGTCAACAAACTTTTGAATGATTTATGGAAACCGGCTTTGGAAATTGCACAAACCGAAGCGGAAGATATCCAAAAAATGATGGAAAAGGATGGCATCAAAGACAAAGTGCAACCCTACGATTGGAGATATTATACCGAAAAAATTAGAAAGGAACGTTTTGATTTGGATGAACAAGAGTTGAAACCTTATTTCAGTTTGGATAATGTGACCAAAGGCGTTTTCCAAGTAACGGAAAAATTATATGGATTGAAATTCAAGCAACTCGATAATCTTCCAGTCTATCATAAAGAGGTTACAGCTTGGGAAGTGACCGAGGCAAACGGAACCCACGTTGGGATTTTATATATGGATTTTTTTCCAAGAGCTTCCAAAAGAGGTGGAGCTTGGATGACATCTTATAGAAATCAGAAGACTGAAAATGGCGTGCGACAAGCTCCGGTAATTTCAATCGTTTGTAATTTTACAAAGCCAACAGCAGATGCTCCAGCCTTGTTTACTTTTGATGAAGTAACCACTTATTTCCACGAATTCGGTCATGCTTTACACGGACTATTGTCGAATGTGACGTATAAATCGCTAGCGGGAACAAGCGTTCCGAGGGATTTTGTAGAATTGCCTTCGCAGATTATGGAAAACTGGGCAGCCGAACCAGAAGTGTTGAAGATGTATGCCAAGCACTATAAAACAGGAGCTACAATTCCAGAAGAATTGATTCAGAAGTTGCAGAAATCAGGTACTTTCGATCAAGGTTTTGCAACTGTTGAATATTTGGCAGCTTCATTGTTGGATATGGATTATCATTCGCAAACTGCTGCAATTTCGCTTGACGCCAATACGTTCGAAAAAAATTCAATGAAGAAGATAGGTTTGATCGATGCCATCATTCCGAGATATAGAACGACTTATTTCCAGCACATTTTTTCTGGAGGCTATTCTTCGGGATATTACAGTTACATTTGGTCGGGTGTTTTAGATACCGATGCATTCGAAGCCTTCAAGACCACTACATTATTCAACCCAGAAAAAGCAAAACTCTTCCGTGAAAACGTTCTGGAAAGAGGCGGAACCGAAGACCCGATGGTGTTATACAAACGTTTCCGTGGTGCAGAACCAAGTGTGGAACCACTTTTAAGAAAACGCGGTTTGGACAAAAAAACTCTTCCTGCTAAAAAAGTGAAAGGATAGTTAGTATAAACAAGAAAACGGACTTTAGGTCCGTTTTTTTATGCGATTTATGCTTCCCCAATGTTGTCATTCCGAGGAACGAGGACACGAGCGATAGCGAACTGGCAAAGCAATCTCATAAAGAAGCTCCAGAAAATGTTGTCGAATCTAACACCCATCCATCTTCAAGCTCAACTTTCCATTTTTATAAGAAAGAATAAAAGGGATTTTTTCCAATGTGCAACGTGGCTCAATAGTAAATTGAAGATAGCCATTTATTTCAAAATCTTCATCGGATATAACTTTTAGAGTTTGTTTGTAGTGGGTGTTTTTTCGAACAAAATTAACCAAACCTTCGCCTTTATCAAGTTCTTCTTTTGATAGAGGTGTTTCAGTAATCGCTCCGTTGGTTGCAATTTTATCGGAATCGAGGAGGACAATGGTAAATTTTCCCGAAAAATCTCTTTTGGCATTGGGCGAAATAAAGTAGGCGTCCTTCTTTAAATTCATTTGAACGGATAACACATATTCATTGTTTTGACGTTGATCCACTCGAATGAGGGTGGTGTAAAGTGCATCATCTCGCACTAAATCATCGCTAAAGTGAGTAGGTTCGACATAAATACTATCTTGCATGATTGTATTTTCGGCAAATTCTTGAGAATTCACATTTGTACAATTGTAATTGAACGAAAGGAGTACTAATCCATAAAATAAACTGTTGTTCATGATTGATGATTTTAAATTAATAAAACGAAATCCTTTGCTTTTGAATTTCAATGTAAAACTAGGTCTATCAACTCGTTGAAATGTAAAAAATATGTAAAAGAAGTGTCAACGGTTTTAAAAAATGACAAAATTGTATGTTATTTGCACCACTTATGAAGCAACAAAAAATCTATTTCTACAGCAGTCTTTGCATTGCAATCCTCTCGGCTATTATCCTTTTAGCTTTTCAAAATAAAAACGAGGTCTATACTGCTTTAACCACAATAGCATTGCGGGATGCAGGAAATAAATTGTTACTCACCAATCAAGACAGTACTTCGCTTATCCTACCGGTGCAAAAATTGGAAGAGTCAAAATACCGACTTTCCTTTCAGAAAGAAATCGTTATCAACCCTGATAGTTTGGTTGTGATAGTTGAGAGAAGCTTTCAAAAAGCAAACTTGCCTTCACACTACCAAATTGAAGTAAAGCAATGTCAAGATTTTGAAGTGGCTTACAGTTATCAAAAGGACAAAACCGAAGAAAAAAGCATCATTCCCTGTAGCGGACGATTTTTACCTGAAAAATGCTATTTGATTGAAGTAAGGTTTTTAGAAAAAGCATTAGCTTCAAGTACGAAACCAATTTGGATTATAGTCTTAATTGTAAGTATTTCGATGGCTTTTGTTTTCTTTCCAAAACCTAAAAAAGAGAAACAAATAATTTCAACAAATGGAAATAGCATTCCCGTAGGCAAGTTTAAGTTCTATCCAGACGAAAATAAGTTAACGGTCGAATCAACCGAGATTCTTCTTTCAAAAAAAGAAGTAGAATTGCTAACGGTTTTTGTCGAAAACCCCAACAAAGTAATCAAAAGAGAAGAACTTTCCAAAAAAGTCTGGGAAGATCATGGTGTTTTTGTCGGAAGAAGTTTGGATACGTACATCTCTAAATTGCGAAAGAAATTGAGTGATGATGCATCCATTAAATTAACGAATGTTCATGGAATTGGGTATATGCTTGAGGTGAAAAACAACTAGTAAGGGTTCGTTTTTATAAATCAGTAAAGTCATCATTTGTAATATACACTTCAAATTCAGTTAATAGGGTTGTATTAGTGCTGGTAGAGTAAATGTAGCGGTTTGGGAGCTTCCGTCTGGTTTTGTTCTGAAAAACCTGATACTTTGATCTGTGTTTTTATTGGTAAAAGTGGTTTTAGTGTATTCAACATTTGTTTCAGTCAACCAGTCAGGTGAAGTAAAGAAAAGTAGCGAGTGACCAAAGACAGTCACTCGCTACTATGTTTTAATCTGTTACTTTTAAATGCTGAATTTGTTCATCAACAATATCAAAGTGAAATTTTAGCGTGATAGGGCTTCCTGGAAATATTCCTGAACATGCTGCAGTTAAGATGCTTGTTATGCCGTTTTCGGTATATTCCAATGGTTGCATCACTGATTGGTAGTTTTTGTTTGAATGATCGATCCATTGCTCAATTTCAATTCTTCCCTTATGCGTTTTACCTTCGTCAAACACTACGGCAGTTTCTGAAAACAAATTGGCATACGTCACAGCGTCAAATTCGTTCTGTGCTTTAATCAAGTCTGTTAGTACTTTTGGTAAGTTCATTGTTATTATTTTTAAAGATTATTAAATTGTTGGCACTGTGCCACCATCGATTACATATTCAGTTCCTGATAAATAATTGGCTCTCGGAGAAACAAGAAAGCCAACCAATTCAGCTACTTCTTCCGGTTCAGCAGGTCTGCCGTAAGGTATTCCGCCCAATGCATCCATTACACCTTGCTGTGCTTCTTCTACAGTGCTGTTGGCGTTTCTTGCAATCTCAGCCAACCAAGCTTTCGATGCTCCTGTATTGATCCATCCAGGAGAAACAGTGAGCACCCGAACACCTTTAGGCGAAACTTCATTCGATAAACTTTTACTATAGTTTCTCAATGCTGCTTTTGAAGCGGCATAAGGCAATGTAGAATCATACAAAGGCAATTTCCCCTGGATAGAAGCTATGTGAATAATGACACCGCTTTTTCGATCTATCATTTGTGGTAAAAATCCCCTGTCCAATCTTACTGGAGCTAGTAAATTAGCTTGTAGGGTCGATTCCCAATCTTCATCAGACAATGCAGTAAAGCCACCGGCAGGTGTTGTTGAAGAACCAAGATTGTTCACCAAAATGTCAAGCCTTCCGTAAGCCGACAGCACTTCGCTGACCACTTTTTGTGTTCCTGTTGCTTTGCTCAAGTCGGACGGAATGAAATGCAGTTTGCTGTTTTCTTTTTCCGGTGCGTTTCGTGCAGTGATAATAACCGTTGCCCCAGCTTGTAGCAGTCTTTCTGCAATTGCTCTTCCGGCTCCTTTTGTACCTCCTGTTACTAAGGCAATTTTGCCTGATAATTCGTTTTGATAATCCATCGTATAGTCGTTTTAAAATTGTTAGGTACAAATTTCTGAAGTATGTAAGTTTCTCACAAGTACGGAATTACGATTCGGATAGGGATAAATTTTTCCCCTATTGCAGGAATTGGTAGATAGGTTTACTTTTGTAGTATGTATGAGAGAAAAACAATACCCAACTTAAATTGTGGACTTGATCTTATAGGTGAAGTGCTCTACGGCAAATGGAAGATACGTTTGCTTTGGTTTATTGATCAGGGACATAAGCGTCCAAGCGAATTGCAACGCAAAATACCGGATGCTTCACGCAGGGTTCTCAATATGCAGCTGAAGGAATTAGAAGATCATGAACTTGTTTCAAAAGTAATTTACCCTGTTGTACCGCCAAAAGTGGAGTATAGCCTGACAGATTTTGGAAAAACGCTAATTCCCATAATTGCAGCCATCGGGGGGTGGGGAGATGAGCATGAAGAGCGATTGCGAAAGCTAATATTGAAAAGGTTAGAAAATTAGAATCTCTGTCAGAACAAGCATTTTAGGTAATGTTTTTTTTTTACTTTGTGAAAGATTGTCTACTGTAAAAATAGATAGAAAACTTGTAGTAGAAGTGTCAAGTTAAATATAATTGTGGTGTAGTGAGGGTGTTTAGCCTTGTTGGTAACGTTCTGTCACTACAGTTTGCCCAAATCCGTTGTAGTAATAATTAGTGGCTGATTTTAGTATTCATTTTTTATGGTATTTATTTCTTGAGAAGTATAAAGTATAAACGGACTCTTTGGAAATGGCATCTTTCATTAGTGTATTTAAGGGAACTGAATTTCTTATACAGGCTCCGTTTGATGTTGAAATGACTTCAGTGTCATTTTCGTGAGATTTATATATTTGATTAATCTTGGGATAATTTCTTTCCATCAAACCAATAAATGCAAAATATCTAACAACTGGATTTTCATCATTAGTTAAGTAAATCAAATCATCATTTGAAGCAACAGTCATTAAATTAATGTAGCTTGGTGTATGAAAAACGAAATCAGCCAAAATACAAGTTTCGTATTCACTAATATAGGAAACTTCTTTTTCAACTTCTGAATCGAGTTTATACCCACAGGATATTAAAATAAAGAGTATAAAGAGTATTAAATATTTTTTCATCGCTTTTTTATTCGTAAATAATATGGACTAGATATCAAAGGTTCTCGGCTATGGCAAGTCCAGTATTTCAAGGCACTTACTTATACATTTAGCAGTTAGTTTCTTTTGTGTAATAACTTCCATTTTATCACTTTAGCCCGAATTTGCTATAGCCGATGCTAGCGACTGTGATTTTCATTCCAATCTAGTTTTGTAATTTTATTTCCCTCAATTATTAGTACAGATATTTCTCTATTCAAGCCTGTTCCATAATGGTCTAAGTTCATTAAAGTGTATTTACCATATTTATTAGTAATTGGGTCGTGAGTATATAAATCGTTAAAAAATAAAGGATTAACAATTTCAATTTCATTATTCTTAATCTCTGCAATAAAGGTTAATTCAGAAAGATGAACTATATATAATACCTTGTCTTGATAATCAAATGACGAAAATATTTGGAGACCATAAAAGTCTAACTTTTTTTCAAAGGCACTTGATTTGTCAGTATAACCTAACGCTTCTCCATTTACTGATTTTCCAATTTCATTTGGTTTAGCCAAGGTCAATTTTGTAGGGTAAGGTATAGTTTTTATTTCTGCCGAACCACCACCGTGACCTAAATGTGCTAATACATTATATCCTTTTGATGTTTTGATAACTGAATTGGCACAAGTCGATTCAGTAAAAAATGTTTTTGAAGATGATTTTTCAAAAAAATAAACTGTTCCTCCCCATTCCCCGAAACATTCCCCGTAGACAATAAATTGATTGTCTTCAAATAGTTTGGGTTGATTTTTTAGAGGAAAATTTTCTTTGAATTTTGTCCATTTATTTCCATTCCATAAAAAAATTGAATTACCGGATAATCCGCCCAATTGATTGTCAATAATCCAATGATATTTGAACTTTTTAGTGTTCAATTTATTTTCGAGTTCTGTATTTCGTTCAAAATTTTCAAGTTTGAAACAAGTAAATTTTCCATTTTCAAAAAGTGTAACGAGTGAGTTCTCGTATATGACTGAAAATGATTTAGGAAAATTCTTTACGTAATCTTTTTCTTCTTCAGCATCATCATGTTTGTCAGAGAAATATGGATTTTTAATCACTAAATGAGTTGTGTCAAATTCAATATAATTATCACTTACAGAAACATTGAATTTGTCTTTGTAAGGACTTGAATATAAACTATCTCTTGTTACAACAACATCTTTCCACGTATGTTTTTGAAAATGCTCAACAAGTTTGTTTTCAAATTTCAGTTGTAAACTTTGAGCAAAGCCTGAATTTGAAAGTCCAAATATTAATAATATGTACAGAAGTTTTTTCACCATTGCCTGTAACTTGTTTATATGCCCGACTTTATCAAACATACCCACCCAAATCGAGAGTGATAAGTCTGATTTCCGTCAGACTTTATTTCTTCAAATATAATCATAAATCACTATAAATCATCAACTAGGCTTTTACACAGTTTTTAGGACAGTCTCCAAATAAGAAAACAAAAAAACAGGCACTACCTTGCTATTATAGCGAAGGTCGCACCTGTCAGTAGTATACTATTGAAAGTTATTTAATTATTTCGGACTAACCGAAAACTCTTTTACAAAAGGTTGCAACTCAATTCCTGCTTCATAAAGTTGCGATTTGGTCTGTTCCAACACATCGGAATGCATGGCCCAAAAGTCGTCGTTTTTCGCCCATGGCCTAACGGCAATCGTCACCCCATTATCCACCAAGCCAGTCACAATAACCGCTGGAGCAGGTTCCTTTAAAACCCTTGGGTCGTTTTGTATAATCGTGTTCAGTATGTTTTTCACTTCCTGCAAATTAGAATCATACGAAACCGTAAAGTTAATATCGGCTCTTCTTGTTCCTGCTACAGAATAATTGATGATGTTTCCGTTGGATAAAGCACCATTGGGAACAAAAATTGTTTGATTATTCGTGCTCGAAAGACGGGTCACAAAGATTTGGATTTCGGCAACGGTTCCCGAAACGCCTTGTGCCTCGATAAAATCACCCACACGAAAAGGCTTAAACAAGATAATCAACATTCCACCAGCAAAATTCGAAAGCGAACCTTGCAAAGACAAGCCAACGGCCAAACCAGCCGCTCCCAAAATGGCAACGAAAGACGAAGTGCCAATGCCTAACTTATCGATAACCGAAACGAACAGCAAAACCCTTAAAACCCAAAGCACGATGTCGGCCAAAAATTTTGACAATGTTGGGTCTAAATTCCTTGCCACCATCAATCGGCGAATCATCCTGTTGAGCAGTCGGATAGCATAGAGTCCGATGAATAGGATTAAAAATGCAGAAATCAATCTTGGCGAATAATCAACCAAAATGGTGATGAATTGGGAGGTATATTTCCCGATGTAGTCGGTTCCTGTAACCACTTGTGTTTCTAGGTTTTCCATATTAATTTTGGTTTATAAAAAATGCCCTTTCGGCTATGAAAGGGCAAAATTAACACTTTAACATTCGTTCTGAAAAAGTTTAGCCTAAAACTTACGTTAAAAAACGGCTTCTAGTCGCCAATTTCGTCGGCTGCTTTTTGTCCCGAAGTTTCGGGATGAATTTCAGCTCGTTGTGCTTTTTTCTCTAAAATTTCTTCGGCTTCCTCTATTTCTTCCGAAACGGTTGCTGCGATTTCCTCTGCTTTAACTTCTGCAGCTTCCACTTTTTCAGCCACGACTTCCTTCGCTTCTTCTACTTTTTCTTTCACAACTTCTTTTGTTTCTTCGGCTTTAATCTCAACAAAATCTACGGTTTGTTCTTTCTTTTCATGAGCCTGGTCAACAAAATCGGTCACTTTTTCCTTTACCGTTTCATACGCTTCAATTGCTTTTTCCTTCGCTTCTTCAGCAAATTCTTCCGCTTTATCTAAATAAGGTGCCGCTTTTTCCTTTGCTGTTTCCAGATATTCTTCGGCTTTCTCGATAATTGGGGCAGCGTTTACTTTCGCTTTTTCATAGTTCTCCCTTGCAAATTCTTCTACGTTTTCTGCAACCTCTGTTGCTTTCTCTTTGGATGAACCAAAAAGATTCCTGAAAAAAGTTCCTAGTCCCATAATTTTGTTTTTTAGTTTATCAAACGTACAAAAAAAGGACTAACAAATTTATAATTAGTGTTTTAATTCTGATAAAGTCCGTTCGAAATCTTTTGAAGGGATTTGACAAACCCGATTTTGACAGAGGTAAAAAAGCGTTTCGTTTTCCACAAATCGATCACTTAAAAACGGCAATAACGAATGATTTTCGGCTCCAGCCAAAATGATATTTGGAAGGTAGTTCCGGTTGATTTTATGGATGAAATGTTTTGCATTTTCTCCCGTAACCACCAATTCTTTATTTTGTTCGGAAAAATTCAAAAACACATTCATCCAATTGGAAAAAGCCGAAGGATAATCGATATTCGGAACAATGTTTTGAAGCATTTCCTGCACCACTTCCTCATAATAAGAATTTCCAAAATAGATGGAAAGCACAAATAAATTCTCGGCTATAACCGAGTTGGAAGCCGGAATCACGTTGTCTTCTGTTTCATAATGTTTGGAAATTAAGGCTTCATCCAAATCAGATGTAAAGGCAAAAAACTTCTTCTTTTCGTCATAAAAATGTTCGAAACAATAATCGGTCAATTGTTTGGCATTCAAGAGCCATTTTTCGTCGATTGTTACTTCATAAAGGGCAATAAAACTATTAATCAAGAGTGCATAATCTTCCAGATAGGCATTGATGGTACTTTTGCCGTTTTTGTAATTTCGAAGCAGATTTCCCTCTTCCGTCCAAAGATTTTTGATGATGAAAGTTGCGTTTTCCAAGGCAGTTTTCAAGTAGTTTTCATCTTGCAAAGCTTTGTAGGCATCAACAAAACCTTTTAGCATAAGGGCGTTCCAAGATGTCAGACACTTATCGTCAAGCCTTGGCTTGCTTCGCTTTTCTCTTTCGGTATATAACAAATTTTCCCAAGATTTCTTTTTTGCTTGAAGCAGATGCACCTCGATTTGATTTCTTGAAGCGATTTCTTCGAGAGGATCTTTTTGAATCAGCACATAATTTCCTTCCTCCCAATAGCCAAAATCATTGATGTTGAAAACTTGGCTGAACAATTCGAAATCGTCCTTCATCAATGATTGCAATTCTGCCTTTTTCCAAACATAAAAAGCACCTTCTTCCAGATGTTGGTTTTCGGTCAAACTATCGGCATCCAAGGCACAAAAGAAACCACCTTGATCATTTGAAAGTTCCTTTGAAACGAAATTCAAGGTTTTTTCAATCACTTCTTTATAAAGCGGATTTTTAGTCAATTTGTAAGCGTCTGCATAAAGCGAAACGAGTTGTCCATTGTCGTAGAGCATTTTCTCGAAATGAGGAACATGCCATTTCATATCAACCGAATATCTGGAAAAACCTCCATCAACGGTATCGAAAAGTCCTCCGAAAGCCATTTTTGTTAGGGTAAGATTTACAAAATCTAGTAATTCTTTATTATTTGTTTGATGACCATATCGCAATAAGAATTTATAATTGTTGGGCATCATGAATTTTGGAGCACGAGCCATTCCACCAAAATCGTGGTCGAAACTTTTGATCCATTTTTCGAGGAGTGGATTGAGGGTTTCTTCTATACGATTTGAACCACCCCGTCCTTCGGCCACCCCTCCAAAGGAGGGGAAGTTGGAGCGGAATTGGTTTAGGTTTGTTTTATTTGGAGCTTGAATATCGTTTAAACTTTCGATTCCGAGATGCAGTTTTTCGGCATATTCGATCATCTTTTCGGGATTGTTTTCGAAGAGTTTTTGAAGCTGTTCCAAGGTTTCAATCCATTCGTGTTTTCGGAAATAAGTGCCACCCCAAACAGGTCGGCCGTCGGGAAGGCAAACGGCATTCAGTGGCCAACCGCCTCTTCCGGTCATGATTTGAACGGCTTTCATATAAACGGCATCAATATCTGGACGTTCTTCACGGTCGATTTTGATGTTGATGAAATGCTGGTTCATGGTTTGGGCCGCTTCGTCGTCCTCGAAGGTTTCGTGTTCCATGACGTGGCACCAATGGCAAGCGGAATATCCGATGCTGACGATGATTAACTTGTTTTGATTTTTGGCTGTTGCCAAAGTAGTGCTGTTCCAGGATTTCCAGTGTACTGGATTTTGGGCATGCTGGAGTAGGTAAGGGCTGGTTTCTTGGGATAGTTCGTTCATAAGGAAATCTAGATTTGGGCTTTGATGAGTGTTGTTGTTTTAAACTGCTTGTTTACAGTATGGCTCTTTGATTCAAAGATACTCAAAAAAGGCAATAAGGCTTTATCGCTTTATCATAACCATTGAAGCAACTTTATAAGTAACCTTCAGAAGAGGGTAAACAGGATTTGAAAGGATTTGAATTTAATTTGGATGCTCCTTATAAAGAGCGTATTGTTTGCGACTCTTTATGTCGATCTAGTTATATCCGTTACGGAGTTAAAGCTAGAATATATTGAATATTGTAGATGTTTAGAATTATAAAGCCTGTGCTGATTTTCAGTATAGGCTTTAAAATTTTTGTAGGATTAAAATTACGTATTTATACGTATAGGAAATATGTAAAATAAGATATTAATTTGAGCACATCCAAAATAGATTACAAAAATTAACTTTTACTACGGAAAAACCGTAATAAATATTTAAAAAAACTTTTTATATTTGCTTCTTTAAGAAAAATTTAACACGTAAAAAAGTATGGAAAAAACAGTGTTCTATTCATTATTGCTTTTTAGCATGACAAATGTCTTATTTTCTCAAAACACTATACCTGATCATGCTTTATGGTTGCATGGAGAGAGTGCTGTTGGTAGTTCAAAGTCAGGATTAAAAGACAGCCCTCTTTTTAATTTTAATCCAGTGTTTTTTTCTTCTGATGATAAGGATCTTATTCATAAAAACATATTGGAAAGCAAATATTCTTTATTTGTGGTTTTCAAATCCGATGTAGAAGAAGAGGTGAACCTGTTGAATTTAAAACTCAATGGTGCCAAGACTACTATATCGAACAAACAACTTACCAATAATAGTACCAATACTTATAAGAAAGTTGAAGCTAGGCAGGGTATGGTTCTGACCTATCTTGTTGGCCATGAAAAGAAAGGCAGGAACAGATCTAGCCTGGTTTTGGAAAACCTCTCTAGGCCAAATACAGAAGAGGGCTTCAGGAATGACATCATGGAGTTGCTCTATTATCCTAGGTTGGTTAATGAATTGGAAAAGCAAAAAATAGAATCCTATTTGTCAATCAAGCACGGCATCTCCCTTATTGGAGAGGTCGACTATATCAATTCTGAAGGGAAAAAAGTATGGGATTCTAAGGAAAACAAGTCGTTTAACAATCGTGTGACTGGTATAGGGAAAGATGAGGCAATGCATCTTGATCAAAAGCAATCAGGAAATGCAGAAAAGGATGGGCTTTATATCGGACTAGGAACTATTGCAGAATCCAATAAGAAAAATGTAATAGATAGACCTGATAAATCCTTTCTTCTCTGGGGAGATAATGGGCAGTCATTAAAGATTGAGTCCAACAAAAAAGAAGCAGGTGCTATAAAGAAAATGAAAAGGATATGGAAAATGCAAAGCACAAACGAAAGTCAATCTATGCCACTTCCAACACAGCTTATGATAGACAAGGTTGCTTTTTTTATTGAGGAAGAAAAGGAAAACCCGAACAAGAAAAATGACTTTGTATGGCTGGTGATAGACAGGAACAGCTATTCGGATTTTGATTATCATAATGCTGAATACTATATGCAGTCACGGGATGAAGAGGGAAAATTATTTTTTGACAATGTGGAATGGGATACTGACAATAGTGGCTCCGATACCTTCACCTTTGTAAAAGGTCCTGATTTCTTTGTCAATTATAAAATTACTGATAATGATTGTAGTAAAGAAAAAAGTGAAGCAGAGCTTATAATTGTTGGAGGTAAAGTACCATTCAAGCTTGATTTCTCTACACCTGCAACTACCGAATCATATTCTTTTGAGGAACGTTCATTTAGGATGTCTGAATTAGACCCTAATGATTATCTCGTGAGTGTAACGGACAAGATGAAGAGGATACAAAGTGACACTCTGACTATAAGTGGATTAAAAAACGTATCAATATCTCTGGAATCTCAATGGTATCTGAACGACTCGAAAGAAACAATAGTAGCACCACAGATTGACAACCCTGAGGACCAGAAACTTTCCTTTGAATGGAAGAAAGGAGAAACACTACTTTCAACAGAAAGACAATTCACGGCCGTAGAGGGCGGGGATTATGCCTTGGTTGTTTCTAATGAGCTAGGCTGTCAAAATGAACTATTCTTTAAGGTAACATCTTCAGATTTATCAGTCCAAGGCTGGACACTCTATCCCAATCCCGCAAAAAGGGACGAACCTTTTAAGATTAGGTTCAATCTTGAAAAAGAATCAGAGGTATCGGTTGCTATTTTTGACTTTTCCAATAAGTTGTTAAAAAGCAACTATTTAGGAAAAATGAAGGATGCTGAATATTCAGAAACACTTTCCACAATCGGCACTTTCTTAATTGTTGTGAACATTGATGGAAAGGCAGAATCGACCAAAATAATCATACGATAATCGATAGTAACTATATACAAAGAACTTATATGCAATTCAATAATCAGAATAGTAGAAAGAATACCACTGTTAGAAAAATAGTTTATAACATCATGCTCTTTTCAATGCTGTACAGCAGTTTTGTTGCTCCAGCACAAGAGCTTGTATATGCCTACTTCAACCAAGAAGAAGGGTTGCATTATAAGGGCTTTAGAGAAGCAGCTGAAGATAATCCCCAAATGGATGCGAACCACCCTGATGAAGAAGCTGTGAAAACACCCACAGAGGAACCTTACGCGCCATTTGCGAAAAGGAGCTTTTCGGAACCTTTGGAACATGTGATGACATCTGATATAAAGCATGGTTTTATTGGGGTTACAAATGAAAAGCCTTTGGATGATGCTTCGGACAATATCTTCAAGGTTTTTATAAAGGATATGCCAGAAGAACAAGCCAAGGTTTATCTGACCTATGAGCTATATGGGCTTCAGGATTATACAGGCGTTTCGAGAAGCATCAATGACAGGCTGTCAACAGGTGGCCATATCATCAAGCACCAACAGGCGTGGACTTTACAAAAAGAGGAAATTGATGCGGCATGGCTTCAGCCGGGAGAGAACAGGATTATGTTTGGTATTCCTCAGGGTGCCAATCTGCACTATCAGGTTAAGAATCTAAGGATTGAATTTGATGAAAAAGATAGTGGCTCTTTTCTGCCAGTGCTATCAACAGCAAGACCTCTGAATAATTTCATAAAGGATAACAAGCTTTATATAAAAGGCTTTTTAAGGAACCAGATTTCGAAAGAAGTTAGCGTGTATGTTGAGGACACAAAACTTTCTATCCATGACGGAGAGTTTGAAGGCTTTTTAGAATTGACCGAAAAGCTCAAGCAACAAAAGTTCGTAATTATAAAAGCTGTTGATGCAGATGGACTTTTAGGACAGGAAATAATAAATTTTGACAATTTGATAGAGGCCGATAGATTGTTTCCAATGGAAAGCCATCCACAAAAAGCAACCTTTGCAGTCGAAGCCAAAAAGGAGGCGATTTTAAGAACGGATGGAGCGTCAATTACCATCAAAGACAGTGCACTGGTAGAAGACAAGGAAATAAGCATAACCCATTTAAGGAGGGTAGATGTTGCCCCAATGGCATCGGGCATGATCAACGTAACCAAGGGAGGTTCTGCCTACAGATTCCTTCCCGATGGAACCAAGTTTAATAAGATGGTCTCCCTTTCAATCCCGTATGACGAAAAGCTTATTCCTAATGGTTATAGTGCTAAGGATATCAAGACCTTCTATTTCAATACCCATTCTAAAAGCTGGATTCCTGTTGCAAAAGATACGATAGACGAAAAAGAGAAAACGGTCATCTCGCTTACGGATCATTTTACAGATTATATAAACGGAATCATTCAGACCCCGGAGAGTCCAGAAACGGCAGGATTCACACCCACCATGATGAGCGACATCAAGGCCGCCGATCCTTCATCTGAAATCACATTGATCAGCCCGCCTGAAGTTTCGCAAAAAGGAGAGGCAAATATAAGTTACCCGATAAAGATTCCTTCTGGAAGAAACGGGATGCAACCGCAACTTACCCTGCAGTACAATAGTGATGGAGGTAGCGGTTGGCTGGGACAAGGCTGGAACATTAATATTCCTGCCATATCAATGGATACGCGCTGGGGAGTGCCAAAAATTAATGACACGCATGAAACGGTTATCTATACGCTTGGAGGCGAACAATTGATGTATCCTAAAATAACAAATAATGAAGGCATTAAAGTGGATTGGATGCCCAACAGGCAATTTGATGCAACTTCAACGGTTACCTCTACCGATGCCAGACTCAAAATAGCTAATAGTCCAAGTACTGTATTCACTCCAAGAAAGCAGGGTAGTTTTGCTAAGATTGAGCGTATGGGAAGTAGTCCCTCAGCCTATTATTGGAAAGTGACCAATACGGATGGAACCATAAGCTGGTATGGAGGAAGAACAGCGGTGGTTGCCAATGCAGTTATAAAAAATGCCGATAATAATATTGTGCATTGGGGGTTGTATATGACAGAGGACGTTAATGGAAATAATATTGTGTATAGCTATTCTAATCCAGAGAACGATATCGGTGCAATCCCTTCGCCTAATCAGAACTTAAGTGGTTCCAAAGTCTTTGTAATCAACAAAATCTCCTATACTGGTTTTGGAGGACAGGTCAACAATGCATTATATGAGATCGTATTCAATAGAAAGACAGGATATAGACAGGATGCTACGATAGATGCCCGCTTGGGTGTCAAAATTGCGGATTGTTTTTTTCTCGACAATATCATAATTAAGCGCAAAACTCCCACGACAAGCCCAACGATAAGAAAATACCTTTTTGATACAGGTTATGGTAAGTTCAAAAAGGGTAGGCTTAATAAGGTGTCTGAATTGGACAAGGATAGCAATGAATTTTACAGCCATACATTCGAATATTATGATGATATAAAGCAAGGCGATATAGATGTTTTCTTTTCTGCTGGAGTAGAGGTCAATGCCTGCAATGATGTGTATGAAGACTGTCTGGACAGCGATGGAGACGGCGTTTGCGATGAGAATGATGATTGCCCAGAGGTTTACGGAACGGTCGACACCCAAGGTTGTCCTGATCCAGTAGATCAAAATTGCATGGAAGTTAGTTTTCCTATGCCCTTGAACAATATAGTGTATAAGCATACATTAGGGAAAAGTTTTGAGCTTCCCTATTCCGATGAAAGGTGTATTTATGGTCTTACTCGGATAAAGGATTTTACAATAGGAAATGTGACAGTATCGGCTGCAGCACAGAATCTATACCTTACACATTATCAAAATAATAGTCCAACCAACCTGTGTCCACCCACAGTTACTCCTTCAAATACTTTTTCGATTAGGAATAACAATTTTGAAATTCCAGCACAGAATTGGATATCGTCACAATTTAGTGCAAATAATGCAAATGTATCCAATGTCAGTGTGACTAATTCAAGTTTCATAATGTTTAATTCAAGTTCCTTCTGGAGCGACGCGGGATTCTATAATTATCATGGTATGGCTCTCACGTTCCTGTCCTCACTGCCCACTTTGCCGGTAGACTATAATTTGCAATATCGTGATGCAAACACTCCTTATTTTAGTGATGTGGAGTATACGGGAAGCAATCAATTACAGACCTCAATACATTCTGGAACGGGAACTTCGGCTGTATTTAAAGTAAACAATGTGTTACTGAGCCCTTCCTCTCACAACCTTGCCACCAATCTGGCCACGTTTATAACTGCGTTCAAACAGCAGTATGGCGAGCAGGCGGAGATTTCGGTAACGGATTATATAGTGACCATACGGGTCTATAATCCTGCAATTGCCCTCAATACCATACAGGTTGGTTCGAATGTATATAACTTTGTTAACTGTAAGGGAACCCCGTTGGCACGCGGAGCCAAGGATGATGCCACTCTAGGAGCTAGCAATAATTTTTTTAAGTCCAAGCTGGAGGAACTACCCGAAAAACTAGAAAACACAACGTTTAGCAATCCTGCAGGTGCTTTCAGTTATGCATTCCAAGGTACCGAGCTTATCGGTGATCCTGACTGTCCTTCCTATCTAAATTATGACTACCTAATACAGGGCTACAATCCTTCCTTTGACACCTCACTTTCATTGCTTGGTTCAAGTAATACGAAAGCACAAAACTTTGGTGCCTATCTGGGATTGGGTATAGGATGCAAGTGGTTTACCAAATCGACTACTTTTGGTTACCAATGGTCTTTTTCAGAAGATACCAGCAAATCGAAGACAGCCATGGTGGACATCAATGGCGACGGACTTGACGATGTTGTAATTGATGAGGATGGTGAACTATCGTTCAAGCCACACAGGATTGAACGTACCTATGACGCTGAAGGCAATGTGACCGTGACCCATAGTTTCGGGCCCAAGAAGCGAATTTTTGGTATTGACAGCTTCTATAAATCTGTTGGGGCCTCAAAATCGGGCAACTTTCAGGTAACCTACGGTATCAGTAAAATTGGCGGTTTTGTAGGAAAGGACAAGGGACGTTCTGAATCTACCTCGAATATTTATTTTACCGATGGAAATGGCGACGGATTGATTGACGTAGTTAAGAATGGCGTGGTCTATTTTAACAAGTTGGATGTAAACGGAAACCCAACGTTTAGCAATGATAGTGCAGTTACGGAAAACCTTGTGATTGTGGCCGAACCTATGACAGTTGAAGTGCCGGAAGAGGTAACCCCTCTACCAATACCCAACTATGATGTGGTAAAGGTTTGGGAAGCCCCTGCTGATGGGCAAATCAAGATTATAAATAGTATTTCAAGGGCAGTAAATTCACCACCAACGGATGAGGTGGTGGCGACTATTGAGATGGGGAAGTCCACTGTGTCATCTAATCAATGCTCAAGTGTTAGTTTTCCTGTACCTAAAATAGTTCAAGCATATAATAAATATCGTTTTCAGATTGGATTTAGTTTTTCAACACATTCAAACTGCCTACCAATTTCTGCAAGGATAAAGAATGTTGTTTTAAATGGAGGGAGCTTTAACAATCAGGTTTTTACAGCTAGTAATCCCAATCAACTACTTTTTGCACACGGTAATCTAAATAGCGGACTGTTAAATCAATGTCCTAGTTATCCGATAACAATTACATACCCTGATCTTGACCCGATAACACAAAGTTTAAATGCTCCAAGCAATATATCAAACTGGTATGGTACAGTTGTTTTACAAAGTATACCTCATGTCATCACAGAATCTGTCAATAGATCAGGAGTGAGGCTAACAAATACTAATAGAATTGATAATATCTATGGATTTACAACAAGATTCTGGACTCCAGTAAATTTAACAGGTTCTAAAATAAATTGGGAGATGTATTATGACTCTACCTGGAATTCTATTTCTTTTGGAGGTAACAATACCTTGCAATCCTCAATTGGCCAAGAAGGAACTGAAAATATTTCATCAGGAATGCAATCCAATGTTTACATAAATGGACAACTCCTGCCAGGAGGGCCTTTTAATTTATTTGACAATCCACAAATATTCAAAAATGCATTGGAAGCACAATACGGACCAACTGTAAGTTTTAGCGGACCCACATCAACCTCTCCAAATACACCAATATCTTTTCAAATATTTGGAAGCCAAGCGCTAAACACTATCAAGATAGAACCCGTCAATCAACCAAGCCAGGCAATAGTTTATAACTTTACAGTAAGTCCTCAATGCAATAGTCCAAGACCAGCTGAACAGAATGAAGTTACTGAAACAAACAGATGGAAGGATATCCCTCTCAGTAAGGAAGCACAAAATATAGCCATAAAAAGATGGGTGGCTGATGGCAATGAACTCAACCTGCCTATTCAGGAAACACCGGTTAATTTTGGCTTTGATGCAACTGATAACAAAATAGATAGTACACTATCTGGAAGTTACATTTTTACAAAAAAGGGAAGTGAAGAATCATGGCTGGATGCTAAAGGAAATAAGGTAGAAAACAGCAAAGAAATAACCTCCCTGAAGGTGATCTTAGGTGTCGATATGGAGGATTTCTATAAAAAAACACAAGAACAAAACAAGATAAGCGAAAATGAAAACAGAAAGAAATCACAGATAGAAGCACAGGCTTGGCTAGATGATTATTATCAAAAACAGCAGGAAAAGATCAATGCACAAGCTAGGATCAACCTGCAAACGTGTTCTGATCTGCCTACTGAAATGTGTTTATTGTTTGGTACACGATTGACAGCGACCAACAGTAGTGTCAGCAACACCATCACTACGGCTTCAACCAATTGCAATGCAAGCGGCGGAAACCTTACGGTGAAGAAAGGGGACCGTATCTATTTCAGGATACACTCCAACAATACAGCAAACCCAGCGGTAAATTGGAACCCGAGGATAGAATATACGAATACGACGATTAACACAACTGTAGACCAGGACGCCAATTCAATATACAAGAGCTCCTATTCGGATGGTTTTATATTGTCGAAGAACGAACCGCTTGTTTTTCCGGCCAACACTGAAGGTACTGCAAAAATTACTTGGACGCCCATTACTGTTACAAATCCATCAGATAATATAACTTACAAGATTTTTAAACGAATTGTTACAGCCAACGTAAACAATGATGAAGTAGCAATCGATGAGTATGAAGTTTTTACTCAAACATGTCAAACTGCAACAACAGCAACAATCTCACATCCACTTCCTCAAGGTGTCATAGTATCAGTAGATAGCAGCCTAGATTCTTCGCTTTCATCTACCGAGTTTTACTTCCAAGTAACTTCCAGTTCCAATGTAAAATGGAATCAATTTCAATGGAAGCCAACGGTTACATTCAATTATGATGCTCCTGTCATTGGAGAAGGCGGACAGCAGGAAGGTGTTGTAGAGAGCTCAGAGAAATATTATCCCATAGTGGATTATTCGATCTATAAATCCTACCCTTGTTCTCCGGCCTATACAATGGTGGATTTGACTCAACTGCCAGGAGGAACTGGGTCATCCCGTTTTATCACCATCAACAATACAGGCAACAACTTTACAAACCTCTTTACGGGTATCGAGAATGCCAATCTCTGGTTTGTGGTGAAGACCAATAATAAAACCATAGTTCGTAAGCAGATTATCAAGACTCCAGGTGGTGTAAACATACTTCCTAACAATGATCCTGTTGCAATACCTACGGGAAACACGCCACTTGAAATTGGTTTCTATGCAGACGACAGCCAGCTGATGGACGATCAGGTGTCCAGCCTATCCAAGCTTGCATTGGCCTCCAATTCATTTGTAAGAATGACGTTTAACAATAATCCTTATGATGTCCCAGTAAATAAGGTCAACCTTTACCAAAGATCTAATCCTAAGTTTGGTCCTATGTTGCGTCAATGGGGACAATTCATGTACAATCCGGATGTAGTTCAGGGAGCGGTGACGTCTGCCTATGGCAATTTGATAAAGGAAAACGCACTGACGTTTAACCAAGATCAGGCTACCGCCATCAATAATGCCGTCAATTATCTCAATAATCTGGGAGAAAATGGCCTGACCGAAACGGCACTGGACAGTTTTGAGGCTACCTATGGAAGCCTGTCAAAAATGCCCCTATTGATTGCAACCCCTGCAAAAGTAACCATAGGAGGTATCCTATACGAGCGCTGGAAAGGAACACACGATGAAAATTATTCGTCTTCTGGTGGCTTTAGGGCGGCCCGTATGGATCAAGGGGGTAATGATTTTGGAGTGGAAGCCTATGATTATCAAGGAATGCTGGAAACGGGTGCCTTTGCCATCAATAAGATTTCTAGGGGAGATACCCAAAATTTTTCTGGAGGAGTGAGCGTAGGTTTTGAAAGTTTTTCAGTAGGAGTAAATGCATCCAAAGTGCTATCAGGTAATAATACCTCCATTACGGATTATGTTGATTTTAATGGCGACCGCTATCCTGATATTGTAACTGCCAATGCGGTTCAATATACCAATACAACAGGTGGGCTCAACGCTCAAGTGGGAGGTCTCGGAAATGTATCGACTGCAGAGAGTGCTGGATATGGTGTGGGTGCACAAGGAAGTTACAGCAAGGGTGGCGACAAGGGATCCAGTCCCAAATCCAGCGACAGTTCCTTTCCAAGGTTTGAAGGCTTTAAGGGTAACTCGGGAGGTGGCATCTCGGGAAGTTTCTCTAAAGGGACAAGTATAGTGAAAGGCCATTGGATGGACATCAACGGTGACGGACTAGCAGATTTATTGCAAAAAAGCGGTGACAATGTTATGATCAAGTTGAACCGTGGCTATTCTATAGAACCCATAGCTTATGCATGGACAACTTCTACAAATCCTACTACACATGCAGGCAAGATATTTAACAGTGCCTCTGAAAATATTTCAGGAGGACTGGGCATCAACAAATGGAACGGTAGTGTGGAGGCGGGAATCTCTCTGACCTCTGCCTGGAACAGTACAGAGCACACCTTGGTGGATATGAACGGTGATGGATTGCTGGACTATGTTGGTACAGGAGATAACATCCATCTAGCCATCAATCAGGGAAACAAATTTACTAATTTTGGCCAGCTGTCTTCCGCCTTCAATATGAAAAGAGAGTCGGTGAGTATTGGTTCTACCATAAACGCATCGGCAACGGCTGCGATAACATGGCCATTGCCTTTCGGTTTCTGCCTAAAAATCCCTGCTGTATCCTTATCGGGCTCCATTGCATCGACTACAACGAGCAAAACTAAAAAATCAATTTCTGATTTTGATGGCGATGGCTATCCTGATTTGATTGAGGATATAGGAAACAGCAAATTAGTGGTGCATTCCTCAAACGTGAGAAGGACTGACAAGTTGAAAAGGGTGACCAATCCTTTAAAAGGTGCCTTCCTGATCGACTATAAGGTGCAGAAAGTGGATTACAACAACCCTCATGCGAAATGGGTGATGAGCGAGGTCGTAATCAGTGATGGTTATGATAAGATGAATGACGGGAATGACACCATCAGGAAACAGTTCAAATATGAAAACGGACGATACGACCGACGCGAAAGGGATTTCTACGGCTATGAAACGGTGAAGACCATTGATACAAAAGTAGATGGTGATGACAACAGCACAGTGTACAGGACTATGGTTTCTAAATATCATAACAAAAGCTACTTCCTTAATGGGCTTTTGAAGGAATCCTATATATTGAAAGGTGATGATGAGTCCAAGAAATTTTCAAGGACAGAAAATTTCTATGAAGTGCGGATGCTGGACGACACCAATACAAAGATGACTCCCAATATGCTTCCCTCAACATTTGATGTTGGAGGCAAGGAAGGCCGTCGCTCTGCAGCTGTAGTGTTGGTTAAGACCAAGAACTATCTTTACGAGTTGAACAATACGCCGTTGCTTACTTCACAAGTAAATCTATTTTATGACGATCTTGGCAGGGTGGTGATGCATCAGAATATGGGCAACATTAATGATCCGGCCGATAATTATACTTCAAAGATAACCTATCACTCCAATGCCACATTGGATGCGAAGCATATCTTGAATGTGCCTTCTTCGATAATAGTTGAGGCACCTTCACAGATGAGAAGAAGGGTCACAACAATAAATAACAATACAGGAAACATACTCACGATAAAGGCCTATTATAATCCTTCGGAATTTACAACTACTACTATGGAGTATGACAGCTATGGAAATCTTACCAAGGTAGCCTATCCTCCAAATGATAGTGCTGAATCGATGTATTATAAATATACATATGATGCAAACTTTTATAAGATTCAAAAAATTGAAGATGCTTACGGATATTCTTCACAAATCAGCTATTATGATACGGCTAACGCCTCCAATAATTTTTACTACGATAACGACAAAGTGGTAGAAACAACCGATCTGGCAGGCAACAAGATGAAGTATGCCTATGACTCTTTTGGAAGGACAACAAAGATAATTGGCCCTAAAGAGATAGCGGCAAGCAAGCCCTATACTCTTAAATTCGACTATTATTTAAAACATACGGCTCTGGGTCTCAGTGAAAATGTTTTTGTACCCGTTGCCGTAACTAGCCATTATGACGCAGGACATCCAACAAACGATATACAGACGTTTACTTTCGTGGACGGTTTGGGTAGGCCGATACAGGTCAAGAAAGACATCGAGCTTAACATAGGTACTCCACAATCACCCAATATGGTGGAACATCTTTCGGTTAGTGGTGCCGTTTTCTATGATGAATTTGGAAGGGCCATCAAGCAATACCACCCCTATTATCAGACCAAAGCATTGAATACGCAATATATTATGTTGCAGTACGATACTGAACATCATTCTGCTACGGAATTTGATGAATTGGACAGGCCAGTAAAAAGCTTAGATCCTGATGAAAATGTATCTACCATGACCTACAGTATCGACCAGAACAACTCAGGCGTGATGGCAATCAAGACAAGGACAGTCGTGTCTCAAAACGACAGCCAGGAAATTATAAGCGAGACGTATAAGGATGTATCAGGAAGGGTAATTTCGACCATGAATCTTGGAGATGATGAGGTGTGGACACAATTCACCTATAATGCGATTGGGGAGCTTCAGGAATATAAGGATGCAGGAGGTATGATAACTTCTTATGGTTATGACCTTCTAGGACGTAAGATTGGGGTAAAGCATCCTGATAATGGAACTACGTCTTTTGAATATGATAAGGCAAGCAACCTTACCAAGATTCAGACCCATAATTTGATGGTTGATAATTCAATTCCGCAACAGGACAGGTTCATTAAATATTCTTATGACCATAATCGAGTGCAAAAAATTGAATATCCAAACACTCCATCAGGGGACAACATCAGCAATGTCTATTACAAATATGGCTCTTCAGGAAACCAAACAGGAAGGCTAATATGGCAAAAAGACGCCACGGGCGAACAGGAATTCGATTATGGCATGATGGGCGAGATGACCTATAACAAGAGGACGGTTGTAGGGCCCAACATTCCAACACGCGTGTTCGAAACAAAATTTGGGTATGACAGCTGGAACCGTCTGCAAACCATGCAGTATCCCGATGGAGAAGATATCAGTTATTCCTATGATCTTGGAGGAAACCTGAACAAGGTCACAGGGATGGTCAACAGCCAGAGCTATGATTATATCAAACGTATTGATTATGACTACTTTGAGCAACGTAAGTATTTGAAATATGGCAATGATACCGAGACGTCTTATGCCTATACTGCTACGATGAGGCGAATGAAAAACCTGAATGTCAAGACTGCCGATCAACAGGACCTATTCAACAATGATTATGGATATGACAAGGTTGGGAATGTGGTAAACATCGATAACAGTGCAGGCATAACCAGCAACAATATGGGTGGAAAATATAGTCATAGGTTCGGATACGATACCTTCAACAGACTTGCGGGTGCCGAGGGTAGTTTTGACGGCAGTCCTTCGCAGGCCAATAACGGAAACGATTTCCAGAGCAATTATAGCCTCAATATGAAATACAACAGCACCCATGGGATTGAATCCAAAGGGCAGACGCATATTAAAAACAATGCGACCTTTGGGGCCAATACATATAGTAATGATTATAAGTACTACGAAGGCACCCATAGGGTAGAAACCATCACTAATGGAAACCAAGTGGAAAATTTCATGTATGATGACAATGGTAATGTTAAGAATAGGAGCAATGCAGAGACAAGCTCTGATTATTACTGGGACGAGTCCAACCGCCTGCGTGTTTTCTATTCCAACTACAAGATGCAGCATTATATCTATGATGCCTCCGGCGAAAGGGTGTTAAAGGCAGGTTCGGACAACGAGGCCATCTACGAGAATGGATCGCTGGTAAACCCTCCATCGGTAACGATGAACAGTTACACTACCTATCCGAGTGCCTTTATGGTGATAGATCCTAACGGCGTGTACAGCAAGCATTATTATGCAGGCTCTCAACGCATCGTGAGCCGTTTGGGCGATGACAAGGCTGATATCTTCAACGAGAAGAAGTCAAAGTCAGGAAAATCGGCAAGCGATGGAGCAACGGAATTTGACGAAAAGGCAGTACAGCAGGCTCAAATAGCCGACCTCCAGCAATATCTTGAAAAGGCAAAATTAGGCAAGGCTACTTTCAAGGAGTATAAAGGCACAACCTATCAGGAAGAGGAAAAAGCCCTGCAGGACGAAGCCTTGGAAGACAATCCGGAGTTGCAACGTGCTCCTGAGCCTGCAACACCAATATACTTCTACCATCCCGACCATCTGGGCACCAGCACATTTTTAACAGATGCAAATGGAAAGGCCTACCAATTTTTCCTAAATTTACCATTCGGGGAGACGATGGCCGAGCAATATCCCGACAGCTACTACAAGACACCGTTCAAGTTTAGCGGCAAGGAGATGGACGAGGAAACAGGTTTGCACTATTTTGGTGCTAGGTATTATGATTCTAGGAGCAGTATTTGGTTGAGTGTTGATCCGCTGGCGGAAAGCTTTCCTAACTGGAATCCGTATAATTATACGATGCAGAATCCTATTAATTTAGTGGATCCTACGGGGATGTCGCCTGAAGGGACTGAAGGAGACCCCAAAAAAGGAAAGCTAACAGGTAGTTCAAACTTACTTATATTTACAATGGACAATGGTAATATTGATGAAGAGAAGATGAATGCCACTTCTGGGGAATATGATTGGATAGCGGTAAATAATCCACAAGAGGCTGAAAAAATATTAAAGGAAAAATATGGTTCTAAGAAAGGATTTATTAAAAACCTTGCTTGGAGATCCCATGGAAGTGCTGAAGGAGCTGAATTAGATGGTAATATTTCTGCAGGGAGTTCAACAGCTGATCCCTCAAAGAATCCTTCTTTAAATTATATAAAAGGCTTATTGACTGATGATGCTAATGTTATGTTTACCGCATGTTCACTAGTTGGAGGTTCGTTACAGCCTGAGACCAAGTACTATGAATCAGGAAAGAAACATGCTGAAAATTTTTCTTCTTTTTTTGTAGGGAAATCAAATAGAAAGTTATTTTTAAATTACACATTAACTAGTGCCACCAGCAACAATTATGATTCATTTAATTTTGATAAACAACTACATAATCAAGAAAGGGCTGGTTTTTTGCAGTATAATAAGAATGGTGTATCAGCAGGTTTCTATGATTTAAAAGTTAATAGTTCAGGAGGAATGAGTAGCAAATATTTGCGTCCAAACAATAGATTTGGAATTACACCAGAAGCTAAAAAAACCTTCAGAAATTTAAAGCACTAAGTTATAATAAAATGTTTAAGATGATAAGATATAGTTTAATAGCAATTTTTCTGTTTTTTTGTTCCAGTAAAGAAACAGAAAAGTGCATAGATAGAGGTATAAAAGTGGAGTATTTGGGCGATATTGATAAATTGATTAAAGACGGTTATAAATGTGAAACTAAATTTAATCATTTCAATATTGAAGAATTGAAAAACTGTAAGATTTTATTTTCTGATCAAAACTATAAAATTGTTTATAATGGATATAAGACAAGATTATTGTTTGATAAGAAAGAAAATTTAATCATTGCAATTAATTCAATCACACCACATTTTAAAATTATAAAGGATAGACCCTTTTCATTGTATATTCTTAATGAGAAACTTATGCCTGTCTATGCAATTGCTAGATTTGGTGAAAGCAATTTTTCTGTATTCAGAATAGAATATTTAAATGGCAAGATTATTTTAAGCAAGGCAATAGATGAAGAAAGCAAGAACATCAACGTTTGCAATATGAAGTATACTCAAATAGTAGATTTGACAAAAAAGATCAAGTATAAATTTTCTTATAAAAAGGAAAGGCAGACTTTAGATAATTACTTTTACAAAGTTCCCTTTTGGACTGAGGGTTTGGATTAACCCGACCGCTTGGATATCCACAACCGATAGCGAGGATTTATAATCCGTGCCGACAAACAAAATTAAAAAACAAAAGTCATGAATATTCATGGCTTTTCGTATTTTTAAAGAAAAATGTCAACCCCAATCATCTGGGAACAAGTACATTTTTAACAGATGCAAATGGCGTAGCCTACCAATTTTTCCTAAATTTACCATTCGGGGAAACGATGGCCGAGCAGTATCCTGACAGCTACTACAAGACACCGTTCAAGTTTAGTGGCAAGGAGATGGATGAGGAAACAGGTTTGCATTATTTTGGTGCACGGTATTATGATTCCAGGACTAGTATTTGGTTGAGTGTTGACCCGCTGGCCGAGGAGTTTCCTAATTGGAATCCGTATAATTATACAATGCAGAATCCGATTAATTTGGTGGATCCTGATGGGAGAAGTGCGAGTCCTCCTGATGATCATTTTGATGCAAATGGCAAATTTTTATATACTGATTTTAGAGCTACAAACAATATTATAATCCATGGAAATACGAATGTTGGTTTAAATAATGATGAAGTTAAATTGTCGGATTATAATTTCAATAAAGATAATTATAAGGTTTTATCAAACATACTTAAGCATTATTCTACAGAAGCTGGAGTAGATCTAAATAAATTATATAAAAATGATTTTTCTTTTGCAGATGAAATAATAACAGGCCATAAAGGTGGGCAACCAGTAGGAAGAGTTGAACTTTATAATGAAGGTAATTATTCACCAACTGATTTATATGCTAGAACCCCTTTAATGACCACTAATAATGAAGAGTCAAAAGTGACAGTCCAACTTAAAGATGGAAAAGTAAATTCAATACTTAATGATAAATTTAATTTAATTAGTGCTTTGGATCACGAAGGTGGTCCAATAGGACATTTGTTAAATCCACAAAAGAGGCATTCAGATATTTACAAAGAACAGATAAAAAAATATGCAAAAACTGTGACGGAAGATTTTAATAAACTGTTAAATAAGAACTATCATGATTATAAAAAAATAGGAGAATGAAAAAACTATTAGCATTGATTATATTATCATTTTTACTAATGAAATGTAATAATTATAAGCAAATTCGGATAGAATCTCAAGAGTTAATATATGATTCTTTAAATAATAACCATAAACTGTTCGATCTGAAGCTTTACACAACTTTAAGTTTCGAAAAAAATATGACTAAAAAAGATTTTTTCTTAATAATTTCAAAAGATACTTTTCCTTTAATTAAAATTGATTCAATAAATCATTCAAGTAAGGAAAAAAAAATAGAATTTTTTACTACAATAAACTTAAAGACAGATGTTTTTGTAAATGATTCATTATCATTAATTGTTTCCAAAAATAAGATAATTACTTCAGATGGAAGAATCATATCCAGAAGTAAAGCATATAATTTTAAATCTTTAATGACATTTCGCAATAATAAATTAGGAGAAGGTTTAGATATGTGATTATGTTGTAAATTAATCACCAGTACATTTTTAACAGATGCAAATGGAAAGGCGTATCAATTTTTCCTAAATTTACCATTCGGGGAAACGATGGCCGAGCAACATCCTGACAGCTACTATAAAACACCATTTAAGTTTAGTGGCAAGGAAATGGATGAGGAAACAGGCCTGCATTATTTTGGGGCTAGGTATTATGATTCTAGGAGTAGTATTTGGTTGAGCGTGGATCCGCTGGCGGAGAAGTATCCAAGTATAGGGCCTTATGTATATGTTGCTAGTAATCCGATTAATGCAATAGATCCTGATGGGAAACAGATTTTCCCTATACACGGTACATGGTCAGATAATTCCACATGGAAAGATTTGAAAGGAATTAGAAATGCAACATCCAAATTGTTTGGAGACAGTAAAGTAAGTATGCCTTTTCAATGGTCTGGAGGAAATTATGATGTCTATAGGAAAATAGCAGCAAATGAATTAATTGACCATATAAGAAGCGAAAGAAAAGGTATGGATAGTTCTGAACCAATTACTTTAGTTGGTCATAGTCATGGAGGTAATGTTGCCATTTTAGCAGCCAATATGTTAAGTAAATTAGATGAATTTAATGATGTTCAGATTAATTTATTAACAATAAATACACCAGCACGAAGTGATTATCAGTTATCCGAAACAGCACGAAAGAGAGTAAACCATGTTAATGTTTATGACCCTAGTGATCCAGTTCAAATTCATGGAGGTAATATGCTGACAACCCCAATTTTTCCAAGCACCATAAAAGGTACGGGAGATTATGGTCCTGCTGCTAGAGAATTTAGTAGTGCCAAACAAAATATTCAAGTAATTAATTCGCAAGGAATTTTTGGTGATTTTCACAATTCGCATAACAGAACTAGAGATTGGATAGACGACATAGAAGATTAAAAAGATGAAACATTATACATTACTAATAATTGGTAGCGTTTTGCTAATATTAAATAGTTGTAAATCTTACGATTATTCCATCAATAGTTTAAAAAAAGATGTAATAAAATTCGATGAATTACCAATTGAGGTGCAAAAATATCTAATTAATCCTTCAGGTTATAGTCTTGATTCTTCTGATTCTTCTAATTTTGGAGTGTATTATTTTATCTGTTTAGATTCAGTCTGTGTTTATGAGGCGGAAACAATCACTACTAAAATAGGACCATGGGTTGATTATATAAAACTTAAGGATAACAAGAATAATATATCTTATAAAATAGATCAAGGCCGACCGACACCTTATATAGTTTTTGATAAAAAACTATACCTCTCTCAAGATTTTAATCCATTATCCAAAGTTAAAACTTCAAAAGATATGTTTTTTTATTGTTATTATTTAAAAAAGTAAGGATGCCTACCCCAGCTGGTCCGAGCAGAAATAAGTTCAACGGCTAGCGCGATGCCTGTGGCTCGTGCCCACAAAGTTGAGCAGGCAAAACAGCCAATAAAAGAAAAACCTTGCAATTTGCAAGGTTTTTTTATGCCAGCTCTGCAAAGCCCCGACCATTTGGGAACAAGTACATTTTTAACAGATGCAAATGGCGTAGCCTACCAATTTTTCCTAAATTTACCATTCGGGGAAACCATGGCCGAGCAATATCCTGACAGCTACTACAAGACACCGTTCAAGTTTAGCGGCAAGGAGATGGATGAGGAAACAGGCCTGCATTATTTTGGAGCTAGGTATTATGATTCTAGGAGCAGTATTTGGTTGAGTGTGGATCCCTTGGCGGAAAGCTTTCCTAACTGGAATCCGTATAATTATACGATGCAGAATCCGATTAATTTGGTGGATCCTACGGGGATGTCACCAGAAGGTACTGAAGGAAACCCGCCTAAAGGAAAAGTGAGAATTGTTTTAAATTTGGGAGGTGGTGGAGACATTGATGACGCTGCACAAACGAGAGTTGATCAAATTAAGAGATTACATCCAGAAGATAAATTGATATTTATAACAGACGCTAATTTAGGTAATCTAAAAAATAATGTTGAATCCAATATAGAGCTAGCACAGAAAGAAGGTTACGGAAAAACCGTTGAATTTAGTGTTTTTTCTCATAGTGGTGCTGATGGGCCTAAGGGTGACTACGATCCTAACAATTCAAAAGATTTATTCCAAGAAACAGGTAGTGCATATGATAAAGGTCAAATGTCACCTAAGCATTGGGGTGATATTAATTTTAATTTTGATAAAAAAAATAGTGTAGCTACTTTTTATGGTTGTGATTCTGCAATTTGGGCTGAGCAATTTATGTCATATTCAACAATGTCCCATACGGCAGGTATACCAGGTAGGGCAGGGGGATTATATAATACTGAAGGCGGAGCAAATAGATCTTGGTTTGGACTTGGTAAAGTCTTTTTAAGATCTGTTGATGAGAATGATAATGTACTCCCATTATATCTGTTTACTAGAGGGAAATATATAAATACACCAGCTGGTCGATTTCTAGAACAAAAAGAAGTCTATGGTCACCCAGTTGCTAAATAACAAAAGATATAAAATATGAAGAAATTTTTAATTCAAATATTTATAATAAGTTTATTTTATTTAATATTCACTATAATTGTTAGTTTGATAGTTGGTCTTCCTCCATTTAATACAGGAATGGTTATTGGATATCCGGCAATTTATTACCAATTTTATTTGAATGAAAATGAGATACAGTTTGGTTTTACCAATGTAGTAAGTGTTTTTTTAAACTTTATAATTGTTATTAGCATCTATGTTTTTTACAATTTGAGTAGAAGTTTTTTTAATAAAAAGGCATCATGATTTCTCAACAAGTATATACCCTGCTGTTCCGAGCAAAAATACTCACAACGGCTAGTGCGATGCCTCTGGCTCGTGCCTACAAAGTTGAGCAGGAAAAACAGAAAACTACAACTTTTCCGTTGTAGTTTTTGTTTTTATATACCACCCCGACCATTTGGGCACCAGCACATTTTTAACAGATGCAAATGGCGTAGCCTACCAAATCGAAGATGCATCGAACACCAAAAAACAATATTAAAGCAGCGAGATAATTTTTCCTAAATTTACCATTCGGGGAGACGATGGCCGAGCAATATCCTGACAGCTACTACAAGACACCGTTCAAGTTTAGCGGCAAGGAGATGGATGAGGAAACAGGTCTGCATTATTTTGGGGCGAGGTATTATGATTCCAGAAGTAGTATTTGGTTGAGTGTGGATCCGTTGGCGGAAAATTTTCCTAACTTTAATCCTTATGCTTATTGTTATCAAAACCCTATAAATATTATTGACCCTACAGGGACGGAAGGGGAAAGTGTTGATAATGAATATTTGGTTTTTACAAAAAATGGACAAATACAAGATGTAAAGTACGTAAGTAATAAGGGAGGTGATAAAACGGATTATGTGACTGTGGTAAATTTAGATGCTCCATCTGTCTACAAAGACTATGAGGGTATTGATTTAAAGTATGAATTCGATGTTGAAATTGAGTACACCGCAGGTCCACCAAATAATTCTGAAACTAGTCAAAGAGCAGAACCAAGTCCAGGAAGTAGATTGTTACATGGAAAATGTACTGAATGTGCTGCATATGAGTTTCTTATTGATAGATTTACAATGGGAGGTTCTAAGGCTAGCAGAACCTTGTATAACCAAGCAAAAAAAGAAGCTTCTAAAAGAGTAAAATCGGCGGGATTACGTACAGAGTGGGAAAATGCAACTGGACAATCATGGCCAAAGGAACCTAAAGTACTGCCTGATGGTAGAGTTAACCCTTATGCGGGAAGAAATCAGACTGTGAGCCACAAAAAGGCATTGACAGATGGGGGTACAAATGATCTTAATAATATAGAACCAATGCCATGGCTATTACATCATGAAATGCATAAGCTGAAAGGAGATTTTAAAAGATGGGCATCCAGAAAGAAAAATTAGAGTAAAGAACTTAAAATGAATTATAAAATGGAACTTAAAGAATTTGAAAAGCAAATAACAAATTTTGATAGCATTAGAAATCTTGATTTGTCGGATAAGGAGGATATTGAGATCCATATACTTTATCAAGAAGCTGAAGCTTACTTATTGTCTCATGCTTGGTGTGACAACGTTTACGAAGCATGGATAGGTGCTCAATGGGATAATATTTTAGCTATTTTTTTATTTAAAATAAAGCCGAATCAAGAACATATAGATCAATATGTTTGGCTGATTGTTGGTGATATTCCTCCAGCATACATTGATATCGAAAGTGCAGTTGATATAAAAGAAGCACTTGAGGGTTATATCTTTATTATGAAAGATTGGGTTCAAGCTGTTTATAAGAATGAATCAATCGAAGATTATTATCCGATAGAAGTCCCTCCAACTTATGAGTATGCAGAAATGCTTGAAAAAAGATTAATGTTCATAGAAGAAAAGATGTTACCTGATCTGTGAAATTTCTTTCAGATGACGCGAGCGTCTCCCCCAGCTGATCCGAGCACAAATAAGTTCAACGGCTAGCGCATTCTATGATAAAAAACAAATAAAATATTAAAAATTAACAGGCAAATTTATATGTATTTACATATGGAGTTTGTCTGTTAATTACCCCCTGCTCCCGCGCGAACAATGTCATTAAGTTAAGCTCAATCTTGTCCTCCCGACGAAGGAGGGAACTCACTAGGAACTAACTCAAAGAAAGACAAGATTGAAAATCTATTGCGATTCCTCGTTCCTCGGAAGGACAAAACGGGGTCTTTATTTTCTTAACTTAATGACATTGCCCGCGCGAATCCCTTCGCGTGGTCACAATGCTTTCTACAATCAGATGTATTTAATTATATTTGAATTAAAAAAATGAGCAGAAATTATAAATTCCATAATCCAGAAGGGCTTTATTTCGTGAGTTTTGCAGTTGTAGGCTGGCTGGATGTTTTTACAAGGAATGAGTACAAAGATTTGGTAGTAGAAAGTTTAGAGTATTGCCAAAATAAGAAAGGGATGGAAGTGCATGCATGGTGTATTATGACCAATCATGTTCATCTAATATTTAGAAGCATAAACGGACAACAGCCTGAACTTTTATTGGGTGATTTGAAAAGGTTTACAAGTAGGAATATCATTAAAGCCATACAAGAAAATCCAAGAGAGAGTAGGAGAGAATTTTTATTGGATTATTTTAAAAAGGAAGCCTTTAAAAGTTCTAATACTACAAACTACCAATTTTGGCGTCATGACAACAAGCCTATTGAATTATGGAGCAATGAGGTGATTCAACAAAAGATTGATTACATACATAATAATCCTGTTGAGGAGGGAATAGTTTTCAGACCAGAAGATTATAAATACAGCAGTGCTTCTGACTATGCAGGGATGAAAGGAGTTTTAGAAGGTGTTTGCGTTTTCCAGAATTTTAAGTTGTAATACGTCCACGCGAAGGGATTCGCGCGGTAGCGGGGGGGAAACGGAAAAATGTTTATAGTTGCAGCCACAGAATATGTTCACCATCCTATGACAGGTGAGGGTAGAGTTACAGTAAATGATGGTGATAAAAAAGGAAATTGGAATATTTATCAAGATGGTAAACTTATTGGTACTCGTCCGTGGAACTGGCAACCAGTTGAAGTCGAAAACGGTAAATATGATAAAAAGCCAGAACAAAGCATTTTGCAAAAAATAAAAAATATATTTATCAATGAATAAAAACATTTTATACATAGTTCTAATTATTGTCATTTTTTTTGGTTTGAATATATATTATTCTAGCAAAGTAAAGAATGAAATGTCTAATTTTAAGCAGTTACAATTTGAGATGATCGAGAAGAATAATTTGAGTACTGCAAATCAGTTTAAAAGAAAAGTTATTGACAAATATGACAAAGCTTATTATGATAGTTTAAGTAAAGTAAAACAAAGCAATTATGAAAATCAGTCATTATTTTTATATCAACTTGTTATATCAAATAAATGGAAAGACCCGTATTTAAGTTATGAAGTTTTTTATAATATTATCCATTTAGATTCAAGTAACAGATATAAAGAAACTCCTAATCTTGACTTTTTAGATCCAGATACAAAAGAATTTGCTTTGAGTTATTTAAAAAAAGCCGCTAATTTAGGTTCAATAGATGCTAAATATGTGTTAGGCAATTATTATTTGGAAGGTAGATATGTTCCTAAAAATGAAGTCTTAGGAAAAAAGCTGTTGAAAGATGCAGAAATATTAGGTAACGTTTCAGATTAGTTTTATTAATGTGAATGGTAGGGTCTTGTCCTGGAATAGGTTTACACTTTTGTGAAAACCTATTCCAGGACAAGACAATTCTACAACTGCTTTCAATAATTCTTTAGCTTCCCCCGACCACCTAGGCACCAGTACATTTTTAACAGATGCAAATGGAAAGGCGTATCAATTTTTCCTAAATTTACCATTCGGAGAGACGATGGCCGAGCAACATCCTGACAGCTACTATAAAACACCATTTAAGTTTAGCGGCAAGGAGATGGATGAGGAAACCGGCTTGCATTATTTTGGTGCTAGGTATTATGATTCTAGGAGTAGTATTTGGTTGAGTGTGGATCCCTTGGCGGAGAAGTTTCCAAGTTGGAATCCGTATAATTATACGATGCAGAATCCAATTAATTTGGTGGATCCAACGGGTATGTCACCTGAAGATAATGGAGGAGAAGGTGATCCTCCTAAAAAAGGGTTGATTCAAAGGATTTCTGATGGTTTGGCAAGTTTTTTTAATATCAATCTTTTTAATGATGCTAATAAATTGGCTGCATCGAAAGGAGAAGACCAGCAAGTAGCTGATAAACTAGATTTTAATTCAAGGTTAATAGAAGGAACTACTAAATCTTTAGAGGAAGGAAAAGACGCTATATCAATGCTTCATCCAAATGGAGATGAAATTGAAGCGCTTACATACATCTTTATGGGAGATTATGATGGACTTTTCTCAAAAGGAAGTGATGATGGGGCATATTACTTAGCAGGATTATTGATTCCTTATGTGAATGGTAAGGAGCTTAAAGCGGTGACTAAAGTAAGTATGAACCAACTTAATAAACTGGTAAAAACAGGAAAAGCTCCCAAATCAATAACAAGGTTTGATTTAGGAAAAGTTAAAGGAGAGATAAATCATGTTCATTTTGATGATGGATCAGCTTTAAATATTGATGGTACATGGAAACATGGTGGCAAAGTGCTAACAAACAAAGAAATTAAATTCTTACAAGAAAATGGATGGACAATACCTGAATAAAAAAGAACAATACAGAAAATTTTTATCAGACTGGATTAATAATGCAATTAGAAGTAAATCATGGGAAAAACACCAAGATTTACATTTAAATGAAATAGATTCTCAATTTAGAGAGAAGGCAAATTGGATTAAAGGGTCATTATTTATTTATGAAATCATCCTTAGCTTAATTAAACCTGATTTGTATAACTGTCTTTTGGTAATTCCCTTATCTTATTCTGATAAAGAAACTGATATTAATCAATTAACATGGGATAAAATTCGGAAATTATTTGATTTAACTCCTCCTTCATTTTATCTTTTTCCTAATGGTGAAGAAAATTATGAAGAGACAATTAAAGAGCTAATTTTTATAGAAAGATTAAGTAATGATTGTTCACATAAAGTTTTTTTTAAACAGGATGAAGAGTTTGAGGAAGAATATAGCAGAAGCATTTATATAATTAATCACCCAGCTGGTCCGAGCAGAAATAAGTTCAGCGGCTAGGCGATGCCTCTGGCTCGTGCCCACAAAGTTGAGCAGGCAAAACAGCCAATAAAAGAAAAACCTTGCAATTTGTAAGGTTTTTTTATGCCAGCTATAAAGTGTTCCTTAAAAACGCAAACAACCTTAAAGCACGGTTGTGCTCTACGAAGTCTCCCGCATTCAAATACAAATCATTCATTATATTTGCAGAACAATAATATGATTTATTAGTAACCTGTATGTTTATTTAGGATGGGTCAAAATCTTTAAATGGTATCCCAAAAGTATAACCATACCGTATCTAAAGCGTACCTAAAGCGTGTCTAAAGCGTAGTTGAGACGAGGTAAAGCCATAGTTACGTCACGGCAAGAATTAACTTTAAATGACAACTGAAGTTTACAATTCCAGCTGCATAACCTTAAAGTAGTTAGCTGTTTTATAAAAAAAGATATGAAAAAAGAGGCTGTCTAAAAAGTCTTGGTTTTGTCATTCCGAATTTATTTCGGAATCTAAAAATAGTGGAAATCAATTATTTTTAGAAGCTGAAACGAGTTCAGCTTGACAATATTGGACTTTTAGGACAGCCTCTTACAAGTAGTATTTTGGAAGGGTTTATCCGTTTATGGCTTCCACTTTTATGTTTTCATCGTTAAGCATGTCCTTCAACATGTTCTCGATACCACTTTTTAGTGTGAATGTTGATGATGGACAACCGTTGCAGGCTCCTTGAAGCACTACTTTTACACGTTTATCAGTTGGATCATAGGAATCAAAAAGGATGTTTCCACCATCGGCCGCTACGGCAGGTTTTACATATTCTTCCAAGATGTTGATGATTTGCTGAGAGGTTGTGTCAAGATTGTCGAAGTTTTCAATTTTCTGTTTCTCTACTTTCGGATTATGGACAATTTGACTTTCGTCGATTACAGTTCCGCCATTTTCGATGAATTCCTTGATGAAGGTTCTCAACTCAAGCGTGATTTCCGACCAATCGGCCACGGCATATTTGGTTACCGAAACATAATTTTCATCAATAAAAACTTCTTTCACGAACGGAAATTTGAACAGTTCTTTTGCCAAAGGTGAAGCTTCGGTTTCGTCAATATTCTTGAATTCCATTGCCGTTTTGGTTAGCATTCGACTTACAACAAATTTCAAAACCGATGGATTTGGAGTGGTTTCTCCGTAAACAGTAGCCGGTTGTTTTTTGGTTGAGGTTTCACTTTGCGTAAGAATTGCACCGCCTTTGTTTACGAAATCATTTATTTGTTCTGCAACAGCTTCTTTCACATCGTCCCATTCAACAATATTGTATCTTTCGATGGCAATAAAGTTTCCTGAAATCATAACTGTTTTCACAAACGGCAGGTAAAACAATTGTTGGGCAAGGGGAGAGGTGGAAGCCTGATCGATATTCTTGAATTCGAAGCTTTCGTTTCGGACGATAAAGTCTGGAAATTCGAACTTTAGGATAGCAGAATTTTGCGTTTCCTTTATTATAACATTTACCATTTATTTTGTATTTTTTGCAAATTTAACAAACAAATTTTCTACTAATAAGTATATTTGAATTTTAATACTTTAATTAACACTTCGTTAATTATTTGATAATGTATTTTTGATTATTCCTACTAATTTCTATTTATATGAAAAGACTTTTACTTTTATTGGTGTTTATGCTGGCCACTGTTGCGGGTTTTGCCCAAGCAGATGTGGTTGTGACGAATACTAACAATCAAAATTTATATGTGGCAGGAACTTCTGTCGTATATACTGTTACGGTAAAGAACAATGGTCCTGAAGTTGCTACGGGAGTTCAAGTTACTTACACTAATCTTAACGCAATTGGAGGTGGAGGGGCTTCTTCTTCTTGGTCTGGGAATGGTTCTTCGGGGACGAATCCTACTTTTGACAATGCTATTTTTGTAAATACTATTCCAACGTTAGCAGTTGGTGAAACAGTTGTGTATACCGTTACTGTAAATCTTCCTGCATGGGTAGTTGGTGCATTACAAACCGTAGCCAATGTGACGACAACTTCAACAGATCCGAATACAACTAATAATCAGGCATCAGACTCGGATTTGCAAGCCACGACTGGAGCTGATGTCGTAGTGACCAATACGGATAATGAAGTTTATTATTTCACTGGATCAAGTTCTCTTTATGTGATTACGGTTAAGAATAATGGCCCTCAAGTGGCTCAAAATATTCATTTTATGAATGCAAAGCCTTCTGGTGTTGAAATTGCTACTTGGTATTCGTCACGTAATAATGGTGCTGGTACTATTACTACTGGGGCTAGCGGTTCTGGCAATATCAGTAATGAGGTGGCGGAATTAGCTGTAGGGGCTAGTATTACGTATTATTTTACTGTAAATGTGCCAAATGTTTATGTTGGAACTTTAGCGAGTATAGCTAATGTGACCACCACTTCTAATGATCCGATTCCCGAAAACAATACTAATATTACAGACTTTAATGTCAAAGCAGTTAATGCCGATGTAAAAATTTCCATAACGAATAACCAAACAATTTATACCCCTGGCGGAAATACATCTTATACGGTCGTGGTTAAGAATGATGGTCCTTTGGCAGCAGCTAATGTAAATGTTGCAAGTGTTTTTCCTGCCGGAATTACCCCTACCAATTGGTCTGGGACTAATGCTAGTACTGGGACTGGAGAATTAGTCAACGTAATTGCAAGCTTACCATCTGGGTCATCGGTTACATATACCGTAAATGTTCAGATACCTGGAACTTTTACTGGTGATTTGGCCGCTCAAGTTAGTGCAACATCAACAACTGCAGATCCTAATTTGACCAATAATACGGCTACTGATACAGATGCTCAAATTTCGGGTGCCAATATAGTGGTAACCAACACCAATGGTCAAACTACTTATGCAGTAGGGACAACTACGGAGTATACGATTACGGTAACCAACCAAGGACCTCAGGTTGCTACCAATGTAAACGTTTTCAATGCAATGCCAAATGGTGTTACAGCAGCTACTTGGTCGGGAAATAACAGCTCTGCTGGAACAGGAAATTTGCAAGATGTTATTCCAACATTGGCAGTGGGTGCTTCTGTAATCTATACTTTTAATGTAGATATTCCAAGTAATTATCTTGGAAATTTAAAAAGCGAAACGGTAATTAGTGGGCCTACATTCGATCCATTTCCAACTTGTACCAACTGTATTGATATTGATACTCCTAGTGTCACTACCAATGCAAATGTTGCAGTTACGATTACGGATGGTCAAAGTTCCTATGTAGCGAACCAAACCTTGACCTATACGGCAACAGTTGTAAACAATGGCCCGAGTGTTGCTAATGATGTGCACGTTGTGGTTCCGGTTCCTACAGGGATAACCAACTTTACATGGACAGGAACAAATGGATCAAGCGGCACAAATGTTGGCTTGAACAATACTATTCCAACCCTGGCAAACGGTCAATCAGTTACTTATACAATTGTGATTCTGGTTCCTCCAGGTTTTACCGGTAACTTGGTCAATCAGATTTCAGCTACTAGTGCTACAAATGACCCAGTTCTAGCCAATAATTCAGCTATTGACATGGATACACCAGCTCTTACAGGGGCAGATATTAAAGTTGTCAATACGAATAATACAAATTATTTTGTTCCCGGAGCCAATAGTACTTATATAGTTACGGTTACTAACCAGGGGCCACAAACCGCTTATTTGGTAACTCCAAACGTTACTTTTTCTCCAGGTGTTACTCTGGTTAGCTGGAGCGGTAGTAATGGGTCAACTGGAACCACTTTGCCAGTTACAAATACAATCCCAGAGATGAGTGTTGGACAGGTAGTGACCTACACGATAATAGTTAATATCCCTGCTGGCCAAACGGCCAATGTGGTGAGTACCGCTACGGCAACACTTCAAACACCTTCAGATCCGAATTTCCCAAATCCAAGCGTTGATACGGATGTGTTGGTTCAATCTGATATTGCTGTAACCAACACAACTGTTTCGGATGGCTACACTTTAGGTCAGGATATCGTCTATACGGTTACTGTAACTAATAACGGTCCTAATCCAGCAACCAATGTTGTGGTTGAAAATTTGATTCCTGCTGGAATTACCGATTTCTCATGGACAGGTCCAAATAGCTCTTCTGGAACGAATGTGCCAGTAAATAACACCATACCAACTTTGGCAAGTGGTGCTTCGGAAACCTACACTATTACCATTGAGGTTCCTGCAACTTTCACAGGTAATTTAGTTACTACAGCAAATACAACTGTTAGTGCTGGAGATACTGTTCCGGCCAACAACCAAGCTACCGTTACAACACCATGGGGACAATATGATATTTCAGTAACCAATACCAACGGACAAACTGTTTATACTCCAGGAGCAATATCAAATTATACGGTAACAGTTACTAATAATGGTCCAAATCCAGCAACAAATGTTGTAGTGCAAAATTTGATTCCTGCCGGAATAACTTCTTTTTCTTGGACAGGACCCAATGCTTCTTTCGGAAATGATGTGGCTTTAAACCATACGATACCAACTTTGGCAATCGGTGAATCGGTTGTTTATAATATTACATTAACAGTTCCTGCTGGATTTACAGGTGATTTGGTGAGCGAAGCCTCTGCTGCTATTGCCGGAGATCTAAATCTGTCAAATAATACAGCGATTGACAAGGATGTAGAAGCAATTATTTCGGATGTAGCTATTGCCATAACAGATAATAAAACCGAATATTCTCCAGGTATATCAGCAACCTATACTGTTACGGTAACCAACATTGGTACTGTTGATGCCTCGAATATTCCAGTAAGCAGCATAGTTCCTGCCGATGTGACAAATTACACATGGTCAGGAAATGGAGCAACTGGAACAGGAGCACTTAACAATACAATTTTGTCATTGGCTGGTGGTGCATTTGTCACGTATACAATCTCCTTTTATGTACCAGCAACATTCACAGGAAACTTAGTGAATGAAGTTTCAATAGTGAATCCAGATACTGATGCATCCAATAACACAAGTATCGATACCAATGTTCCTTCTGCTGGTGCCAATTTGGTTGTAGTGAATACTGACTCACAACCTAGCTATGTTCCCGGACAATCCAGAACCTATACCATACAAATTACAAATTATGGTCCTCAGGTGGCTCAAAACGTTGTGGTGCAAAACCCAGTTCCTGCAGGAATCAATGCTTCAACGGTTAGCTGGTCAGGAAATGCAACAAGTGGAACCGGTGCTTTGCAAAATACTATTCCTACTCTAGCAGTAGGGCAAACAGTAACCTATACTTTTGTTGTTCCTGTTCCGAGTAACTTTCCTCAAAACGTAAATTTGGTCTCAGAAGTAACTGTGACCAGCGACACTATAGACCCTAATCCAGGATGTACACAGTGTGTGGATGTTGACACACCAACACCTTTTGCAGATTTGGCGGTAACTAAAAGTGACAATAGAGATACGTTTTTATTAAGTAATAATAATACAACACCGCCTGAAGTAGAATATGTTACTTATCTTATTACTGTAGTGAACAATGGTCCAAGTGATGCGATGAATGTGGTGGTGCAAGATCCTATGCCAAATGGAATCAATAATGTGGCATCAGTAGTTTGGGATGCCAGTAACGGAACCAATGGGACGGGAAGTATAAATCAAACCATACCTACACTTACAGCAGGACAGATCATCACCTATACGGTATCTATAAGAATGCCTACTTCATTTAATTCATTTACTGGAAATTTAGTGAATGTTGTAAATGTTTCATCTTCAACGCCGGACAATGTTTCGAATAACAATTCGGCTACAGATATAGATTTTCCTTCTACAAATCATATTACTATCGAAGCAGGTAAGCACAATGCAGCATTACCTGTCTTTAATGTAAAACAATTGATAAGGGATATACTAATTAATGAACCATGCGTTAATATTTCTAATTTCACATCTTCAGCAAATTCTGCTCAATATGGTTATTTTCACCGGGGCAATACCAATTTTCCGATAAAGGAAGGGATTATTTTAACTTCTGGAAACATTAATACTTTAGATAGTAAATATACTACAGGTTCTAGTAAACAATGGGGGAATTATACGCCAGATCCGGATTTGCAAATGGTAATGACTGCTGGTGGTCAAACCAATCAAAACAGAGATGCTTCTTTCGTAAAATTTGATTTCGTGCCAATGGGAAGTGAATTCAGTTTTAATTTCCTTTTTTCATCTCAAGAATATGGTCAATGGCAGTGTTCAGGCTTTTATGATAGTTTTGCCTTTATTCTTACAAATCTAGAAGACGATACTTGGGAGAATCTAGCTGTTGTACCTGTAACAGGAGATATGATATCGGTAACTAAAATAAGAAAAGGGATCTATAACAATAATTGTGGGGATTTGAATCCAACTTATTTTGACAAGTATAATGCTGGAGATGGGGCAGGAGGTAGTAATCAGTCAAATGTTGAAGCCTCTCATATAAATATTAAAGGACAGACTATAAGAATGAAAGCGGCAACAACCGTTATCGCAGGCAAGCCATATAGTATAAAACTTGTTGTTGCCGATGCTTCAGATGACCAACTTGATACAGCGGTTTTTATAGAGGCTGGAAGTTTTAATATTGGTGGGCCAAAAATTACAGGAACTGATTTGTATGCAGATGATGAAGATTTTTCAGGGTCAAACGCCATATGCGAAGGTACAACAAGAATTATCAGGGCAGCAACAGAAGCAAATTCAGATATAAACTATGTTTGGTATAGAGATGACGTTATTATTCCTGGAGCGAATCAGCATTTTATAGAAGTAAGCGAGCCAGGTGTCTACAAGGTGGTATTTAATTATATCACGATGAATTGTTCACAAAGTGATTTTATTGTAGTGGAATTTGCTCCTTCACCATTTGATGTAGACGAAGCTGAGGATTTGTATATTTGTGATGCAACTCCATTATTTGATCTTACGCAGAACAAAGCCATTGTTTTGGCAGATTTTGTTCAAGAAGATTTTACAGCTCAATATTATCATTCGAAAGAAGATGCAGAATTGGGTATAAATAGGATTGGATCGGAAACACCACCTGTGAGTCTAACGCAGTATCCTGGTGTGGATGGGGAGACCATCTATATTAAAGTGATAAATGATTTTTCTGGAGGATATTGTGATCCTATCAAACCGTTTCAATTGTTCCTTACATCATCACCATCAGGAGGTTTTTCTTATCCTGACGATGGTGGAGACCCTGGATTCTGTATAGGATCTAGCACATCCTTGTTGCCAATTGCTCCAGGATTGACACCAGGTGGAGTTTATACTTCTACACCTCCAGGTCTAACCATTGTTGATCCTGCAACAGGAGAAATAAATGTAAGTACAAGTTTGGAAGGAACGTACACAGTGATTTATACATTTACAGGTATGGGATGTCCAGAGTATACTTCGCCTCCAGTACAAGTTATCATAAGTCCGTGTATTGCTACCATTGCAGCCAATTCAGGACCTGTATGCGAAGGAACAGCAACGTTTAATTTAACAGCTACCGATGCAGGTGCTGGGGCTACCTATGAGTGGAAAGATTATAACGGAAATGTAATTTCAAACGTTCAGAATCCAACAGGAATTCCTGTTCCTGCAACAGATGGAACATATCCCTACAGTGTTGTGGCAACAGTTGGAACTTCAGTTTCAGCACCAAGTATAACAACATTAATAGTTCATCCAACTCCAGAGGCAGATTTTGTTACTCCTGCATCCAATTCTATTTGCACAGGCGGTCAAGCAACAATTGAAGTTACTGGGACTCCAAATAGTACTGTTAATGTAGCTGTTGTTGATGCAACATCTAATTATAGTGCTGCGGTAGTGTTGAATAGCACAGGAATTGGTATTTTTGGTATTTCGGGAGTAACGGAAGATACAACTTTCTCCTTGGTTAATATTGTTACTAATACTACCCCAGCTTGTGAATTTATATTTTCTCCAAGTCCATCGGTAGTGTTTACCGTAGGACTTCCAACTGCCACAATGGTTGGTTTTGATGATCCAGTAATTTGTTTAGGTACAACAGGAAGTTTTAAAATACAAGGAACACCGGGAGCCACAGTAACCTACACTATCGATACTGCAAATCCTACGGATGTATTATTGCCTCCAAGTGGAGAGTTTGATGTTGTAACAGCAATTCAGAATGTTGCTGGTACTTATACTTATGAGTTAACCAATATTGAAACTACCGGAACTGCAGGTTGCTCCAACGCAATTTCAGGTCAGACGGCAATCCTTACGGTAAATGCCTTGCCAACGGCAAGCTTTAGCACGACAACACCAACAGTGTGCCAGAACACGCCTGCCACGATCAATTTTACCGGACCTCAGGGTGCAACTGTTACCTATACCGACCAGACGGGAACAAATTATTCCGTTCCATTGGATGCTTCAGGAAGCTATGTCCTGACAACAGACAACCTTCCAGATCCGCAACAGAGCTATACCTTCACCTTGGTATCTGTGGAGGAGACATC
>NZ_JAVDVI010000018.1:0-82052 GCF_031456785.1 Flavobacterium arsenatis
TTTAAATATTTAATTGTCAGAGATTTAAATATACTAAATTTTACCTTTTTGTACAATATTTTTAGCCTAAATTATTAATCGAGTTCAGGTTTATAGATAGTAAAGGCGGAACCATAATAAAATATCCCGACCTCATCTTACCACTTCACTTAAGATCACCATTCATACTCTAACCAATTGCGATACGAAAAATTCAAAAAACGGAATTACTTTCCAATTGGATTAGTTGGTGGTAGCGTTTTTTTTCAGTTCATTCGTTTCTTTCTTACAGTCCCGACACCTGGGGTAAAAAAAATGTATCGGAAACCTTTTTTACGAAATTCTTCCTATCCCAGTACCATTCGGCCACTGTAAACCTAATAAATAAAACCCGAAATCGATACGCTATAGATCTAGGCCTTAGCGTCAAAGCCTTTGATAAAAATTTTCAACTGCTTAAAAATTTAACTATAATGACATAAAAAGTAGCGTGGCAAGCGAAACGATAAGCATAAATTTGAAACGCTATATTTTCAGGAATTTAACAAGTACGTTATGAAATAAGCAACATAAAAGTTAAATCAAAAGTTTGAAATCAAGCGGTAGTGGGGATAAGTCTTGCAGTAAGGAAGGCTACCTGATTTCACTCAGGAAATAAATCCAAGCAACAAAAACAGCGTAATCAACAAAAACCCCATTATATGAAAAAAAACCTACTCCCAAAACAAAAACTATTTTTTGTTTTAACCCTGTTTGCCTTGCTTTTTGGAGGCATTCTAAAAAGTCAGGCACAAGGCGCTGGCATATCCCTGAGCTGGAACAAGGCGGTGGGCTGTGAAATATATTCAGAAGACCGTAAAGATGTCTTTCTGGAAGAAATTGTAGAAGGTGAATGCATTGAAGTCTGCAAAGGGAGTTCCGTAATTTATACCCTTAACGACCTTCCCTCAGGCGCTACCACTGTTTGGACAGTCAGTGGCGGTACGATGTCCAGTATTCTAAACAATAAAGTTACTGTCAATTGGACCGGTATTGAAGACGCAGAAATTTCCTTTGCAATTACTACTGCCAATGGGGTAGTGACAGGAACGCTTTGCATTACCATCATTCAGGGACCTCAAGCTTCTTTTTCTTCAAGCCCATTTTTGACCAGTGAAATTATCAAAGCATGCAGTGAGCAAAATATTTTCTTTACAAACACCTCCCAGACTAATGGTGGTTCAGATATAGTAAGTTATTATTGGAATTTCGGCGATGGGAATTATTCGGATGCACAGAATCCCAGTCATTCCTTCGCAAACCCGGGTACATACCATGTATCCCTGACCGTTACAAATAGTTGCAACTGCACCAGTACGTTCAGAAGGGAAGTCCAGATAGAAAGGAGGGGATTTGACATCATTTGCCCTAGTATAGTTTGCGAGGGCCAAACCGCCCTTTATTCCCTGCCAGAACAAGCAAATAGCGCTTGCAATGGTTTCAACTGGAGTGTAATTGGAGGTACTATCATTGGTTCTACCTCTTCCAATTCCGTGAAAGTACGATGGGATAACGTTGATGCGGATGGGTTTGGGTATATCACTTTCACACCAAGCCAGTGCAGTTTGCCTTGCGTTTTTCCTACAACGACGAGAATCCCTGTAATCAAAACAAACGGAACGATAGAGGGAAATACCTCCCTGTGCTTGGGCGAACAAGGCCGCTATGCACTGCCCCAGTGGCCTACGACTGATTTCCAATGGCACATTGAAAACAATGGGAGTGGCCAATTAGGTACCATCATACAAACAGACCAACGCAATGAAATTATACTAACGCCAACACAAGCAGGCACCATCACTTTAATCGCTACGTATAACAATACACTTATTCATTGTGGCGGTACGGCAAAACTCGTTATAAATGTCAAAAGTCCTGAGCCTTTTACGGGTGAAAGCGTAGTTTGCCTAGGCACTTCTTCCACATATGCTACCGTATCAACCAATCCAGTAACCTGGACACTCAAAAACAGCAGTGGCACTACGGTGGGAAGTCAAAACAACACCAACACCTTTACGCACGTTTTCAATACCGTAGGTAATTTTACCCTTACGGTTTCCGGAACAGGCATCTGCAACGGACAAACAAAAAATATAGTGGTGAAGCCTGCACTTGCAGCACCTGTGTTGGATGCTCCCGCTACCCTAGTATGTCCCAATGCACCTTATACGTACGCTGTTACCAATCCGGATCCCAATAGCACTTACCTTTGGGAAATTGTGAACGGTACCATACTTGGCAGTGCTACAGGAAGTGAAGTAAATGTAACTTTTTTAGGAAGTGGCCAAATCAAGGTCAAGAAACAGCAAATAAATCCGGTAGGTTGTGATTCACCATTTACAGTGCAGACGGTTACCTCGGTGACTATAAATGCAGATATTTCTACCACTACTGCCGTAATCCAACAGATCGTTTCCTGCAGCAACAATTATTTCACGTACAGGGCCATAAATAGCACGGGAGGAATTTATAATGACCCCGGCAGCAATTATACCTGGAGCATCAACCCCAGTACGGCGGGAAGTATCTCTTCCGGACAGGGTACCAATACCGTAGAAGTATTGTGGAACAATGTAACTGCACCCCAAAACTATCAATTGATTGTGGTGATTACCAAATGTACGGTTGTGGCAAATGTTGTAAAGACCATTACAGTCACACCTATTCCTGCCATTACCATTACCGGCAATAATTCGGTTTGCAGTGGAGTTGGCATCAGTTTCAATATAAATTCAAGTACCCCTTTGGCGAGTGGAACTGTCGTAAATTGGGTTTTTGGCAATGGCCAAACTATGAATGCTCCGGCAGGAACAGCTGTAACCATGAGTTATAACAACGGGAATGGTGTCAATAATAATTACACCATTACGGCCAGTATTGCGAGTCCCAACCTTTGCACGGGAACCATTACCGCTTCCAAGAATATTGTAGTAACCCCTGGTCCAAATGCGAGTGCCTCTAACGTCACTGGTGTCAATTCCTTCTGTAATGCTGCCAACGTCAACGTTACCTTATTGGCGGGCACAACAGGTGGAGCTACAATCAAATGGTACAAGAACACTCTTGCAAATCAGGTAGGAACAGGCGGCACCCTAAATGTTGGACCTTCACTGAATTTCGGAACCTACTTTTTTGTCGCTACGCTAAACGGCTGTACGACCCAATCCAATGGCATCACAATTTTTAACAACTGCAATGAACCTGCAGAGTGTACGATCAGTCCCAACCCAACAACCAGCATTTCTTGGGCCAACAACTGTGGTTCTTTGCTGCTAACGGGTAATGCTTCAGGAACCCCATTGAGCAGACGCTGGACGATCAATGGTCCTGGTGTCAGTATAAGCAATGTGCCAAGCAACACCGGATCCAACCAATACCTGCTGACGACACTTCAGGCAGGACAGTATACCGTTCTGTTCAGTACTGCCTATACAGGAACAACCGGACAACCGTGTACCCGTACCGTATCGCAAATCGTTACCGTACCTTATGTGCCCAACTTTAAAATTAGTGCTACCTGTGGGCCTGTGGTCAACAATACCACGACCTATAATGTAACCCTTACCGACGATTCCAATTTCCTCACTACCATCACCAGTAAGATGTGGCAGTATGAATTGAGTACAACGGGAGGCGCTCCCTGGACCATGCTGTCTGCTTTCAGTACCACTGCCAACTTTACTTTGCCGAGTAGCCTAGCCGCTGGAAACTATTACATCAGGCAATCCATCAAGGGCAGCTTAGGCGGAACCGCCCAACCTGTATGTACGAAAATTTTGCCGTTGAGCTTGATGAATATGAACAGTTTGAGTATTGCTTTTCTACAACCTCCATGTTTTGATACGGCTGTTGCTTTTAATATACCTGGTACTGATCCATTAAATGGTGACACTTTCTTGTGGACTTTTGACAACGTGACTGTGCAAAACACCAATTCTAACCCTAAACGTGTATTTGATGAAACGTTGGCCGGAACTAATAACTTTCAGATTTCAGTAAAAGTAACCAATAAATACGGTTGTTTTAAAATACTATATGCCAATGTAAACATTCCGTTGAAATGTTTTAATGGTGATATTGTATCCAATCCACCAAATGCCACCGTATGCAAAGGCGATTCAGTTATCTTATCGTACAATGCAGGCAGTTTAGCTGACAATTGCCCGATATCTAGCTATCAATGGATGAACGGTACCACCGTTCTGGCTACCACTTCTACAAATTCATTTGCAGTGAGCACTCCCGGTTTTTATACCGTGAAAGTGAGTAATGGTAGTTGTGACTATACCAGTCCAACCATCATCAAACCAATATTTCTAAATCTTCCAACACTGACCTTAAGCGGCCCTACCACGCTGTGTTTGGGTGATGAAGCCGTTTTCAACGCAACCTCCAATGCTACTGCAATCAAATGGACCATAGACGGTAGCTATACGGCTGCCTTTGACGACCAGGAAGGCATCAGTCTGCCCGATCTTTATCTGGGGACCCACGACATTTCTGTGACCGTAACTTCAAGTGACGGATGTACAAAAACGATGGCCCAAACCATAGAAGTGGTTCCTGCACCAGCAGAAGTCACCATCTACACACCGGTGCTGCAGGATTGTCAGACCTATAGAATTAAGCTCACTGCCTTTGCTAACGGCACAGGCACCTATAATTGGAGCAATGGCGCTGTTGCCACTAACAATCCCGATGGATCAAGCAGCATCACCGTAAACGAAGGCGGTGCCTATATGGTAACGTTTACCAACGAAGGCGGCTGCAGCACTACTTTCCAAGTGTATGTCCCTAGAAGCCCAAAAGCCTATATGTGGGTTTTCCCTACGGGTTGTTACAGCAAGTGCAAGGACGAGGAAGCCTTTTTGTTAGGTCCGATCCTTCCGATGAGCACCTGGAGCTGGCTGCAGGATGGAACACCAGACACCAGCGGAAGCAATTCGGTGCCTGCCGATTATCCTCTGACAGAATCGGGTACTTTCAATATGCAACTAAACACCGGACTCTGCAATTTCACCACCCCCTCGATGTCCTTGAGCGCGAGTGATTGCGTTGCTTGCAGTTTGGGTGTTGAAGTGAGGGAGGTAAAATTTGTGGACAACCACATCTGTCTGTCCATGGTGACGCTGATCATACACAGCAACTATGGTATCGATATTCAGGGATCTGTTGTGAGCAACACCAACGATTTAATCATAAATCCTGGAAGTATCACCATCGTTCCCGGTTTCAATATGTTTACCTTTTCGGTAATCCCCATCAATGGATTTAATGGCGGTGTTACTGCCCTGTCCCTGATTGGTACCATTATGGCAGACGGGATCATCAAGAATTGCGTCACACCAATCGATGTGGATCTTAGAATTTGTAATTCCGAACAGGCACGTCCTGCAGCACTTAACGATACGGAACAGCAAGCCATAAGCAGTAAAGGCAATATCATGCTGTACCCTAACCCTGCCCAGGACAAGGTAAACATCCGATTCGAGACCGAACATGGCAGCGGCCAGGTAGAAGTCTATGACATTACAGGCCGTCTGATTACAAGTTTTGAAGCTGCGGCAACACAGGGTGTCTGGGAACTCGATTTGGCTCCTATGGCAACCGGTGTGTATGTAGTAGTCTTACGCAACGGTACCGAAATACTGATGCAACGAAAATTGCAGGTATTGTAAAAAAAATCAATAACTTTATAAACCCTTTTCTCCTTATAAGAGGAAAGGGTTTTTTAAATAAAAACAACCTACTAAATTTTAAAAAATGAAAAGAATTTTACTTATTATATTAATGTGTACTACGCTTTTTGCGAATGCCCAATGTTGGGAAAGCATTTCCTCTGGCGAGCGTCATAGTGTGGGCATTAAAACAGACGGTACATTATGGGGCTGGGGTTATAACGGACCTTACGGAGCTGTAGGTAACGGCAATGACTGGACACTTGCAAGTCCAGTGCAGATAGGCTCTGGTACTACGTGGGGATCTGTGTCTTCGAGTCCTTTGGGTAGTTTTGCCATTACCGAAAATGGTATATTATGGGGATGGGGTGGCAATGATAAAGGACAATTGGGTATAGGAAGTACTGCATTATGGAGCTTAGTTCCCGTACAAGTAGGCAATAGTACTTGGGAAATGGTAAGAAATGGCCGTAGACATACAGTTGGTATCAAAACAGATGGAACCCTTTGGGCATGGGGAAACAATGAAGACGCAACCCTTGGCGACGGCACTTTTGTCAATAAATCTGTACCTACCTTGATAAGCAGCAGTACGAATTGGAAAACAATTGATTGTAATGATACTAGAAATATTGCCATAAAAGAAGACGGCACACTGTGGGTTTGGGGCTTTAACAGTCCCGTTTTAGGTATTTTGGGTAGTGGCTCTAGTGTTACATATATTACCGTTCCAACTCAAGTAGGCACGGACACCAATTGGAAAGAAGCAGTTGCTGGAATGGGTCACTTTTTGGCCCTGAAAACAGACAATACCCTTTGGGCCTGGGGGGGCGGGGATAATGGTCAATTAGGAACTGGTAGCATATCATCCCTTCCTTTTCCAACGCAAGTAGGCACGGATACCAATTGGGCAACAATCGCTACGGATAATCAGAGTTCCTTTGGCATTAAATCGGATAGCACTCTTTGGGCTTGGGGACAAAATAATTTAGGTCAATTGGGTAACAATACGCAAACCAACCTATTGGTTCCAACACAAATTACGACCGATACAGACTGGAAAGCAGTTGCGGCAAGTTACAATACCACTATTGCCTTAAAAACGAATGGTTCTTTATACGCTTGGGGCGATAATTTTTATGGTACCTTAGGCAATGGTACATTTGTGAATAGCTTGACCCCGCAACTCATCAATACTTGTACCTTAGGCGTGGAAGATTTCGGTAAAAACAAAAAAGTAAACCTCTACCCCAACCCCGTCCAAAATCGTTTGTTTATCGATACCCAGGAAACACAAAGCTACCAGATCTACTCTATTTTGGGAACTAAAATAAGCGAGGGCACACTTGTGGCTGGCAACAGCATTGATTGCGGCAACTTGACAGCAGGCGTGTATTTAGTGCACCTGACAGACAATTCAGGCATCACCACCACGCTGAAATTTGTAAAGAAGTAATTGGCACTTTATGGCTAGTCCTTTCTCCTTATAAAGAGGAAAGGGTTTTTTAAATAAAAACAACCTACTAAATTTTAAAAAATGAAAAAAAATTTACTTATTGCTTTTCTACTAACATACATTTACTCAAATGTCCAATGCTGGGAGTCTATTTCGGTGGGAGAAAGGCACGTGCTGGGCATTCAGACCGGAGTGGCAATAATTGGCCTTACAATGCTCCGACGCAAATAGGCACAGCCACTGATTGGAAAGAAGTAAATGCTGGAAATATTCACATTTGACACTTATATACTTGAGTGTACTAAAAAAAAATTAAATTCTTCAGTGCTTCATACATACCACATATAATTTAAAAACATTAAAATATGAAATCTTTATCACAGCATATTGCGGAAAGTTTATCAGAAGAAGTTCAAACTAATACGGTTGCAGAATCTACTTCTGAAAATAACGGAACTCAAGTAAATGAGTCAGAAGAAGACGAGGAAAAAGAAGAATAGGAAAACTCAAAATTTACGGAAACAAAAACCTCAGTTTAAATACTGAGGTTTTTTGTTGTAATATGTGACAAGAAAATTTTATCTCCAAATTTGATTTCTTTGTTGATATTTTTTTTTTATACGATATATATTTATAAAAACAAAATCAACAAAATTATGGCGCTAAGAACAGTATTTAATGATGAGAATGACAATGAAATGGATTGTTATTTAAACGATAAAGGACAAGTATTTATACAAGTTGGAGAATACGGGTCAGACATTTCAGAGAAAAATTTTATAACATTGGATAAAAACGATGCTAATGAACTAATTAAGATGCTAAATGAAATAGTTAAAGAAATGGAATAAGTAATGTTGTTTTTGAATATTTTTAAAGAATTGAGAGCCCTAATAAAAAACTTCGTATTTTTATTAAAACAAAATCAGCAAAATTATGCAACATAAATCTATAACTGTTAAGATTAAAATAATAACACTTTTTCTTCCGAGTATGAAGAATATGAATTTCCTGAACTACAATCTTTTTTAGGTGATGGTTGGCTAATTCAAAACACATATCTTAATAGTGCAGGTCATTATTTGTTTATTACATACAATCTTGAAAAGATGAATGATTCTGATTAGTAAATATTAAAAAAACCTTCCTAATCGGAAGGTTTTTTGTTGATAATTATTCTCTTCCAAACACATTTAGCCTTATTGATTTACAACATTAGTAAAATAAGTATAGCAACTATTGTGGGCACCATAAGCGACAAAGCACTTTCCTTTATTTCTAAATTCAGAGCATTCATATTTGATGTAGTGGAAAACCAAACAAATAAAATTGGAAAGAGTGTAATAAAGGCTACAATTGGAATTAATATAATACTCGTCAAACATCCAGAAGAATTTTTGTTATTTGAGTCATGATGTTTGGTAATGACTTCCAATAGATTAAATGGCTGAATATGGTCATTTAAATGGGATTCTATATCGATTTTGAATAAAAGACCTGTTACATGCACTAGATAAGAACCTGCAAGCGAAACAGCAAAAGGATAGTGAAATCAATAGCAAAATTTAAAAGGATCAGTTCAATAGCAAAAGTTCTATTAAAGCATTACCATAATCCGACTGCACAACAACCGCCTATAATCCAAGTATCCTTGAAGCCATTTCTTTGTCTGCTTCATTTCGCTAATTTCATTCTCATTTCAAGAGCATTGCTGTTAGTTTCAGTGGGAAAATGAAGTTTTTGTTTCCCATTGCCACTGCTTCCCAACGATCCAAAAGTTTTAGCATACAAGAAGTTAATCACCACGATAGGTGACTGTTACCCAGAAAAGCCTACTGGCTGAAGATGCTGCGAAGCGATGTGAATTCACAGGCTGAAGGAATCAAGGAGCAGGAAACTGCAAGGGATCGCCTAACACCCGAAGAATCCATTGCCCTTTACAATATGCCTTGCACGAAGGATATTAAACCTGTCTTCCCAGCAGACCGGCATCTGCTATTCAGATTTAGCAAACCTGAAATGGAACAATATAATAAGTACAAACCATGGACACTTCGCAAGGTTCAGGCAACAGAACACACAAAAAAGTAAAATGATGCGCATCTCCGAACGTACTTAGAAGTTAATGTTGGCTTTCTGCCTCGGAAAGTTTCACAACCTGGGAAGCCTCACGATATGGAGATCATCCTTCAGCCAATAAAAAACTGGAAATAGTTGCTCATCCTCCTGTTCCTTGTTCTATTGCTGATCAAAAAAGAAGCGCTGGAAATGAACACCCTAGTCACAAGGATAGGCTATTCCCACCAACCTGCGTATCGCATCCAGCGTATCCATAAGCAATAGGCTGTCAACGTGCGTTACTATCTTGCTTTGGATCAGGCCCGCACGTAGGCATTCGTTAACATGCCTTATCTCATGTTGATAGCCATATCCACCCTCATTATCAATATCGATAATGGTTTTGATCCCATCGGCATAATATTCTATGGTTGAAGCCGGCCCATGGAATGGGGTGGTCAGTTTTATCCGTCCTGCCGTTCCGCAGATTTCCACCTCTGTAGAGAGCTCGGCCGACAGGGAGGAATAGAGGCTTGCCATGGCTCCATTGCTGTATTGGAAAGTTACTGCACATTGCTCGTCAATGCCGTCTGCAGTAGCAGAAATCCTAGCACTTATATCGTCCGGCTTCCCTAAGACATCCAATGCGATGAAGACATTGTAGATACCAATATCCATAAGGGAACCTCCCCCTAAGGCGGGGTCCAGCAGCCGTGAGGAATGCCCGGGATTGACGCGGAACCCAAAATTTGCCAGGACAGCCCTGATTTCGCCCAGGTCGCCACTCTCGACAATCTCCATCATCCTCCTGTAATGCGGGAGGCATTTGGTCCATAGGGCATCCATCAGAAAAAGTTCCTTGCGATGCGACAGTCCAATCATCTCGGCGGCCTGCATCGAGTTGAGGGCAAATGGCTTTTCGCAAAGAACCGACTTCCCACCGTTGAGGCAGAGCATCGTATTATGATGGTGCAGGCTGTGGGGCGTCGCAATATAGACAACATCGACAACGTCGCTTTCGGCAAGCTCCTTATAGGTGCCGAAGCTGAAGGGGATGTCAAACCCGCTACAGAAATTCTCTGCACTTTCAAGGGAGCGGGAACCCACAGCGGTTATTTCAGCACCCTCAACCCTCCCCATATCGGAAGCAAACCTGTGTGCAATCCCGCCCGTGCCTAAAATGCCCCATCGAATTTTTTTCATACTCTTCTAGTTTTTTTGATTATTGGAATCACTTTGCTCTGGACCGAAAGATATTTGATGCATCGAGCCAATTTCCCGGCTACTAAACCATCCGCAAAAAAGCTGCGGCTGGACTTTCTGCCCAGGACTCCTTATAATTTAATCTACCGGACCATTATCTTCCTATTTACCACAGTACGGTGGTCCAAAACAACTTTGACAATGTAGACACCGGCAGCCTGTGCACCAAGGTCCATTTCAAAGCTGTCCCTGTCCATGCCATTGAAATTTAAAATTTTCCTCCCTGTCATATCAAATAATGCTATGCCGGTAATGGAATCCTGTTTTGACTTCGGCGAGATTGTTATCTTATTGTGCGTAGGGTTGGGGAAAATGACTATACCTTCTCCTGGCAATAAGATGTGCCCGCTTGAAAGCACCCCTGATGCGGTCCTCAATATCTTTCCGTAGGTACCGTAAAGGTATGCCGAGCTCCCCACAAATGCAAAACCATGCACCCCGGGAATATTCCAAAGCATTTCCCACGTAGCCCCACCGTCTTCCGTCTTATGGATATTGTTGCCATTGTCAAACCCATAACCTATTTCCGGGCTGGCAAAGCCGATCTTGCTGAAGGCATAGAAAGGGTTCACTTGCCAGGTTTGTCCTCCATCAGTGGTCATCTGAAACGACAGCGAGGAACCGGAAAGGAAACCTGTATTCTCGTCAACAAATTGCAGTGCATCAATGCTGTCGTTGCCCGTAAAGATCACGTCCCAGGTATCACCCGCGTCGATGGTCTTGTAGATGGACGAACCGTCCCTGGCATAACCCACCGTGCTTGACAGGAATTGAATATCGTCAAAACTCATATGATTCACCACCTGCCAGGTGATGCCTCCGTCGGTGGTTTTTTTTGTTTGGGGCACGTTATAGCCTCCGCTTATAACACCTGTATCCTCATCGATAAAGTCCATACCGAATATGTTACTGTCGTTAAGGAGCGACCCTGTGCCTATGGCAGACCAGCTCTGCCCTGCATCGCTTGTCTTGTATAGGTGTAGCCCCGAAGCCGCATAGCCAACCTGCACATTTACAAACTTAAGTGGCGCGTTTTGCAATGTGGTGCCGGGAACGCCTAGATTGCCCCTGATTTCCCAGGTGTCGCCTGAGTTTTCAGAAGCCAGTATGTCAGACCCCGAACGTGCGTACAATGTCGTCCCATCCGGACTTGCAAGCGAAGATATGTCCCTGTAGAAGAATCCATATTCATTCCAGCTTGCTCCACCATCGGTGGTTTTTACTATCCTTCCCCTGTCGCCTGTGGCAAAGCCCATGTTGCTGTCGACGAAGAAAATTCCGTTAAAATCGGTTGCGTCGCCCATGGAATTGTTGAAACCTACATATTCCCAGCTTAAGCCCGAGTCCGTGGTTCTGTAGATACTGCCATAGCTGCCAGTGGCATAGCCGACCTCGCCGACAAAGCTGAAAGAGTGTATCGTGTTCTCCGAAAGGGCACCCATCTCATTCCAAGTCTCCCCCCCGTCGATAGTCCTGTAAAGTCCAGACATCGTCCTGGCGGCCACCCCTGTGCTTTCGTTGAGGAAGTATAGTGCCGAGAAGCCGGAGGAGCTGCTGTTTGCCACGGTCGCATACCAGGTAAGGCCGCCATCGACGGTCTTGGCGATTGATCCGTTGGCATAGGCGGCATGCCCCACCATGTTGCTGGTAAAAAAACTCTTCGTGATCTGCCCCTGTATGCCGGAACCGACGGGCAGCACCTGCCATGTGATTCCCCCATCAGCGGTCTTGGCAATCTTATTGCCCGCGGAGATAAAGACCGTATTCCCGTCGAGAACGGTCACGCTATTATAATCCTGCGGGGATCCTATTCCGATAACGACCGGGCTCCAGCTAGTACCGCCGTCGTCCGATTTCAAGACTGTACCATAATTGCCCACGATAAAGCCTAGATCGCCATTGAAGTCAATGTCGTTCGCATCGTAGATGTTCTGTTTCACACTCCATTGGATACCGCCATTGGTAGTTTCAAGGATCTCTCCGTCGCTTATTACAAATCCGTGCTGCGACGAGGCAAAGCAAATATCCCTCCCTGTCTTGTAGGACGGTATGGGATTTACAGCTTCCAAGGAAGACTGAGCCTGCAGAAAAAAAGGAAGGAACAGGGAGATGGAAAAAAAAAATCAGCTTTCTCATGGTCTATGTGTAATTGTTTCGTTATCTGCATTCTATGAAGTGCTCCAAGTTGGCTGTCAATCGTGTTCCAGCACCCAGGGACTTTGAACTGTCTTCAAAATTATCATCAGCCCACCCGGTGATGCCGGAGGCACAGGGGTTCGCTTCGCCCTTTCGGACTCCCAAGGTACGCCATGGGATTGAATTTTCATAATCACTGCCCAAGTTTTTTATAAGCGTGATTGTGCCTGCTTGACTTATGCCATAATCTCGCCCCAGCGGAAATATAATGATTAACTTCCAAAATGCTGTTTTAATCACCTGATCCCTCCGTAGCGAAAATCACCCAACAATATAGACATATTATCCTATACCATTTTTTATTATAAAAACGGATTTTTGTATTTGGTTAAAAAAATTGACAAATCTTTCTTCCTTGTTTCTTTTTTAAACAAAAAAAGGTTTGTTTGAGTTTTTAAAAATTTGTACTCCTTATTGTATCTCGCAACTCGCGAAGTACTACTGACATTGGAACATTAATTTCTGTATCGGGAAAATAGCGAGCACAAAAAAACAACAAGCAAACCAATTAAACTACCTTAAAAACAGCAGTTTAGCTGGATTTTCTTTTACCGATACTTTGCGTTATTTGCAAATGTTCACACTTTTTTTGTACCCCATTTTTACCTCGAAAAAAACTCTAGAAAAAAAGAATTTTGGGAAAATTATGGTACGCAGACACACACGTAGACACATTGGAACACAAAAAACCGACTATGAGCTCATGAAATCAAACCAGCTTCATCTCCGAAAAAAAAAACAGCCCTTTTGCCATACTAAAAAGAGTAAATGATATTGAAGGCTGGGACTTTGCGCATGCAAGGCAATGCCCATAGCGGCTTTTTGAGGTTGACTTCAACAGAAACAAACAGCTTCCTATAAATCTGATAAGATTAAGTTTATAGAAGCACGATCAAATCACACCCATAAAGCGGAAAACCACCGAATAGACAGAAATCCAAAGAGTAAAACAAAGTGCAAAGAACAGGTAAAACTACCTACACGGCTTGGCAGGATAAATTTTAGATTTGTCAAGATATATTACTGATAGCGGCGAACTATTGTGTTATTTGGGTTGCCACAGGATTCAATAACATATGCGATGTAACTATTAAATAACGTAACCAATAATTACCAAACATGGACAACAAAAAACGAATTATTGAAAAACCTACTGCAAATAACGTAAAATGTTGGGACAGTAGTGGCAGTACTGAAATGGTGACACAGCGTCTTAAAGAGATGTTTGTAGAAATGGGGCAAAAAACCCGAATTGAAAAGGGACAAAACCCCGCCGAACGTGCAGTTTTTAGAAAACAACATGGCATCACGTATGGACAATTCATAATCAATGAGGATATTCCTGAAAAATTCAAAAAAGGCATTTTTGCTGGCTCTCTTTATGATTGTGCTGTTCGTTTCTCTAGTGATACAGGCACTACTTCGCCTGACTTACACTCTACTATTGGAGTGGGTTTGAAATTGTTTGGAGTGGAAGGTCCGAAGCTTTTTGGGGAAGGCCCTACTGCCGATTTCATCTTTCAGAATATCGATCGCTTTTTTGCCCGTGATGCACAGCAAATGTGTACGTTTACAACTGCTGGTGTTATTGATAGGGATTATGATACGTATATCAACAAGCATCCTGAATTGGCTAGTATTTTGCAAGCTATGCAAAAAGAAGAAGCTAGTGTGCTAAGTGCCAGTTATTGGGCTATCTTACCTTTTCAATTAGGAGAAACTCAAATTGTAAAATACCGTTTGGTTCCAGATGACACCTATAAAGGAGCACCTTTTGATAATGATAATTATTTGCGATTGGATTTAGAAAAACGTTTACGCAATGGAGGCGCTGCTTTTAGATTTGAAATCCAATTACGCACTAACGAAGCAACCATGCCCCTTAATGATGCACAGGTAGTTTGGAGTACCGAGGAAAGTCCGTACATCTGTATTGCCAAGTTGCATTTACCCCAACAAGATGTAACAGCGATTGGTCAGTCTGAATTTGGAAGTAATCTTTCATTCAATATCTGGAGAACTTTAGAAGCTCATAAGCCTTTAGGCTCAATTGCAGAGGCTCGTAAAACAGTTTATGCCGCCAGTGCTAAAGCCAGACATCAGGCCAATGGGCAGCAACTACAAGAACCTAAAGAAATAAATCCACATTTTAGAGGCAATACAGACGAGGAGAGTACTTGCATTGTTAGAGCTGGTATTTATCCCCCTATTGGTGTAATGCGAGTAGGAAATAGTGAAGAAGAGTATTTCATAGGTCCTTTAGTCGACGAACCTGAAGCAAAAGAGGATGTGTATGCCTATCGCGATAAAACCGGAGCGATAAAACGCCAGGCGGCACAGTTTCGCATTTATGGTTTCAACGCTGCCGGGAAAGCTATTAAAGAGCTGACTATGGATAATGCTAAAATTACTTGGCATTCGCATTTGGCCAATCAAAAATCATCTTGGTATCAATTCCAAATTGCCTTAGATATTCCGGATGCATCCAATCCCAATGTTCCACCTTCTTTATTAAGAAATATTGATGTAAAAGACCGTTCTCAATTATTAATTGATGGTGGAAAAGAAAGCATTTCAGAACCTAATGTAACTAAAGGCAAAAAGTTCAAAGGAAAATTTATGGATAAATCGGTGTATTTGGGAGAAATGCATACCGATGAAAAAGGACGCTTAGTGATGCTGGGAGGTCATGGTACATCGAAAAACATCAAGGGTGACAGAGCCATTACCTTCGCCAACAATGAAGGTTGGTATGATGATATGTCAGATGGCCCTGTTACAGCCACAGTAGAATATGAAGGAGTAGCTCTCAATGTAGATCCTGCTTGGGTAATTTGTGCTCCACCTGATTATGCTCCTATGCAAAAATCGGTTCGTACTATGTGGGATTTGATGCGTAGCGTTGCTGTAGAATCGGGAATGTTAGTAAGACCTGCAAGGCCTTCTTTCTGCAAAGACATCTTGCCTATTTTTGAAAGAATGACCAATTTACAATGGGTAAATGCAGGATTTGCTGCTGCCTTTGGATGGGGCGGACAATTTAACTATACCAGTATAGCATGGGTGAAAAAACTAAATGATCCTTCTTCTGCCAACTTAGAAATGCGTCGTACTATTTCCAATAATTTCCGTAGGTTTGATCAATCTGGTGCTGAAGCTCCACAGCTATGGCCTTGGTTATATGGTGATGCAGTTGCCATTCCTACACTAGGTTCTGTGCGTCAACATTCAACCTTATCGCATTTGCAATTGGAGTTTCTAGACCAATGGGTAAAAGGTGATTTTGATGCAGATTTTGTAGATACAACAGGCTGTCCTTATATTCCACCTGTTAAAAAAATTGATGATTATCCTATTGCCGAACAACCCGATATGCTAACCAAAGCAGCCATGGATTTCTGTTTGGCAGACGCTTTTCATCCGGGTTGTGAAATGACTTGGCCTATGCGAACTTCTGGTATGTATATGGCTCCTTTCCGATTGAAACACGCTCCTAAAACACCCAAAACCGATTATCATTATTATGGTTCTACCATGAATAGTGATGTCTTGACTTTACCTGCTGGTCCTTTATTAGGTGGCCAGGTACCAGGTGGTGTAACCAGATGGATGGCTATTCCTTGGCAAACTGATACGGCAAGTTGTAGAGATGGTTATACTACTGCATACGATCCTTATCTGCCAACATTTTGGCCTGCCAGAGTTCCTAATAATATTTTGAGTGAAGAACGTTACAAAGAAACTTTAGATACACACTTAGCAGAAGAAACCCGCAGAGAAGCTTTTGCATACCGTTATTTTTGGTTGGATGATTTGCCTTTGGATGGAGAAGCACCGACACAAACCAACCAGATTAATGCAATGGTGAAGTATTTTGACAAGTTAGCGATTGTTCAACCGCGTCCGGGTGTGCCTGACAATCCTAATTTTCCACCCGAAATGCAAATTGGTGTAATTCCTAATGAGGAACAAAACCAACTGTTGTTGCAAGAGACAGAAGCCCGATTAAGAAAAATCTTAAATGACAATAAACACTTGGACAAGAAAGAGGAATCTTTATTGCATACTACTTTGGAACATTTGTCTAAGGAAGGTTTGTTTACTGAACAAGTTGTAATGGAGAGCACTCGCGAGCAATTGTTAGCATTGGTTCAGGACGAAATGGTTCAGGATGAAGCTTTAACAAGCGAAGTTCAAAAACTAGTTAATCTATTAGCCTCTAAAGCACATAAACACACCAAAACCAGAACCGTTCCTCATTCCAGACAACCTCGAAAAGAGGTGGGTGTTCCTGAACAGTTGGTTCGTTTCCAACGTTTTATTCCAAAAAAATATTAGATTGGTATCCGAAAAAACAGATATAGTAATTATAGGTGGTGGCATTGCAGGTTGCATTGCCGCCATTTCTTTAATCGATAGCTATCAGGTAACAATAGTGGATAAACTTCTTGAACCTACTGAACGTATTGGGGAATCTTTAGCTCCTGCTTCACAACGCATTCTAAAACAATTGGATCTGTTGGAGGGTTTGGAAAACCAAGTGGGTACTTTGTATCAAAAAAACGTAGGTATGCAGTCTTACTGGGGAAGCAATCAAGTACATCTTATAGACGATTTAAGAAATCCCGATGGTTTTGTTAAAAATTTGGATCGTCAAGCTTTTGAAACCTATTTAAGAAAGACTGCCGAAGCACGCGGGGTTCATTGTATATGGGGTTCCAAACTGCATAGTAGTTCTTATGAAAATTCTCGTTGGCAGGTGCAACTAAGAGCTAGTGATACCTCTTTATCTACTTTTACAATTTCAGCTTCTTTTGTTATTGATGCCAGTGGGCGTCAATCTCATTTTGCAAAGAGCTTGGGCATTAAACGACAAACAGAAGATAAATTGGTTGCTTGTTGGGTTACTTTACCTAATAGCAGAACAAATACCATGAGTACTATTTCTGCCAGTGAAAACGGGTGGTGGTATAGTGCTGTTGTTCCTGGTGACAAACGGGTGGTGGCTTTTCATACCGATGCTGATCTGGTGGCTAAAAATAAACTTAAAACTACTGCCTCGTTTTTGGAATTGGCAAAAGAGAATCCTGTTATTTTGTCTTTACTAAACGAACATGAAAATGCTATTGCTTTTAAAGGTACGATTGCCGCTAATTCGACTAAATTAGAACAAGTAGCGGGGCAACAATGGGTTGCTTTAGGCGATGCGGCACTAAGCTTTGACCCATTATCTTCGCAAGGCATGTACAATGCCATGGCTGGTGCGATGCAATTGCAAGCTTTAATAGTACAATATGGGTTTACTGAAACACTTCAAAAAATACATACAGAACAAACAGAGCACATTTGGCATCATTACCTAAAACATAAAAGCATTTTTTACCAAGCGGAAGCCAGGTGGAAAGAAAGTGCTTTTTGGGAGAGGCGGTTTTGATTTCCCTTTACAATCTTTTTATAGAATTCAAATAATTTAACATCGATAATATACTCTATCTCGATAAGTATTTGGGTTCTAACTTCAGGACGTAGATGAATCGGTAGAAATATACCGTTGATTCAGGAAAATTATCCATTAACAATAGAACATGAAATTATCCGCATCTTACAAAAGATTTATCGTTGAAATAATCTACCTGCTTTATATCCTGCTTTTTGTGTGGTATTTATACCAAAAAGCAGACACTAACTGAAGGAACTTTGGGCGTTAAAATATCGAAAGGAAAAACATAGTATTAAATTCGCCCGCAGAACTAAACAGGAAAACTTAAGAGGCCTAGAAAAGATAGCCAATGTCAAGTTGGAAAGCAACATAGCAGAGAAATGTGACGGCTATTTACAGTATAAAAAAAAAGGTTTTTTGAGATTTGGTAAAATTTGTACTTTTTACCTCATTAGTAGTTGAGGTACTACAGCAATAAAGTAATTTCTGCATCTTAAAAACAGCATTGATTTGTTTTTTTTTATTTTGCATGAGTTTTTTACAGCCACTTAAATTTAGTAACCCTATAGAGTTTGAATTTAAAAACAATCAAATTCAAGCGCGAAAAATCGGCATTGTGTTTATGCATTGTAAGTCAATGACTTTTATAAACTAATTCCGCATCTTGCTGAATTTACTTGGATTGAGTATCTTCAAAATACTTCCCTTCTTCTCAATAAGTCCTTCGTTTTTAAATTCGGTCAATGTCCGGCTAACCGTTTCGGAAGCAGTTCCTGACAATGCCGCAAGATCCGTACGGCTGATGGTAATACTGTCAAGTCCCAACTCTTGGTTCCTAAACAAACTCAAGATGGATTCGGCAATTCTTTTTCTTACAGATTGGTAGGCAAGTTGCATGAGTTGGGTATCCTTGTCGCGGATCTTATGGGATAGCAACTTGAGGAATTTCCCAGCAACATCAGGATACAATTGCAAGAGTTCGTCAAATTGTAGCTTCGGAAAAAAACACACCTGAGTATCTTCCAGAGCAGTGGCTGTATCATCATAGGGATTGCTGGATAATATGATGTTAAGCCCCAGAAAATCTTCTGCCTTATAAATGCCGGTCATCAACTCACGTCCATCTTCCGCCAGTTTCATCGTTTTTATTTTTCCAGATAAAACAAGGTAGATTCCTGTTGCCATGTCGCCTTCATAATGCACTACCTGATTCTTCTTGAAGAGCCTGCTTTTTCGTTCGGCTATGATTCTTTTCAATTCTGGCAGCCCTTCTTTTTTAGACACCATTTGATCGAATTTTTCAAGCGAATTACTGAAGGAAGCGTGTTGGGATTCCTTCTTCTTCAATCGGCTTTCAATGGCATTTAGGAGTTCCATCCTGCCAAAGGGTTTGGCAAGATAATCATCGGCTCCCATCTCCATTCCTTTTCTCAAATCCAGCCTTTCTGATTTTGCCGTAATGAATATAAAAGGAATGTTAGCCGTTTCAGGATTTTTATTGAGAAGATAAAGTACGCCATAACCGTCAAGTTCCGGCATCATAATGTCGCAAAGTATTAGATCCGGCTGGTATTTGGAAGTCATGGCAATTCCCTCGGTTCCATTTTTAGCAAAAGCTACCTCATAACTGGCCAGTTCAAGTATCTCAATTACATTTTCCCTTATCTCTACGTTGTCTTCAATTACTAGTATCTTTTTCATAGCTTAAATGTTAAGGTGAATAATGTGCCTTCGGTTGTTGTACTGCTAAAACTTACTTTCCCTTTCATAAGCGACAAATAACGTTCAACAATGTTCAAGCCAAGTCCAGTTCCTGCAATATTTCCGGTATTGTGAGCCCTGAAAAAAGGCTGAAACAAATGCTGTTGGTCGTCTTCGGGAATACCTATGCCATTGTCCTTTACGGTAATGATGCAATGGGTTTCATCGATTTTTGTGGTAAATTCTATACAGCAGATGTCGCCCGAATATTTTATGGCATTGGTAATCAGATTCACAATGCAATTCTTGAGTAGATTCTGATCAAGGAAAACCTGATTTTGTATTCCTGTATGGGTATAATTGATCTGTTGCGATTCTTTTGCCAACAACTGCATTTCCTCTGTGATTTCAGTCGCCAGAAACACAATATCAAAATGGGTAGGATTCGCCTCTACCTTCCCTCCTTCCAATTGTTCCATATATAGGAAATCATTCAGTACAGAAGTCAGATTCGTTACCGACTTGATGATCTTGCCAACATGTTTTGCAATTTTCTCATCTTGATAAGGCTCGGCATATTTTTCGATGAGTGATGCCGATAGATGCACCGTACTCAATGGTGTTCGGAATTCATGTGAAGCCATTGAAAGAAAACGGTTTTTCAATTTGCTCAACTCCTTTTCCTTTTCTAAACTAGCACTTACCTTTTCTTTTGATTTTTCAATGGCCTTGATGGCATCATTAAGGGTTTTGGTCCGTTCCTCAACAAGCTCTTCAAGATGTGAGGCATAATTCTTCAATCGGACCTCATCGGCTTTTTGCTGTGTGAGGTCATGTATGGAACCTGCATATATCGTTCTTCCTGCATATTTGACTTCACTCACACCAAGCTTGAATGGAAAGTGATAGCCGTCTTTTGTCCTGCCGGTTAGTTCCCTTCCGATTCCAATGATATGTGGCTTGCCGGTTTTTTTATACGTGTGGAGATAGCCGTCATGATTTTCCCTATCTGTCGAAGGCATCAGCATCGAGATATTTTTGCCAACCACCTCATGTTCCTGATAGGCAAAAAGCTTGCAGGCTGCCGGATTGATGCTTTCTACAATACCCGAAGCATCGATTGTAATGATTCCGTCAATTGCATTGTGGACAAGGGCTTGTAACAGGGCGGCATTTTCCATGAACGTTTTTCGCCAACTTATGTCAGCTTTTGTAAATATCGGCTTTTTAAAATGGTTAAGGCGTGTTTCACTGCTTTATTATGCTTTGGATTTTGTTCTATATCTATTTTTAGTCTTTAATAACTAAAATTGTGACGGCAATCATTTATTGGTTTGATGCAACTCATTTTTATAAGATGGGAATAGTTGCAACTTTGACCTCAATGGATAACACCATTTAAAGTACCATCATTAATAGGAAAAAATGGAAAGCGATCAGATATTGGAAACGAAAGTAAATGATGCCTTGAGAAAGGAACTGATGAAGCCAACATTAGGAATAAAAGCCGTTGCCGTTCAAGGCGTGATTACATTGTCTGGTAGCACCCATAACTACGTCATTAAAGTACAAGCTGAAGCCATTACCCGAAACATCTTTGGAGTAAAATCTGTAATAGACAACATTGATATAACAACAAATGCATGGGACAGAAAGAACGATTTTGAAATCAAGACAGCACTTCTCAATATCTTCAAATGGAATTGGAATACACTCAACGAAACAATCAAAGTGACGGTTTGCAATGGCTGGGTAACGCTGTCAGGCGAACTGGAATGGAGTTATCAAAAGGAAGCTGCAAAGGCAGTTGCAAGCAATTTGATTGGAGTGAAAGGTGTTACCAATTTAATCTGCATAAGCTCTGAAAGCGACAGGGAAATTAAAAAAGAAACTGTCGAAAAAGCCTTGAGAAACCATATTGCAATTGATGCAACAAATATAAAAGTAACGGTGTCCGACCATGATTTGACGTTATCGGGCAGTGTAGAATCTTGGTTTCAGAAAGAACTTGCCGGACGTGTAGCTTGGAAAGCTCCCGGAGTTTTTCACGTGAACAATGACCTTTTAGTTGATGAAGTATAAAATAATTTTAAGCTCTAATAGATATGGAAACGAAAGACAACACTACAATAGCAACTTACACCTCTCCTAGACAAGCCGAACTTGCTATTATCAAGCTTCATGAAAATGGTTTCGACATAAAAAAAATTGCTCTTTTGGAAAAAGAATTTCAAATGACTAGCTGTGAGACGTTTTGTGGCAAGGATAATGAAAGCTCCAAAGAGAAAATTCTACAGCGTATCTTAAAACCAATGCCCGGCAAAATCACACTGCTTTCAGAAAATTTACCTTCCGATGTGCAAACAATAGCCAAGATTTTGGGAATCGAAATCAAAAAGATAAACCTTCAAACAATTCCTGATAAAATCGTATTGAGTGGTGGAGAACGTTCTCCCCTTCAATAAAAAAATGTGTCTTCTATCACTTTTTGATAGGAGTAGGATCATTTATTCAGGACAACAACTGTCTCACCTTTGTAAGGATAATTCACAACAGGTTTTTTAAAAGGTAAGATTCCTGAATTATACAAATCCTAAATTAAAACTAATAATGCTAATATTAAAAAAGAAAAGATGAAAAAAATGCTACTCTTATGTATGTGCTTTGCATATATGTTGACTTCAAATGCCCAAACTGCCGACAAGAAATGGAATGTCGGGGTTCATGGTGGTGTGACACAATACAACGGCGATCTAGGCCGAAGCTTTTACAAGACCGATATGACCAATTATGGTTTCGGAGGCGTTTCTGTTTCCAGATATTTAGGAAAACTTTTCGATGCCAACATCTTATTGACAAAGGGAACAATTGGGTTTCACGAAGCCGGAGGCGAATTCAAGAGTGATTTCAATGCAGCTTCTATCAACCTGCGTTTTAACCTGACAGCACCTGAATATATCATAAGACCTTATGTTTTGGTTGGAGTTGGTGTCATGCTTTTTGACAATCAAATCAACTTTGACCAAGACCGTATTGATTATGCCTTGCCAACTGCTGGAGCCGGAATCAATTTTAGGCTTTCGCCAGAAATAATGCTGAACCTTCAGGAAACTTTCTCGTTTTCGAACAAGGACAGAAGAGATGGCGTAGAATCGGGTGAAAACGATGCTTTCCTTTCCCATATGATTGGATTGACCGTGAATCTTGGGAATGCCAAGGATGCCGATCTTGATGGTGTTGCCGACAAGAAAGACAATTGTCCTGATACTCCAATAGGAATTACGGTAGACAAAAAGGGTTGTCCTTTGGATCGTGACCTGGATGGTGTGGCCGATTATCTAGACAGTTGTCCGGATATTGCAGGAACGCCACTATTGAACGGTTGTCCTGACAAGGATAATGACGGTATTACCGATGCAGAAGACAGCTGTCCAAACGAAGCAGGATCGAAAGCTCTCAATGGTTGTCCTGATAGCGACAATGACGGTGTGGCTGACAAGGATGATAAATGTCCGAATACTAAAGCTGGAATGAAAGTAGATAAAAACGGTTGCATCATGGACACTGATAATGATGGCGTGATGGACGATGAAGACCGTTGTCCTGAACATGCAGGTCCGATGGGACTGAAGGGCTGTCCTGATTCAGATGGCGATGGTGTTGCTGATTTAGACGACAAATGTCCGAATGTTGCAGGAACGATGGCAAACAAGGGCTGTCCTGAAATTACTAAACAAGATGCTGTTCGGATTACCTATTTGGGAAGCAAGATTTTCTTTGAAAACAACAGCGACAAGCTAAAAGTGGCTTCACTATCGCAACTGGATGAACTTGCAAAAATCATGTACAAATACGACAACGCTAATTTGACGATCGAAGGTTACACGGATAGTGTTGGATCAGATGAATTCAATCTTGAACTTTCGCAAAGACGTACCGAATCTGTTAGAGAATATCTAATTGGTAAAGGAATTGATTCTAGAAGACTAACCGGTATCGGGAAAGGCGAAACCAATCCTGTAGCCACAAATGTTACTGCATTGGGCCGTGCTAAAAACCGTAGGGTAGAATTGAAAACAAATTATTAATTATTGATTTCTGTTTAAGGATTAAATCTCAATTAATATTTGGAATGGCTGTTGTAATGACAGCCATTTTTTATTGATGAGAATCATCATCTTATAAAATAAATAATAAAAATAAAAAATGAATAAGTAACGAAAGTCATTTTTCGCAATGATAAATGTCATGTCTTGAAGCACAATAATGACGCAACTTTGCATCAGAAATAAATCAATAATTCTAAAAATTCAAAGAAATGAAAAAGCAGTACATTTTATTAGCAGTTGCCATTATTGCAACAGGATTCACCTCAAATGCACAAATTCAAAAAGGAAATATAATGATTGGAGGGAATTTGGCCAACATCAATGTCGGGCTTAACGATCCCAATATTCTGAGTGCCGATATTACACCAAAGGCAGCTTGGTTCATCAAGGACAATCTAGCCCTTGGTGGTTATGTGAATTTTGGCATCGAAACGGCGAAAAATTCAGGAACGACAACCAATTACGGTATTGGAGCTTTAGGCCGCTACTACATGGGAAAAGAAGTTGAAGTCATCAAACACAGCCGCTTTTTTGGAGAGCTTACTGCTGGTTTTGGAGGAGTCAATGTTAGCGATGCCGGGAATACCAATGGTTTGAATATCGGTGTAGGACCAGGTTTTGCCTATTTCATCACACCAAACATCGGGTTGGAAGTATTGGTAAAGTACAATAGTCTTGTAGGTTTGGGAAGTACGCCATACCAAGGAAACCTGAACGCTTCATTTGGTTTTCAGATCTATCTACCAGGCAAGAGTGCTGCAAAGAAGGTGCAAGACGATAGAAAATAAGTCCTTGGAATTTAATCCTTGATAAATAAGTAGTAGAAGCATCGGTAGTAGAATTCATTTGATCATAAAGTGAATCGGAGGTTGGAATAAAAGAATGCTATTTGTTTTTCCATTAGCTAAAAGGTTAAAAAACCGTTGAAGCACCATGATAACAACCTTTTATAACTCACCCCTAGAGTAGCATTCAGGGGAAAAACAATGAATTCGCTCCCTTTGTTTTTTTTATAAATAATAATAAATAATAAACAATTGAAAAGCAACGAAGAACTTCAAAAAAATGTAGTGGATGCCATCAATTGGGAACCACTTTTACAGGCAGCCGAAATTGGTGTCATGGCCGATGATGGCGTAGTGACCCTTAGCGGTTCTGTGAACACTTATGCAAAGAAAGCAGAAGCCGAACAGGCAACCAAAAACGTGGCAGGTGTCAAGACTGTGGTCGATGCTATCGAAATCGTTTTCAATACAAAGGATATAAAAACCGATGCCGAAATTACCGACGCCATCGAAAATGCCTTCAAGTGGCATTGGGATATCCCGACTGAAAAAGTCATGGTTTCGGTAGAGAACAGCTGGGTGTTCCTTTCGGGAGATCTTGAATGGAACTACCAAAAAGAATTTGCAGAAAGTGCCGTAATCAACCTCATCGGCATCAAGGGGATCACCAATACCATCAATATTATTACCTCTACAAAAGACAAAATTGAAAAGGAAGATATTGAAATTGCCATTGAGCGGAATGGTACCATCAACAACAAGAACATTTGCATATCGGTTCTTAAAAATGTGGTTACCCTGACAGGAAATGTAGATTCGTGGTACCAAAAAAGCGAAGCAGGACGAATCGCCTGGAACGCTCCCGGAGTGCATCAGGTAAACAATGATTTATATGTAGATTTTGATGAATTATAAACTAAAATTCAATAAAGATGAAAATTAAAAAATCCCATTTGTCCCTATACATCCTTTTTGTATTTACGGCAACAATAGTTGTACTTAATCGCTATACCGACTTCCATATTAATGATTTCCGTGTACACCTATTCTTCAATTTCTTTGCAGCATCGTCTTTTGTTGTAATCGTTGGTCATTTCTTTGGAAAATTGCAAACCTATAACGCTATATTTTTCACGTTCCTGATTGTTGGATTCCTAGTAATGTTGAAAGCATTCTTAACTTGGGGAGGCGACTGGAAAACCCAAACCATCCTCTACCGAAATATTGAAAATGAAAGTAAGACCATCAACTTTCAGCTGCGTGGCGATCGTTTCGCTTTTGGATACAAGAAACGCATTATCGAAATACACAACCTTGCTCCTTTTATGGAATGGACTACAGATGTGGACACCCTTAAAATAGACCAGACAAAATGGAAAAGGGTCAATTTGAATTTGAATGAGATGAAATTGCCTGATCAAAAATAGCCCTTGAAACACAAACTCTTTATGAATATACCATTAGATGAAAACATAAAAACCATCAAAATCCCAGCATTGGCAATAGCGCTACTGCTGTTTTTTGTAGTTTTAAATTATCCTCTCTTTCAAAACCATCAGGCTCAAAAAGCATTGGCCTTATTAATTTTGGTAGCTGTTTTATGGATGACAGAAGCCATTCCGCTGGCACTTACGGGATTGATGATACCCGTTGTGGCGGTGTTTTTGCACCTTGTCCCTACGGATGATGCTTTCGATGAATTTGCCCATCCGATCATCTTCCTTTTCATGGGTGGTTTTGTCTTGGCTGGAGCCTTGACCCGATATGGACTCGACATGATACTTGCCCAAAAGCTGATTCATTTGGCAAAAGGAAATTTTTATAAATCGGCCATCTTGCTGATGCTGGCCACTTCTATAGCAGCCTGCTGGGTTAGCAATACTGCCGCTACGGCAATGATGATTCCCTTGGGTTTGGGCTTGCTGGGTTTGTTGCAAATGAAAGTCATCACGGCCGAATCAAAATTCTTGATCCTCGGAATTGCCTATTCGGCAAATATTGGTGGAGTCATCACCATAATAGCCTCGCCACCAAATGCCATTGGAGCGGCAGTTCTCGGCTTGTCCTTTTCTGAATGGATAAAATATTCGTTGCCTGTATTTCTTATTAGTTTTCCACTCATGGTAATTGCCTTGACCCTCTATTTCAAGCCCGACCGAAAGATGCTAATCGGGGAAATCTTGGCTACAAAACATAAAAGTCCTCCTAAAAAAACACTCATCATCATCATCTTTATCTTTACGGTTTTATTATGGGTTTTGGAGAGTGTCCTTTCTCCCCTGCTCAAAATAACAAACAGCTTCAGTTCATTGGTGGCTGTTGTGGCAATTTTTCTGATCTACTGTTTTGGCGTGCTAAATTGGAAGGAAATAATTAAAACGGTCGATTGGGAAGTACTGCTACTTTTTGGAGGCGGACTAACACTCGGCATGCTCATTGACAAAAGCGGTTTGGGAATAGTGTTGGTGAGCCAAGTGGCACAACTCATAAACATCCTGCCCTTTTTTCTATTCTTGTGGATTATTGTGCTTTTCAGTATTATTTTGACGGAATTTATGAGCAATACCGCAAGTGCAGCCCTCATCCTACCCTTGCTTTTCACATTGGCCAATCAATTGGGTGTAAATCCGATGGTATTGGTTTTTCCTGCAACAATTGCTGCATCCTACGGATTTATGCTTCCGGCTGGAACACCACCAAATGCAATGGCTTTTGCTACAGGATTAATTCCGCAGAAAGACATGATCAAAATCGGGCTACTGCTCAATCTGGGTTTTTCAATATTGTTGACGTTTTTTTTCTATTTGATTTTTAAATAGAATACTTCCTTCAAATACAGCAGTATCAACTCTATTTCAAAGGAAGTATTTTTCAAAAAGTAATTATACTTTAAAGCTTTACGAAGATTGATAAATGTCCCTTCTAGTGTAAAGAACTTTTAAATTGTCTTGCTAGGAATGTAAATCATCATCGTAGCTCCTTCATCTATCTTTCCGGTGGCTTTTATAAAGCCGTTATGGTTGTGGACAATCTTCCTGCATAATGCCAATCCTAAACCGCTTCCGCGGAATTTATCCTTGGCGTGAAGCCTAAAGAAAGCATCAAATATTTTCTCGGCCTGACTGTCGGGAAATCCAATTCCGTTATCGCTTACTGAAATCTTGAAGTATTCCAATTCCGGATTTCCTCCTAGAGTGCTAATCTCATCGTCAGTTGCTTTATCGGCTGTAATGGCAATCTGAGGCTGCACATCGTCCTTGCTGTATTTTATAGAATTGATGATCAGATTTGAAAAAAGTTGTTGAAACTGCTGTGGCAAAACCTCCACTTTTGGTAGAACCGAAGCCGTTACAACTGTATCTTTTTCCTTGATGATGTCCTTTAGGTCGGTTAATGTTTTTTTCAACAACACATTCAAATCCGTTTTCTTTAGTTCATTTTCAATAGCAATTGTTCGGGTATAGCCCATCAAATCTTCAATCAGTTGCCGCATGTTTTCGGTAGCAATAACAATCCTTTCCAGATTATAGCGGCTTTTTTCGGCAATCCCCTTATCTTCTTCCAAAATCAATTTAGAAAACATCGTAATCTTCCGCAAAGGTTCCTGCAAATCATGACTTGCCGCCCAACTGAATGATTGCAACTGCTCGTTATAGAGCTGTAGCTCATTGTTTTTACGGAGCAACTTCTCATTGCTGTTTTCTATGTTCGTAACGTCCTCAAGTGTCACCAACAGCATCTCGGTCGGTACTGCATCGATCACACTTCTGGCATTGAGCATCAAAGTACGCTCTCCTATCTTCGGAAAAATGGTCTTGATTTTATAATCATCAATGCCCCTTTTATCGTCCAGCACGTTCTTAAACAGGGCTTTCAATTCTGAAATCTCCCATTGGGAAGTACCAATATCAAAGAAGGCTTTTCCTTCTGCCTCCAATTCGGTGGTCTTGAAATAGCTGTAAAAAGCAGGATTCGCACTTTTAATCCGCAATTCCTTGTCCAAAACAATTAGCGGTTCACGAACACTTCTAATGATGGATTCGGCATAGTTGCTCACAGAAGTCAGCTGTTCCTGACGGTCCCGGAGTTCATCGTTCACACACATAAGCTCTTCGTTATTGGATTGAAGCTCTTCTGTAGAAGATTCCAATTCGTCGTTCAAGGCTTGAAGCTCTTCACTGCTGCTCAAAAGTTCTTCGTTTGTGGTTTGGAGTTCCTCAAAAGCAATCTGCTGTTCTTCGGTCACCCGTTTGATATCCTCCTTCAGTTGTGACAATTCGCTTTCCAATTCGGCTATGCGCTTTAGCTCCGATGTCTTACGTTTATTGCTGTCGTCCTCATTTTGAGGTATGATTTCCTTTTTCTTGAACACCACCATCTGATAATGGTCGTCCGTGTTCAGGGGAATAATTTCAATGTCAACCAAGTAGTTTTGGTTCTTTACCCTAATACTTTCCTTCCTGGCCACTTCACCACTTTCCTTCACTTTGAGCAAGGTGTTTCTAAGCTCAAAGCTAAGTCCTTCCCGAGCCATCTTCAAGATATTGAAATTGGGTTTTCCGGGCGAAGGCAATAAAAACGGACCTGTATCACCATAGAAATGCACAATATCCTGATGTTCGTCTATAACCACTCCAGCAGGTGTAAACCGTGAAAAGAGAATATCCGAAGCCATCTTCCTAAAATCGGTATCGGGTTTGGTTTTCTGCTCGATGTTGAGTTTTTTCTGTTCCTGAACCAATACGGTTTTAGAAGCCTCGACTGTATATTTCCCAGGGGTGAACTTTTTAACATACATCTTCTCGTGCTTGGCTACGGCTTCAAACAAATGAGAAACACCTACGGCACTTTCGGATTTTCCGAGGAAAAGGAAACCGTTTTCCTTCAAGGCATAATGAAACGTATTCAATACTTTATTCTGCAGGAACGAATCAAAATAGATGAGGACATTCCGGCAGGAAATCATATCTATTTTTGCAAAAGGCGGGTCCTTTATAAAATTATGTACGGCAAAGACACACATCTCACGTATGACCTTATTGACGTGATAGGTGCCTTCCCTCTTGGTGAAATAATTGGCCAGTCGTGTTTCGGAAACATTTTCCAAATCGTGCAAGGCATAAGCTCCTGCCCTTGCCTTGGTGATGACCCTCTCGGAAATATCCGAAGCAAAAATCTGTACTTTGATGTCGTGTTTTCGGCTCAAAAGAAATTCGTGCAGACTGATGGCCAACGAATAAGCTTCTTCTCCTGTTGAGCAACCTGCAACCCAAATCCTAAGCGTCTTGCTGGTGCTGTTTTGAACCAATTGCGGAAAAATAGTATCGTTCAGGGATTCAAAAATCTTGAAATCACGGAAGAAATAACTCACCGGAATCAACAAATCATTAAACAAATAATCCTGTTCGGCCTTGTCGTTTCGGAGATAATTGAGGTAGTCGGCCAATTCCTCCTTTTGTGTCACGACCATTCTTCGGGCAATACGTCGGCGGATTGTGGGCTGTTTATAATGACGGAAATCATTTCCCGTTCGGGTATAGATGATTTTTATGATCTGCGAAAGCATTTCCTCTTCATCTTCCGGAATATGTTCGCTTTCGGTATAGGCATAATTAGCTTCAAACGAATGACGGATGTGCAACAATTGCGAAGGCATGCTTTCTGGAGGCAGGATATAATCGGTTGCCTCACTGTCAATTGCATTTTGAGGCATGGTCCTGAAGGGTGTTGTCTCTGGATCTTGGGCCACTGTTGCTCCTCCAAATTCCTTGATAACCTTTAGTCCCGTGGTTCCGTCGGATGATGCTCCCGAAAGCAGGACTCCAATTGCCGAACTTTTATAGACCTCTGCCAAAGAAGTAAAAAACGTATCAATTGGATGAAACTTCCGCTCGTTCCTGTTTCGTGAAGACAGCTTCAGGAAACCATATTCTGTTGCCAAGACCCTATTTTCTGGAATGATATAGATATGGTTGGCTTCAAAAACCATATCATTGATGATTTCAACAACGGGAATCTTGCTTAATGCCGACAATGCTTTGGCAAGGTTTCCTTCTTCTGGCAACGGATGGTGCAATGTAGCCACATAGGCCATTCCTGAATCGTGGGGAATTTGCTCTACAAATTTCATAAAGGCATCAAGGCCTCCGGCAGAAGCACCAATACCTACAACAGGAAAAGCCTGAATTTTCTTTTCAGAATACTCACTTAATTTCGTCATTAGGAAGATTTTTTTTGGGTTACCAAATATACTCAAAAAAGAAATTTACACAAAGTTTTTAAGCAATGCGAATACTATAAAAAACAACTTGAATAACATAAAGTTAGCTTGTGAAATAAAGCAATATTTGTTTTTATCATAATTTCATAATCAGTTGTTTAGTATTCATTTAAATTATATCATCATGAAAAATTTATTTCTAGCTGTACTTGCGGTTTTGGCTTCTGCCAGTGGTTTTGCACAAACACCAACCAAGACACGCGACACTTTGATCACTGGCAAAAAAATGGACACTACCCTGACCAACCGCGACAAAAAGAACACGGTGAAGGAAGCCATTAAAACATCCGACTACACCAAGGTTACGCGTCAGGAAGGCGTGACGAAGGATACCACAACAACGAAGAGAAAAAAGCGTACAACCCGTTAATTCTCATGAGGAAGATGAAGAGCCTGTTGTAAATACAGGCTTTTTTATGGTTCTATTTGAATAAAAAGTTGATGGATCATTTTATCTTGTAATAAATCAAGCAAAAACTATAAAATATCCGCATCCCGAACCTGTAATTTTACTTTCAAGATAAAAGCCTGTGTACCCCTACCTTTTAAAACGAAGACGACGGGTAGTCAGGTTGTCGAGGCGGCTGTAATAGGGTCCTGAACTTTCCACCCGTTCGTGCAGGATGCAAACCAACGTCGGTCGCTTTATGCGGAAAACCGATCAGCAACACGGCAACAAAAGAAACAGCGGTTCATCAGGCTTTTTATCTTACTATCAAAACTTAAAAATGAAGATTATGGAATGGTTTGAAGTTGCAGGAGGATTGTTCTTTATCGTGATGCTGGCGAAATTTGGCAACAACGGCCGGGGGCTGATGGAGCGTTAGATTGCAGATTTTAGATTGCAGATTTAGAATATAGAGTATAAATTCCTTATTTCAATAAAGCTATTTGGCGGTAGAACCTCCTCATCTTACGGGATATTATACTGCTATTAACCCTTTGGGCAATTATTGTTCAAAGGGTTTTATTTCACCTTTTTGTTTCTCTTGTTTTTTCGCCATTCCCAAGGCGCCATTGGTTCCTTGTCTGCCCAAAGTCCTACCTTGTTTTTTCGGGCTAGGATTTCGAGGTTGGCATAGTGGGTGCTTTTGGAGTATTTCTTGTAATGCCACGCCATACCATTTTGAACGAGTTGCTGGTTCACGCATTTCTTTCCTACATATATTTCGGCTATGAGTCGCTTGTAGCGGTCAACCGTCCCATCACTTACCACTTTTACTGTCTTTCCAAAACACAAATCCGAAGCCAGTTGCTTTGCGTTGTTGCTAAAGGGTTGCTTCTTTTCCGGACAATCAACATGGGCAAGCCTGATGGTGGTTTCCTTCCCATCGGCAAAAACTTTAAAAGTGTCGCCGTCCTTTATGGCGGTTACTTTTGCCTCAAACGTGATGGGTGTTTTCTTTTCTAGTGATGTTTCGGGGTTGTAGAGAAACAGGAAGAGGAAAGCTATTGCGTATTTCATGGGATTTAGGATTTTAGATTTGGTATTTTAGATTTGGTATTTGTATTTTTTTTGCTTTTTGGTATTTGGAATTTGTCTTTTGGAATTTCCCCATTCGGAGTTCAAATTTAACCAAATTAGCAGTCCATAACTTGGCTGATAATATAGAGCGATACTTTTTCCCGCCTACCTCAATATAAAACATTAATTATCATTTACATATAAGATTTAGAAAGCAAAAAAAAGTACCGAGTATTTTTTTTTTAAGTAGCGAGCGATTGACATAATGAACCGAGTGATTCGCAAACCATCCTTTCCTTTTTTAATAAGAAAGACAAAAAAGAAAAAAGTGATTTTGAATTGCCTTATTATTTGTGAGTTTTTAGGATATTCTCAAAATGTCTTGTCCTGAAATAGGTTAACACTCTTGTGTAAATCTATTGCAGGACAAGACTTTGTTTTCATTTGACTTTGTTTGTGGGCACGGATTGCAAATCCGCGCGAACTATTGTGGAAATCCGGGCGATCGGGTGCTGAAGGCTGTTCGAAACCGGTTACCCAAAACGATGTGGTGATTGTGGGCTATCCACGTTATTTTACTCCTAACGACGACAGCTATAATGATACTTGGAGCATCAAGGCATTGTTTTACGAACATGATGCCAAGGTGGACATCTTTGACCGTTATGGCAAATTACTGAAGTGTCTGAATCTGAAAAATGCAGAAGTTTGGGACGGCACCTACAACGGCATGCTTATGCCGGCAACGGATTATTGGTTTACCCTGCATTACAACAATTTGGGCGTGCGAAAGGAATTTAGTTCCCACTTTTCGTTAAAGCGATAGTAGCACAAACTGCCGGGAATATCCAAGTGATAGTTTGGTTGCATTTTGAAAGTAGCGAGCGATTACTGTAATGAACCGAGTGATTCGCAAGCCATCCTTTCTTTTTTTAATAAGAAAGATAAAAAAGAAGAAAATGATTTTGAATTGCCTTATTATTTATAAATTTTGAGGTAAGTTTTTGCGATTGGGTTTTTCTTAAAACAAAAAGGTAGCCTAGTCAGACTACCTTTTATCTCTTCCTTAAAATCGGAATAATTTCCTTTTTTTATCTCAGATTACCTTTCACGGCATAATAATTTCGCTTGTGTGTGGCATCTTAATATGATTCTAGAATAAGAGACTTCAATCCTGGGCAAAGCCTCGTAATCTAAATCTAAACTCTTTTCCCCAAGTTTAATCTGCTAATAGTTTGACTAGTGCGAAACTTTTTATTTTTAATTATATACTTCTAAAGATTTTTTTGCAGATAATTCCTTTGCTAAATTAAAATTATCCCATTTAGTAAACCAATATTTTTTCTCTTTTTTAAAGTTAATCATATCGGTTTGCAAATTTAAGGGAATTTCCATTAATGTCATTATTTTTCTTTTAAATTTATTATCAAGAAATGGGCAAACTAGGATGTCAAAAAACAACATTACAATCTCAGTTGATTTCTTTCTTTTATCATTATCTATTTTTGTTATCTTCTTAATGATTTCGACTTTAAGAATATTTTTTATATTATCAAATTCTTTTATATTCCTGATATAAAATAAAATTACTGTTATTATAAAATAATTTGGCTCAAAGTTAAAAGAAAGTTTTTCTTCATGATTTTTACTTATTTTAAAATATTCTAATAAATCAATTTCAGATAGCTGATAATCTTTTCCTAGCTCTCTTAAGATTATAAATAAATATAATGTTTCTATTTGAATATGCTCTTGAGATTTGTTTGTCATTAGTATCAAATTTATTTCATCTGAAATCTTTTTAAACACTAGTTCTTTATTTAAATTTAATTCATCAAATCTTGAGAAGAGCTTATATTCCTTTGGATTTAAAGCATTACCAGTTTTAAATTTATATTTCCCAGTATAATACCTTATTATTTCTGATAAGATATTGCTTAATTTAATTGTAGAATTTACTCTGGGAGAGACAGTATACAAGAAAAATGTAAAATCCAATAATTCATTAATAAAACTGGTAAATTGATTTTCTTGTCTAACTTTTTTCTTTTTTTCTTCTGAAGATAGATTTCCTTTACTTTCTGCATCACACAAAGCAGAATAGTACTTTTCAAATTTTTTAATACTTCGTTCAATTCTTTTATTAATAATTGCCAATGTATAATTCATAATGTCTTTATACTCGACATTTGATTCCTTAACTAAAATCTTAAATCTAGTAATCAGATGATTAGAATTACATTCAAATTTAATAGAACAAAATATCTCGTCTTCTTCGTCTGATCCTTCTATAGTGAACTTAATCTTTTTATCAAATAAATCGACCATTTTCTCTTTTGCAATTGTCAATTCAGTAATCAGTGGTTTTGTATAATAGTGAGTTTTAGCATCACTAATTGACATTTTATACTCTTTTAATTTAAGCTTATAAGTAGATAAAATTTTGTCTTTTGTTTGGTCATCATTATAAAACACAAAAAAATCATCCACATATCTATAAATTTCATAATCCTTTCTAAAATAGATCTTTTCTTCACACTGTCGTAATTCACTTTCAATCGATTTATCAATTTGTTGTAATATAATTTCTGCAAATATCCTTGAAAATTCTGGTCCTATAATTATTCCGTTGGTCTCTCCATAATTACTATTTTGCATAAAAGTATCGAACTCTCCAGAAAATGTACAGTTAGATAATCCTACATTATCTTTAACAATATCCTTGTTGTAAATTGCCCAACTAATTGAATGCGTATAGATACTATCGAAACATTTAGCTATATCAAACTTGAACATCTTATTATATTTTTTTTCGGATCGATGGTAATGATAATCTTCATAAAACTTATAGATATTGGAATATTTTTTATATGTAAAGAAAGTTTTTAAATTCTCATATTCTTTATCAGTACTTTCAATGAGATCGCCATCATCACCTTTATTTAGTTTGTGAAGTTTATCATTATTAAAAATAAACTTGGCAATACTAAAAGGTTTTCTTATTGAAAATGGGCTCTCGTTTGAATAATATAAAATAAGTTCTTTGTATTTTGCATAGAATGAAACAAGCTCAATTTGACTTTTCGGATGTGGTATTGAAAGCTCTCTGAAATCTTTTTCTTTATGTGTTATCCTATATACAAAAGGAATTTTACGTGATTCTATTATTCCCTTGTGATGATGTAGCAAAATTTCATTATTTACACTTGACTGAGACAAATCAAATAATACTTTTATAATTTGCTCAATGATTAAATTATGTTTGTTACTTCTATAATTGACCCACTTTATAGATTCATTTTTATTTTTTTTATTAAAGCTAATTTCATATCGATTTAAAAAATTATAAAAATGTCTATTTGAAAATGTGAGCGGTGTTTCATAAGGTAATGTATCTGAAAGAACAGCTCTATCTTTTGAGTACTGTAAGATTTTTTTGGTTTTCTTTTTTTTCATTATTTCCAAGCTTCAACAATTCTTTCAAAATTGTTCATTAATGGTTTAGCCTCTTTATCTTTCGGAGATCTTAAATCTGGAATACTCTTCTTTTTTGAGTTTATGTTATAGAAGGTTTTATTTTTAAAACCTTCTATAAAACTAAAAGTTTTTAATCTCCTATTTACATCAGAATATAACATAAATGGTAGTTTGTGATCAATAGTTCTGACTAACATTTTATCTAATTCAGATAAACAGCTACAATCTTCATCTAAAAGACTGTTTGAATAATAAATACCTATTACTCCTTTTTTAGGCTGATGAAGTTTAGTGTTTTTAGTTAAATAATTAATTCTATGTATCAATAATCTTTTTGCTTCTTTCTTATTAAATCCTCTATCCTTCAAATATCTATCAAGAATTTTTTCAACTCGAATCTTATATTTATCTTTTTTATTTACTGATAACTTGACTTCATTAAGTTTTGAATTTGTAATATTAAATGAATAGCCGAGAAAATCTATATCCTTTCTCTCGTTAGTTGTATTTAGTAAATTTATTTCTTGTGTCTTTGATTCTTTTACAATTAAACCTTTATCTGCAATAATCTTTTTAACCATCTCAAGATATTTGTTATTAATATGTTTTGAAAATGGTGTGAAAATTATAATTATATCATCAACATACCTACCATAAAAAGTTACATTGGGTATGTTTTTTATTTCTTCATCAATTTTCCTCATATACAATTCTGCTAAAAAAGGACTTATACCCACTCCTCTAGGTATACCAAAAGCGGTATTCATTCCTAATTGATTTGTAGCTTTATTATAATTGTATAAAAGGTTTTTGATTAGTGATTTTGATTTCGGACTTAATAATGAATTACTTTCTAGTAATTTACATAATTCATTTTGAGGAACGCTTTCATAAAATTGTGAAATATCAGTTCTTATTATATATTTAGGAAACTGGTCTTCTAATAAAACTTTTAATTGCCTAACTATTTGATACCGGTTCGACTGTTTGACTTTAAATGTTCTTTGAACATTAAATTGAAGTTGCTTCATAGCAAAATATGATTCAGCATCTTTACTTGTCGTATAAATCTCTTTTCCAGCGGGATCATGTTTAAAAGATTTAAGAATAAAATCAAAGCTTTTGCTATTGATTTTATTTGAGAATTTATTTAAATCGTCTTCTAAATAATTTTCTTTTAAATCTTCTAATATTTGCTTTTCTTTTAGTAATTCATTTAGAACATCTTCATTGAAATTTATTTTAAGTCTTTCTTGTTTAATTTCCTTTCTCTTCTCTTTTAGTTGCTCTATTACAATATGATAACCTTCAGAATAAAATTCTTCAAAGTAATTTCCTTTTCTATTTTGAATTTCATGTATGCTTTTTAAATTTTCAAACGAGAATGATTGATTTAACATAATTAAAAAATTATAGTTTTATTTATGAACTTAGCTCCTTTATGTGTTTCGAACTTACACTTAATAAATTATAAAGAGCAGTTTCTTTTTATAATGATTTACTCCACCACCAACTCCCAACTATTCCCCACCTCATCCTCCGCCCTTAACTCCCCATGCCCCACCCATTCCAGTGTAACTTCAATTTCTTTTCCGTCTTTGTCAAGCAGAATTCCTGCTCCGTATTTGCCCTGCATGCTTACATTTCCTGTTATCTTATTGCCTGAAGCGTCGGTGCCTATAACATCGTAATTGTATTTATAGCTGCCGGATTCGCCCGTGCGAAATTCATATTGGTAAACGGTATCGGTGTGAAGTGTGGCTTGCTCTGCGGGAGTTGCCACTGGGGAATAGTCCACTTCCACAAAGGGTTGTGGTGCTATGGAGGAGGCCCTTTCTTGTCGGCAAGCTATAAAAGAAAAGACCATGAGGAAAAGTATTCCTGCAAGGGTTGTTTTTGGGTAACGGTGCATCTTGTTTTGTTTTTGGTTTGATTCTTTTGAGAATCGTTTTTTGTTGGCTTTTAAGGTCGGGTATTTTTTGGGTGTGGTAAATGTAATGATTCTTTGAAAAGCGATGTTGTGTTTTGTTCTTTATTTTGCATTATCAATCATTATTTATACAAAATAATTAAGCATTTATTTGTTTTATTACTAAATTTTACGGAAAACCGTAATTTACAGATTTAAAATGGCTTAAATATCTGTGAGAATTTTTTGGGCTACGGAAATGAACTGCTCTACGGTTCGGTCTTTTTGGATCAGTTCCCAGTAAAGGGTTTCATATTGCTGGTGCAGGTTGACTCTGCTCTGAACAGAGAGGCTGGCATAGGTTGTGGTGCTGCCGCCAAGAAGCATAAAATCGACGGCATAAGGAAGGTGTACTTCAAGGGAGGCCTGAACGCTGTCCTCAAGGGTCCGGTGGAATTCCTCCATGGTTTGCTGGATGGTGAAATAGCGGACCAACTGCTGGTTGGAAAAGGGCTTGGCATCGAGCAAGTGTTGAATGGCCTCATAAAGAATGTCGGCCTGCAGGCTGAAATTGCTGTTGAGCTGCCTGGCGATGGCATTGGTGCGATGTAGGGAATGAATACTGTGCAGCACCTCAACGGTGTAGCCAAAAATGCCACTTTCGGCTGTAGGATGAAGGGTTGCAACGATGGAAAGATTGAATGCTTCCGGGTTTGGACTTTGTGAATTTGTCATTGTATTTGTTTTTGTTTAGGGTTTTGTCAAACGTAGGGTTTATGACTGTTCTTTCACTAGGTGTTTTACCTATTTTTTAATTAGGGTTTTGGCTAGTTGTCGGTTGTCGGTTTTTTTTGTTGTCGGTTAGTCTGTTGTGGCTTTTTGAGTTTTTTTTTTAAACAATGGAATTATAAATCTCATGACTTGTCTAGAAATAACCGATAACTGACAACCGACAACCGATAACCGACAACTCACAACTCACATCCCTAAACCAACCCCAGATCCTTGGCAATACTGATCAGGTGGATGCTGTTTTTGGCTTTGAAATAGAGCTTTAGCTTGCTGATGTGTTTTTCGATGCTGCTGCTGCTTTTGGCAGATTTGCCTTCATCCTTGAAGCGTTCGCCTATTTCGGCAACGGTGAGTCCTTCGGACAGGAATTTGATGAGCTGTATGTCATAGTCGCCTATTTCCAAGAGTGTCGTAGGATGCAGGATGTGGTTGAACCTCGGAGAGAGGTATTTTTCACCACCCTTGAAGATGGTACTGATGGCACGGACAACTTCGCCAGAGCTTTCGCGTCCCTTCCAAACAAAGGCATCGATGTCGAGGTCTTCGAGCAGGTATTTGATCTTGTAGGTGCGTTCTTCAATGGAATAGGCAATGATTTTGAGGCTTGGCTGGTGTTCTTTTACGGCTTTTATAAGATCTTCGCCATTTGCCAGGATGGTTTGACGGTGGTCGGCCTCAAAGGAAAGGTCGGTTATGAGAAGACCGAAAGGAAGCCCGTCGAGGTTGGCTTTCCTTATTTTGAGCAAGGCATCGTCACAGTATTTGGCATGGACAATTTCGGCATGATGAAGCTTCTCCAAGACCGTAATCAAACCAAATCCGGTACTGTCAATGTCTTCGGCAATTAAGATTTTTTTAAACATAGCAAGTGTTTAGGCATTAAATGAAAAATTAACTTTAAACCCTTTTTTGGGTGTTGGGTCAAAAGTAATCGTACCGTTTATACTTTGAATACGGTTTTCCACATTTTGCAAACCATTTTTTCTTAAATGCTCGTGAGACCCTATCCCTACTCCGTTGTCGGAATAATTTATTTGTATTTTTTTATTTGTTTTTTTAAAACTGATTAAAACCAGAGTGGCTTTGCTGTGTTTTTTCATATTCACCAACAGCTCCTGCAACACCCGATAGACGACAATCTTCTTGGCGGCTTCGATGTCCATCCACTCGATACTGTCGATTTCCTTGAGGATGATGTTGACCTCCTCTGAACCATAACCGGAAAGCATGTCCTTGAGATGGCTCTTGTATTTTTCGGCGGTATCAATAGTATTGTTTTCCTTGGATATGTTTCGGGTTTGAGCATAGATCTTGTCGAGGTTCTCCAGCAGGATTTCCTTGTTTTCGGGCGTAGCAAGGTTGCGTATTTCAGCAAAAGTCATGGTATTGAAGATGTCATTTGCCAGTTCATCGTGGAGCTTCTTGGCAATTCTGATTTCAGTACGGTATTCATCTTCCTGCTTTTGCTTTTGCTTCTCCTTTTTATGCCTTCTCTTGTCCCTGAAATAGAGCGTAATTACGAGGATGATAAAACCAATCAATATAAATGCTACCAAAAGATTCCGGATCCTATCCTCTTTTTGTTGCAGCTTGTTTTCTAAATTTTCGTTCCTCTCCTTCGTGGCGTCAAAACGCAACTTGGCGAAATGATTTTTTCCCTGCTGGCGGAAATTATCTATGCTGTCGTTCAGTTGAAAATAGTGGTCCTGATAATGCTTTTCTCCATAAGTGGCCAGCAATTGCAATGCCTTTAGCCGATGATCAGTGGCACCAAGGCTGGTGGCTGTTGAATAGGCTTTTTGTGCATAGTCTAGTGCCAAAGCCGGATTACTACTTCCGTAATAATGGGCAAGATTGAGGTAGCTGTAGGTCAATCCTTTTTTATCTGCGTGTTGGGTTCGGATGGAAAGGGCTTCTTCCATGAGCTTCCTGCCTGAATTTCCGTCGTTTTGAAAAAGGGAATAGCCCAGATTGTCTGCTACTTTCGCCAAGGTTAAAGGGTCGCTTTTAACAGGTTCTTCTTTGTATAAAACAGTAAATATTTTAATAGCCTGTCCGTACTCTTTTTTCTCCAAATAGCACAATCCGATGTTGTTTTCAATCATCTTTTGAGAAACAGGATCGTCGGTTAATTCCTTTGCCTTGCTGTAATACTTGATGGCTTCACTGTAATCCCTTAAACCTGTGTAGGAAATTCCGAGCTTGTTGTAGGCTTCCCTCAAGTATTCTGCCGAAGGATACTGAATATTTTCCAAAAGTACCAATGCTTCAGTAATGGTTTCCTCACTGCCAACATAGTCGTTATAGATTTGCTGCACTTCGGCCATCTTCAATAGATTGTAGCCTAGCCTGAGGCTGTCGTTTTCCTTTTTTAGGATTTCATTGGACCGGTTGTAATAATCATAGGCTTTTTGATAGTCTTTCAATCCAAAGATATAATCTGCTTTACGGGTCAATACATAGGCCGTGTAGGCATTTTCCTTTTCTGTTTTTGGTGCAATTTCCAGAAGCATATCCAAGTAGATTGGAATACTGTCGGGAAAGGTTGAAGCAATGACGTAATCCATCTTGTATAGGATTGCCTTGTATTGATAGGATTTATCGTTGGTTTGCTTCGCGAGGTTTAATGCCTTTTGGGCGAGATGCATCTTATGGACATCAACGGTATCGGCAACAAGGCTATCGAGGTAGCTGTTGATTTGTTTTTCGGAACTGCTTTCATGCTTGTCGCTGTTATATTTATCTGTACAAGAAAAAAACAAAACCAATAGTAGAAGGTAGAAAAATGGGGAATTGAACTTCATATTGAAAGTTTAATTCCCCGAAATTAGTAAAATAAAGATAAAATTGCTAATTCATTTCTTTATGGAAATGGCGGTGGCGGTGGTTTTATGGGTGTTGTTGCTGGTTCACCTTCTGCCACAACTGGAGTTGTTCCTGCATCCTCTACTGCTTCGGCAGTGCAGGAAATCATCGATAGGCCGCTTGCTATGATCAAGGCCATTAAAAGTATTTTTTTCATTTTTTTGATTATTAAAAATTAAACATGGAATGGCCTTTAAGGACTTGTGTCCAAATTTTGGTTCCGCGAAAACCATTGGCCGTTCTGGAAATTGTTTTTGCTCTGGGAAGTGCAGTGAGCCGAAACAGAATAAGATGAATCATACTTCCCGAATGATCATTCTATGCTGTAGGGCAACACTGTTTGTAGAATCAGTTTTGTACATTTGTCCCAACTGCAGTGAAGACAAGAACTAATTCTGAAGCAAAGGAATGGTGGTTTTTCCTGAGTGTTTATAGGGAATTCCTAAGATTCCTATTATTCCCAAAAATTCCTTTTAATTCCTAATTCTATTAAAATGAAAGATAATTTTTCAGCATACAAGCAGGCTATCAAAGCACAATATGAAGAAGAAAAACAGGGTAACCACATGAATCTTCTTTTGCATCCTACTTCTGCCAAGTTGAGAAAATTGTGTGTCCTTTTACTCAAAGCCAGTACAGATCCGAATGACAAGAAAATATTTGCAAGCTTTTTTGGTTTTGAATTTGAATTGGATAGCATTGGAAAAATAAAAAGGGAAAACGACCGATTTAAACGCTTTTGCAATTTCCTGAAAGGCAAAAACGATTTGTCCGAAGATATGGATGCCGCCGATCTGTTGGCCTTGTTAGTAGGTTATAAGAACAGACCCTATCAAAAATTCATCAACTCCCATCAAACTGAAACTGAAATTGAAAGCGTGGAGAATGAAAGTCCTGAAGAAGAAAATATTACTATTGCAACTTTTCATGAAGATGAACCGCCCAAAATACAACCTGAAATAAAAGAGTGGCAACAACCTGAACGGAGCAAAAAACCATCAAAACAAAACTATTTGATCATTTTACTGCTTGGCGTTAGCCTGTTATCTGGAGGATATATGGCAAAAGACATTTGCTTTCCTAAAAAGCAGTGTATGCAATGGCAGGAAAATCATTATGAGGTGGTGGATTGCGAGGTAAAACGACTAGGACTTGTAAGCATCAGTCCTGTGGAACCGTTGGATGAAGACTTGCTTGAATTTAAGAAAGTGAAGCTTAAAAAAGGAATGGAGTTCTTTAAATATAAAAAGCCCCTGTACTATTATTATAAAGTAAGCAGGGACAGTATTGAGTTTTTTAATGCACCGGGAGAGCATCCCATTACCAAAAAACCTTTAAAGGAAATCAGTGATTACATAATTGATAAATATGTAAAATAAAAAAAGGACGCCTTTCGGCATCCTTGGTAGTGAAATTCAAAGAAATTATAGTTTCTTCTCGCTTTTGGAAGTCACCTTTCCAATTCTTTTTTTCAAATCGCCCATCAATTCTGTCAATGCACTTTCGCACATTGGCAATATCTTTTCTGGCTTTAATACCGGAATACCTTTTACCATCACGCCTGTTTTTTTAGATCTTTCGCTTTCGTTGATCACAAAAACCTTCTCTCCTGATTTATTATACAAGGCCATTCTGGCAAAGGCTTTCATTTTTAGGGTCATGTTGTTGCCAATTCCGAAACCTTTTTCAAAACCAAAATTGATGTAAACGAACATTACTCCATCGGCTTCATCTGCAAAAAGTTTTGCCAAACCTTCCTCATTGTATTTTCCATTGAAGCCTTCGTAAACATATTTATAACCATCATAAACCAAATAGTTTTTTGCATCGTAGTTGCTGAGCTCGTATTTTGGTTGGAAGTTTTTGTATTTTTCAGATTCCAAAACCTTGGCTTCTGGCAATAATTCAAACGGAAACTCCTTTGAATAGTCGTCAAAGAAATTGCTGTGAAATTGTTTCAGCAAAGGCGTCAGGTTGAAATTTGGATTTTCCCTAAGATCCAACACGTCCTTGATCAATTCTTCGCTTCCGATATCCAAGGCAGTAAAATCAATTACTTTGTTGGCATAAAATGTAACCACGGCTACTTTTTTCTTTTGAGCATATCCTATCGCGGTTGCAGCAAGTAGGAGAAACAAAATTGCTTTTTTTAGATTCATTGTTTTTTTGTTAAAGTTTTTATCAATATTTGTTAAATGTAAACATAAACACTTGTAAATCAATTTTAAAAGCAAATTATTATTGTTTGAACTCTTATATGTTTATAAAATCAATGTAGTATCAACATAAAAAAACCTGCAAATAAATTGCAGGCTTTAATTTAGTGTGCTACTGAAAGGCTATCAATGACTTGAGTAGATTGTTGGTCTTCGAAATTATTACCATCGTCACAATTTCCGCAAGAAAAGGTTAAAAATCCTGCAAAAAGTGCAAATGCTAAATAGGCTAGAATCTTAAAGTTAATTGTTTTCATAAGTCGGTTGTTTAACAATTGTTTATCATTTTGGGGTCAAAAAACAAAAATAAATTTTACTCATTATGAAATATTATAAAATTCCAATCTATACTTATAGGATTACCATATCTATCTTCCTGCATCAGTATCTCTTCCATGGGTATCGCTTTGGCCTTTCATGTTAGGATCAATGACAGAATCCTTAATGACCTGCATAGTATCTGAAGATTGCTCCAAAGAATTATCGTATTCTGTCGGTTGGTTTGCTTCAATCCTTTCTTCTGTTGGAGTTATGGCTTTATTATCCTTGCAGGATAAAAATGTTGTGGTCAGAACCAAAGCCAATAGTGTGTACTTCGTTTTCATAAATATTGTATTTAGTTAATGATTCTGAATAGTTCAATAAACGCTATAATTACCTTCTAAATAATTTTTTGAAAGTAAAAATTAAGTGACCTATTCGCATAAGATTGCCGAAGTTTTCACCTCATAATACCAATTATTCTTCATCTTGCTCGGCCGCTTCAATATTGATTGTTGCCAATGCAATTTCAGTCAAAGCTACATCCGCATTTTTCTCTTCTTCTAAGGTTGAGGCCAAAAGTTCAGCCGCTTCGCTTTCACCCAAAGTGTTTGCAAATGCATACAAAGTTCCGTATGTAGCAATTTCATAATGTTCCACTTTTTGAGCGGCGGCAATGATTCCAGCATCCCTCACTACACCTTTTTCGGTTTCTTCCAAAATGCCTTCGCCTTCCTTGATTAGGCCCTCCATAGCATCACATTTTTTAGCTACAGCTTTTTTTCCAATGCTTTGAAATACTTTTTCCAAACGTGCAATGTGTTCTTCTGTTTCGGCCAAATGATCTTCAAGGGCTGTTTTCAATTCGGGTGAAGTGGCATTCTTGGCCATTTTTGGCAATGCTTTTGTCAGTGCTTTTTCGGTCCAATAAATGTCTTTCAGGCTGTCTTCAAACAAGGACCTCAAGCCATCGGCTGCATTTGATTTTGCTTTTACAATTCCTTTTGTAGAAGTTCCTTTTGATGTTGATGTTTTTGTAGCCACATCTTCCGTGGTTGCACTTTTCGTAGCGTTACTTTTCTTAGCTGTACTTTTTGTGGTCGTTTTCATAACTTTTTTATTTTAATAATTATAAATGAACAATTTTCATCCAATACAAAATTTGGTTTTTTAGGGATGAAAAACTTATACAATTTCAGCTGAAGATTACAAGATTATAAATTATTAGGATATTAATAATCAAGTTATTAAAATTAACAAATTCCAAATTTTGATACCTTTAAATTATATAATTCTCGTAATTAATACTATAATATTTAGGAGTAGTTTGTCTATACATTTGAAATAATTAAGCATCCGAAACTTAGAAAAGTTTTAAAGATCACTAGAAAAGTGGTCTTACTATCAAAAAACCAAAAAAGAATAAAATATACATCTAATAGATAAAAATAATTTTTAACCATTTTAAATACAACAGCTATGAACACAAACCAAAACGGTAATTCCGGTCAAGGCAACCGCGATAGCCAGAATCCAAATCAGGATTCACAAAGAAATCAATCAGCAGAACAGTTTGGTGGAAATGAGTCTAAAAGATTCAACAACGATGACCTTGAAACTGAGAACCAACGTTTGACAGGAAATGCCACTGAAGAAAGCACTTCTGAAACACGGAACAACAACGATCGTGACAACGAAGACAGACGTTTGGGTGAAAGGGATTTTAACTCTGGAAACTCCCAATACAGCAACGAGGAACTTGAAGAAGAAGAAGCTCGAATGACAGGAAACACCGAGGAAGAAAGAAGAGCAAGCGACAGAAAAAATTATGGAGGTAGTGATGAGCAAGATGCACATGACGATCACTATAAAGCCTCTCCTGAAGATGAAGATGAAGATTTAGATGCTGCCGAATACGACAGTGAACCAGATGATTTTGATGATGATACTGATTTAAATAGAGACCGAAATATTTAAAAAGCACCTCACAAAATCCTTAAAAGGATAATTGGGCACTTGCTTGATTGTCCTTTTTTGTATTGAACAATTTCGTAATTTAGACTACAATTTTAACCCCAAAACAATTGCTATGCCATTTTCTGCAGTATTCGAACTCGATAAAATCCTAAAAGGAAAAGAAGAATGGCTGTTTCTTTTTGAAATTGCTTTACGAACAATCCTAATGTTTGTTGCCATATTGATAACGCTTGCCATTTTAGGAAAAAGAGGCGTCAAACAACTTTCGGTATTTGAATTGGTAATCATCATCAGCTTGGGTTCGGCTGCTGGAGATCCGATGTTCTATAAGGAAGTTGGTGTTTTGAGTGCCTTTACGGTTTTTATTTTTATTATTATCTGCTACAAGCTCACCACCTATTTGGCTTTGAAAAGCGACCGATTTGAAAAGATGATTGAAGGGAAACCCATTTGCCTGGTTAAAAATGGGAAGTTCTCCATCACGAATTTCAAAAACGAACCCCTGGGATACGACGAATTTTTCGCAGAGATGCGGCAATACAGTGTTTCCCATCTCGGACAAGTGGAAATAGCATTCATTGAAGTTTCTGGCGAAATCAGCCTTTATTATTATAGAGATGATGAGGTGAAATATGGACTTCCGATACTACCTCATCTCTATCAAGAACAGCATTGCCAGATTACGAAAGAGGATGTTTATTCCTGTGCCTTTTGCGGAAATACCGAAACGATTGAGGAAACCCACAAACATCTTTGCTCGGTTTGCAGTAAAGATAAATGGGTGAAATCCATCAACAGCACCAGAATTACCTAACTTCCAACAATTTCTCCACCATTTAAATGTATGACTTGTCCAGTTATGTAACTGCTGTCTTCTGAAGCCAAGAACACAAAGGCGGGTCCCACTTCCGATGGCTGTCCTGCCCTACCCATTGGTGTGTCTTGACCAAAGTCCGAAACCTTCTCAAATGTGGCTACAATCAAGGGTGTCCAAATTGGTCCTGGAGCAACGGCATTCACACGGATTCCCTTTTGAGCAAGCATCGCAGAAAGAGAACGCGTAAAAGTTACAATAGCACCTTTGGTACTTGAATAGTCCAACAGATGTTCGCTTCCCCGATAGGCCGTTACGGAGGTAGTGTTAATAATTGTATCGCCTTTTTTTAGATGCGGAAGCGCTTCTTTTACTATATAAAAAAAAGGATAAATATTAGTTTCAAAGGTTTCCTGCAACTGTTTCTTTGTAATGTTTTCGATTTTGTTTTCAGAGAATTGAAGTCCGGCATTGTTGACGACAATATTTAATCCGCCTAACTCCTTGATTGTTTTCTGTACCGAGATTTGACAGAATTTTTCGTCCTTTAAATCACCCTTAATCAGCAAACATTTTTTATTTTCCTTTTCCACCAACAATTTTGTTTCTTCGGCATCTTCCTTTTCATTAAGATAAATAATAGCTACATCGGCTCCTTCTCTGGCAAAATGAACGGCAACACTACGGCCGATTCCGCTGTCGCCTCCCGTTATCAAGGCAACTTTACCTTCTAGTTTTTCGCTTCCTTTATAGTTTTTATTGATGATTTCCGGTTGAGGATTCATCTTAGCTTCCTGACCCGGAAGATCTTGTTGCTGCTCTGGAAACTTCTTTGGCTTAGTCATAACATTTTTTTTTGGGGTTATATATAAAATTAAGGAATCGATCTGTTGATTGGTTTCAATTTATGGTTTCTTTTTTATATTTTTTACTACTCATTCGTTTTATTTTAACAAGACAGAAGCAGATAGATTTTTTAACCTTGGGAAAAGTCATTCATCTTATGGCATTACGATTAGCTATATGGAAACAAACCAAACTTGTTTTTGCCTCTTGCCTCAAAAAAACTAACTTTGCAATAGTATGGAAAACAAACTCAAACTCTATATGGTTATGCTGGGATGCACTCCCGATGGCAGACTAACTGAACAACATGACATCTTTTTCGGAATTGGAACTTCTTTAAAGGATTTGTTGCCAGACATGATTGCTTTTTGGCCAGAAGCCAAAGGACAAATTCACATTGATGCCTGGAGGGAAGTTACTTCAACGGATGGTTTTTCGATAGAAGTGGTGGAAAGAAACGCCAAAACAAATTCTAACCAACACCTTTTCTTTTTAAACCTTGGCGGATACAAGAAAAATGAATTTGAAGAATACCACTATAAAGTACTCACTGTTGCCCCTCTTTTGTCCACAGCCATAAAGGCTTCGAAGGAAACAGCATTCTATAAACATTTTGGATTTAAGGGAGCCGCCTCACACGTTGATGACAAATACGGCATTGATGTGGATGATGTTTTTAAGGTAGAAGATATTTTAGGAACGCATTTGAAGGAACGCTACCAATTGAAAATTACCGAAAACACCTTTCAAAAAGAAGACAAACTGCACATTGGCTATGTAGCCCTTTCGAAATTGATTTAATTGATTTTTTTATATATTTAACAGAAATAAAAATTGATAACTGTCAGAGTTAGATAACACTTTTGGGTGGATATGTCTGATAGCAGAAATATAGACAAGTAATAACCCATTTCAAATGCAACGATGAAACATTGTACTGTAATTTACTTTCTGCTTTTACTCTTTAATTTAACTTTTGGTCAAGAATCAAAAAATATTCTTTATTGCAATGATTTGAGAGATACAATTTTCAAAGTTGAAGAAGTAAAGGAACGAGATTTATTCTACAATCTTATTTCAATCGAAAATATTGATGGAGAATTTGTCTTTAGATCTTGGGAAGGGAATAGTTGTGTAGAAATAATTCAAAATAATAACTCCATAACCGGTAAAATTCATTTTGCTACGCAAAAATATAGTAAGAATAAAAAAAATAAAACGGTGTTTACCAAATCCTATGAGTTTTCTAAGGAAACTGCAGACACGCTTTTAAAAAAAATAAAAAGTTATACTATTATAAGAAGGCCTCACCAAAGCGGGATGATTCCTGTTGTCCATACTTTTATAATAAAGCAAGATTCAGAAAAGGAAATATATACCACTGACAATCCTAAATTACAAACACTGATTTTCAATATAATTCCTATGAAATCATTTTTAGATATGTTTGAAAATGATATTCCTTTTAAAAAGTACGTAGATTGGAATTTTCGAAAAGAAAACAAGTATTATATTACAAAATATAAAAAATTAAATAGATCAAGATGAAACAAATAATCACATTTCTAACTCTTTTCGTTTGCTTAATTTCACTTGGACAAAAAATTGATATAAATTCAGAAATTAAAAAAGATTTCAATGAGTATTACAATCTTATTGCTGATAGAAAAATTGATAACGCATTGGAATATTCAAACCCTAAATTATTTGAAATAATCCCAAGAGAACAAATGAAAAACTTAATGGAAGCAGTTTATAATATGCCAAATATTGAATATAAAACTGGAATTCCAACATTCTTAAAATTTGACGAAATAAAGCGAATTGAAAATGTTAACTATGTCAAGTTTTATATAATTTCTCCAATTGAAATGAAATTTAAAGACATTGAAAATAGCGAAGAAAAAGTATTACAAATGATTAAAAATTTTGAAGCAAAATTCGGAGTTGGAAATGTAAAATTTGATAAGGAAAGTGGATTTTACAAAATCAATGCTGAAAAAATAATAATTGCCGATAATGAGAGTAATCTTTTAGATTGGAAATTTGTTACCGTTGACAATCCGAAAATGAAATTGTTACTTGAAAAAATTATTCCGTCTGAACTATTAAATTAAAAAACTGCAAATCGCGTAAGCTCGAATCATTGGAAAGGTTTAATCTTATTGCTAAAACTTCAATTTCTATACTTAAACACTTAATAAAAATGACTTTCCCTTTAATAAATATATCGATTGAAAAATGGCCAAATAGCGAAGATATAATAGAGTTTATTGTTTATGAGAAGTATATTTATACCAACAATGATTCAGTATTTAATGAATTTTATAAGGATAAATTATTTTGTGACTGTGAAGGGAGTGTTTTCAAAGCAACTAGAAAAGTAAAAATGACTCAACATTGGCGTAACTGGTTAAAATTTCTACCAAACGTTTGGAAAACTGAAGTAATTTACGAAGCGACCACAAAAACCATGAGCATCGAAGAATTACGGGAATATTTAATGAATAGAATTTCTGACCTTGATGATAGTGACTTTATTCAAAAATGGCTTTTAAAAGTTAAAATGGCTAAAACTTATAGTCAATTAATTAATGGGGAATAAAAACATAACTACACAAACCATCTAGTTTTTTATTTCCTATCCCAAAACAACTCTTTCACAATAATATAAACCCCCATCACCAAAACAAACCACCCAAAACCTACTTTGAGCTTGTCGCCAGAGATTTTTTTGGAGAGGTAATTTCCGATAAAGATTCCGATGATGGAACAAAGAGTAAAGAGCAAAAGTAAATTCCAATCCATTGAACTGTTGTGAAGCAAATCGCCTGTGAAGCCAATAAGGGACTGAACGGCTACGATAAACAAGGAAGTCCCGATGGCAATTTTCATGGGCATCCTGATCAATAAAACCAAAGCTGGAATAATGAGGAAGCCACCTCCAGCTCCAACGGTTCCGGCCACTACTCCGATCATTAAACCTTGGAGGGTTATTTTCAGGTATTTGTTTTTGATTACTTTGGTGTGCTCTTTTTCGGTTGCACTGGAATGCATCATCTTCAAGGCCGACAAAATCATTATAATGGCAAAAAAAACCATTACAGCAATTGATTTTGTAAATTGAAATGACTCCAGGGAAAAGATAACTTCGGGGATATTGGGAACCAAATAACTTCGGGTTAGGAAAACTGCAAAGATGGAAGGAATGCCAAAAAGAGCAACTGTCTTAAAATCGACTTCCTTGTTGATGGCTTTTTTTATTCCGCCAACCAAAGCCGAGGAACCCACAATGAACAGTGAATAGGCTGTTGCAAATATTGGATTTACCCCCATGATGTAGACCAAAATTGGAACAGAAAGTATCGAGCCTCCACTCCCAATTAATCCTAAAGATATACCCACTAAAACTGCTAAAATATAACCTACGATTTCAAAAATGTCCATTCCTGTGCTGTACTTTATTTTATGATAAAAGTACTACCTAAATTAGGAAAATCATATATTATTATTAAAAATCAATACAAATAACATTAAATATTTAAGAGTTTAGTTGTTTTTAGATGTTAAAAAAACTTATCTTTATTCCAAATCTTTGTTACCCCAAACTCAAGATGAACCTAAAAAAAGCATGGACTTCAATTGTTAATTGGCTAATTGACAGACCTAAACGCACTAGCTATTTGGTCCTTTTCGTGTGTCTTATCATTTCCTATTTTATCATCTCCTTGCGCTATGAAGTGAGCCATAAGATTCATGATCGAGAAATGTCGGCGATCCTTCATACTATTCATAAAAACATCGAACAAACCCTCAAGGCAAGTTATACCAGTACTTTAACCTTGGCCATGACCCTAAACCATCATGGTGAAGTAGAACATTTTCAGACGGTTGCTTCACAAATAATTCAATCTAATCCTGATATAAGTGCGGTTCAGTTGGTTCCTGATGGTGTAATCAAATATATTTATCCGATTGAAGGAAATGAAGAGGCTTTAAACTACAATCTTTATGGCAACCCTAATTTAAAGGAAGAAATCCAGAAATCTATTACTTTAAACAACATGTATTTTGCTGGTCCATTGCAATTGAGGCAAGGCGGAATTGGCATTGTGGGACGATATCCTATCTATCTTAAAAAGAAACTCTGGGGATTTTCGGCAGTGGTTATAAAACTCGATACGCTTCTGAAAAATGCAGGGGTAAATGAAATTGATTCTTCAAAATTTTACTTTCAATTTGGAAAAATCAATCCAAATACCAAAGAAGAGGAATTTTTCATGCCCAACAAGGAAGATTTTTCAGAGAAGCATTTTAGCGAAGTTTCCTTTCCCGATGGCGACTGGAAAATTTACCTGATCAGCAAAGACGAAAACTATCTAGTGGCCGATCTCCTCCCTTTGCTGATTCTATGTTTGGCATTAAGTACGTTGTTATCCATAACGATTGGCTTAATCCTAAAAAAGCCTTCCGAATTACTTTCCCTGGCAAGAAAACAAAAGAAGAAATTGATTAAAAGTGAAACCCGATATCAAAGCATTTTCAGCCAGGCCGCTGTTGGTATTGCCAAAATAAATTTTATAACCAACCAATATGTTGAAGTTAATGAGCCCTATTGTCAGTTTTTTGGTTACACTCTTGAAGAGCTGAAAAATAAAAACTACAAAGAAATTACACACCCTGATGATTTATCCCATACGATGTCGAGCTTGCAGAAATTGATTTCAGGAGAAATCTCAAAAATAGTGGCCGAAAAAAGATACATCAAAAAAAATGGCGAGGTTGTTTGGGGACGCGTAACAGTTTCTCCTTTATGGAGCCAAGGCGAAACACCAAAAACGGTTATTTCTGTGGTTGAAGACATAACTGCAACAAAGAAAGCCGAAGAAGCCATCAAAAAAAGTGAGGAAGAATACCGCAGTCTTTTTGATGATTCGCCAATTGCCTTGTGGGAAGAAGATTTATCGGAAGTGAAAAAATATTTGGAAGATCTTGGCTTGATGGGAAAAGACAAATCAATGGTTTCTGATTTTTTGAATGCAAACCCCAAAATTGTTGACAAGTGCATTTCATTGATTCGAATTATAAATGTAAATACTGAAAGTCTTGTGCTTCACAATGTAGAAAGCAAGGAAGAATTGATTGCCAATTTCCCTGAAATCATCAAGCACGGAACGTTTGAAGCTATTATTAAAATTTTAATTGGCGTTACGCAAAAAGAACAAAAAGGACGAATTGAAGGCAAGATTGTTTTTCCGAATGGAACTACTAAATACATCTCGCTGACCTGGAATATCGTTAAAGGATATGAAGATTCGCTGGAGCGTATTATCATTTCAACCGAAGATATTACCGAACGTAAGGCTTCGCAAAAAGTTATTGTGGCTTCTCAAAAACGAATCGAATCGCTCATCAATACTATTGATGGAATTGTCTGGGAATGTGATGCAGTAACGTTCAAGTTTAGCTTCATCAGTAAGAAAGTAGAAAATATTTTAGGCTATACTGTCGAAGAATGGATGGAAAGTCCGAACTTTTGGGTCGATCATATTTATCCCGAAGATCGTGATTGGACGATTGATTATTGTACCAATCAAACAGTTCAACTCAAACAGCATGATTTTGAATACCGCATGATTGCCAAGGACGGCAGAATTGTATGGCTTCGTGACATTGTGAATGTGATTACTGAAAGCGATGGTTCGGTTAACTTGAGAGGTATCATGATTGATATTACCCAAAGTAAGGATATCGAAATTGAACTGAACAATTCCTTTTCGCTAGTGACCGAACAAAACAAGCGTTTGCTGAACTTTTCTTATATCATCTCACACAACCTTCGTTCGCATACGAGCAATTTGCAATCGCTTTCCACTTTACTTAAAAATGCCGAATCAGATAAGGAAAGAGAAGAACTCTTGCCGTTATTAAGTTCTGTTTCTGAAGCTTTGAATGAAACGATGCACAACTTGAACGAGGTAGTGAACATTCAAACCAATGTAAACCTAAATGTTGAACCTTTGAATTTAAGAAGGTGTATTGACAAGACACTTCACGATCTTTCTATAGAAATCGAACAGAGAAACATTACGATAAACTGTAAGGTTCAGGAAGATACATTGGTAGTTTATAATCCGGCCTATCTGGAAAATATTCTTATCAACTGTATTTCAAATGCCATTAGATACAGTGACCCAAATAAAGATTCCTACATCAATATTCAAAGCTATATCGAAAATTCAAAAACGGTTCTTGAAATTTCCGATAACGGAATCGGGATTGACATGCAAAAAAACAAGGACAAGATTTTCGGGATGTATAAAACCTTCAACAACAACCCAGATGCAAAGGGAATGGGCCTTTTTGTCACCAAGAACCAAATTGATGCCATGGGCGGAAGCATCACCGTTGAAAGCCAACTTCATGAAGGAACTTCCTTTAAAATCTATTTCAAATAGAATTATTTTTTGAAGGCCGTTTCATAGGTCGTAATCCAATCTTGAACGGTCATTTTTGTAGCCAGTTCTCCGAGTAATTCATACGGAATATCGTTCATCTTCTTGAGTCGGATACAGCTTTTTCCCATATCCAACTTGGTTTTGCAATGCTTTGGATATTCGGCTACAAACCAATCGTAGAGTTCCTTATTGGCATAAATTCCCATATGGTAAACCGCAATAAAATTCTTTTGGGAAGCCATTCCTAAAAAAGGCAACGGTTGTTTCGGATCGCAATGATAACCGTTTGGATAAATAGAATGTGGCACATCATAGCCCATCATCCCGTAGCCCATTCCTTCCGCAAAACCTTCGGGAAGATTTTTTAAAAAGATAGTTCTTAATTTTACCATCACTTCTTTTCTATCCTCTGGAAGCGAAGCAATGTATTCGTCTGCTGTTTTAGCTGTTGATTGCATTTTTTTATATTTTTTAAACCCTGTGATTATCTGGAATCCACATTAATATACTTCGTTTAATCCTCCTGCTCGACAGATTTTCCTCCAACGCCTTTTTTACCAATCCTGGCAATTCATCATCCGATGCAAAACGGAGGGCAAAGATTTGGCTGTCGCGTAATTTGTGTTCTATCAATTCAAATCGTTCGTTGGTCAACACAAAATACCTGTATCGCATCTCCAACCTGATGATCCTGTTTTGAAGAATCAATGCATAATGCTGGCGGAGCATAAAACTCACCCAAATAATCAAAGCTATCAAAACCGAAATAAAACTCCAAAGCAATTTATCTTCTCTTAAAAAAATAAAAGAAATACTCGATATTAAGAGCAAGGTTGCAAGAGGATAAAACACAAAATGATGGGCCGGATAAAACTGGATATGATTGGTGTAGCTCTGTTTCTTTTTCATGAAAAATTTTTAATAATTAATTTTGTCAGAAGTTAAATATCAGTTAATTAGCTTCTAAAAATTGACTTTTGGCTCTTTATGTGGTATCTTTATACTAGTTCTAAACACAACATCTTTTATTAAATTTAAAGGTTAGTTACTTTAACAAAAAGCCTGAATTTTGGAATTAATTCCTCTTTTTTAAACGTAAACCTTTTTCATAGGTTTGTTTTTTTTGTTTTAGTAAATGTGAGAGGTCTTACTTATAGTGGGACCTCTTTTTTTCTGCTTTAAATTCCAAAATTTTACGTAAAAGTACTTTTTATTTTCGAAAAATTAATAATACTGTAATTTTTAGGTATAAAATCCCCTCAATAAAAAAATTAGACACGAATTACACTAATTTTCACGAATGATTTGTGAAAATTAGTGTAATTCGTGTCTGTCTTTATACTGCTTTATTTTCTAATAAAATAACTAAACTGATAATTTTCCTTCTATTCCATCATCCAAAGTTTTGCCAATGATGGAACCAACTGCAATTTTCAGCATCGATACCATTTTTCCATTTTTGGTATCCCAATAATAAACGTATTCAGGTTGAACACGCAAAACGGTTAAGTTTGGATCATCTTTTCCTTCTGTGAACCAAGCTTTTGCCATCGGGCTCCATTTTTCTTCGATTGTTGTTTTATCCTTATAGATGAAAGCCTTTCCATATACACTCAAATATTCTGAATCCGACACATTCGAAAATAATAACTGAACCGTTTCATCCTGACGGATTTCGAAATTTTTGTTACTATCAGCCGAACTTAAAAACCACAAATTTCCGGTTTCGTCCACTTCCTGAACACTCATTGGTCGGGTTGAAAATGGCGTGTGATGCAAATCGGTACAAAACATACAAACCCTTGTCGCCTCTGCAAGTTTCTTTAATTTTGCAACTGCTTCTTCATTGGTTAAATTCTTATAATCTCCCATAGCTTTTTTATTTGTTATTTTTTATTGTTATTTTTCTTATTCTAAATCTATTTTTTCAGAAGTCCAATCAACAGCCAAATCATATTCTGCTTTCGGGAAAACCCTGAATTCTCCCGGCATGATTTTGCTGAAAACAGTTGTGAAATTATCCACCGTTTCTGAATCTGAAATGATGGAGGCACGGTTCCATTTTGTCAGATTGCTGATGCCAAGCAATGCATCCTGAAGCCAAGCTCCAATCGTGAAATCCGACGGAGAATTATCCAGATATAAAAGATAATTGAGCTTTCCTGTTTTTTCTACCAATTCTGAAACTTTAGTTTTTACGATTTCAAAATCGTCTTTTGTAACTTCACCTGAAGAACGGAATCCAACCATATTGAATGGCAAATCTGGAATTTGTTGTATCATAGCATTTTTTAATTTTAGGGTTGCTTTCAAAGTTAGTTTTAACAATTTTCAATAAGTTATAGCATTCTTCCAAAAAAATATAAGATATCAATTTATTGGATTTTTCACTTAACAAACATTAAGATAATTTTAGTATTGATTTAAAAATCAAGAAGTTAATAAATCGTAATTTTATGAAAATCAAATTTTACAAATTAAAAAATTTATTATGAAAAAGAGAATTGCCATTTTAGCCACCAACGGATTTGAAGAAAGCGAATTGAAATCCCCAAAAGAATTTTTAGAACAGCAAGGTTGGACAGCCGATATTGTCAGCATCAAAGGCGGCACAATCAAAGGTTGGAAAGACGGAAATTGGAGCAACGAATTTGAAGTGAATTATACTTTGGATGAAGTTACTTCTAAAGATTATGACGCCTTGGTTTTGCCGGGTGGCGTTATCAATCCGGATCAATTGAGAAGAAATGAAAAAGCGGTTTCGTTTGTAAAGGATTTCTTTAGCGAAGGAAAACCAGTTTCCGCCATTTGTCATGGACCACAGATTTTGGTTGATGCCGAAGTTTTAGAAGGAAGAAGTGTCACTTCATTTTCATCTATCAAAAAAGATTTGCTCAATGCTGGAGCGGTTTGGACAGATGAAGAAGTTGTGGTTGACAGCGGTTTGGTAACCAGCCGGACTCCAGACGACCTTCCCGCTTTCAACAAAAAAATGGTGGAAGAAATCAAGGAAGGAAAACATGAAATGCAATCACGTTAGTTACAAAAGGTTGGTGATTGATGGAGCAGGGTTTAAATGTATTTAGTGCATCGAACCCTGTTTTTTTATTAGATTTTTAAACCGATATTTGTATGAACTCCAATTTTAAATTATGAAAAAGTATTTATTCTTATTATTGATGACAACTTTCCTTTCAAATGCTCAATTGAAACCCATTTCGTATAAAGATGGCCCACAAAAACTCAATGGTTTTGCAATTGCACCCGAAAAAAAACAAAATAATAAACCCGGAATTCTAATCCTTCCTGCTTGGAAAGGAATTGACGAACATTCAAAAGAGGTAGCTCAAAACCTTTCTAAAATTGGTTATTATGCTTTCGTAGCCGATATTTATGGAGAAGGAAACTACCCAAAAGATGCTAAAGAAGCAGGCGAGAAATCTGGATTTTACAAGTCGAATTTTAAGGAATACCAAAGAAGAATTGGTTTGGCATTGGAACAATTGATTAAGGCTGGAGCCGATAAAGATAATATTGTAGTCATTGGTTATTGTTTTGGCGGAACTGGAGCTTTAGAAGCTGTAAGAGGCGAACTGAATATCAAAGGTGGTGTTTCTTTTCACGGAGGTTTGGGGAAAGATAGTGCTAGACCAAATAATAAAATTGAACCTAAAGTTTTAGTACTTCACGGAGCCGATGACAAATTTGTTCCGCAAAATGACATCGATGCTTTTCAAAACGAAATGCGTGACGGAAATGCCGATTGGCAGATGATTTATTATGCAGATGCCGTTCATGCCTTTACCGAAAAAAGTGCTGGAAACGACAAATCAAAAGGAGTTGCCTATAATGAAAAAGCTGACAAACGCTCTTGGCAACATTTGCTTTTGTTTTTGAAGGAAATACTTCAATAATTTTCAAAATAAATTTCCCAAATTCAATTTAATTTCTCTTTTTTTGTTAGTTTTAACATTTCATTGTTACTACAGCAAAAACCTAGAAATTAAATTGTTTTTTTATGGGACACGGTCACACCAGAGTCGATAAAACCTGCCTGAATTGCAACTACGTTGTCGAAAACCGTTTCTGCCCAAATTGTGGTCAGGAAAATATCGATACCCGAAAAACCTTCCACCATCTTTTCGTTCACTTCTTCGAAGATTTGACGCATTATGAAAATTCTTTTTGGAAAACTATTCGGAATTTAATTCTGAAACCTGCTTCGCTAACCAAGGAATATCTTTCTGGAAAAAGGATGTCCTATTTGGCTCCCGTTCGGTTGTATATTTTCATCAGTTTTGCTACGTTTTTAACTATTTCGCTTACTCCTGAAAGGGAATTAGAAGACGGTCCTGTAAAAGTGAACTTCGATAAAGATGAGATAAAAATTGATTCGATTACGGACAGAAGTGCTGACAAACCTAAATTCGTTTTTCTAGATTATAAGAGTGTCGAGCATTTGGATTCACTACAAAACAATAGTACTGCCGAAGATAAGCTTCCTCCTTTTGTTTACAAAATATTTAGGAAGGCAATCCATGTTTCAGAAGTCAATACACAAGAGGAAATCGAGGAAAAATTTAAAGAATCATTCATCCATAATTTTCCTAAGGTCTTGTTTATCTATATGCCAATTTTCGCTTTTTTCCTTTGGCTATTCCACAGCAAAAAGAAATGGTATTACTTTGACCATGGTATCTTTACCTTGCATTATTTTTCGTTTCTGTTAATCTCCTACTTAATTGTGGCTTTAGTTAAAGAAATCTTATACATCTTTGGAGAAAATACGATTGCAAATGTGCTATCAGGAATTATTGGTTTCGTAGCTTTCTTATGGACCTTTTATTATTTCTTTCCGGCCCATCATCGCTTTTATGGCTGTAGCCGAAGAAAATCAGTTCTAAAAGGTGTACTATTGTTTTTTATCAATGGCTTTTTTATCTCGCTACTATTAGCCGCTTTTGCCTTTTATACTTTTATCAATATTCATTAAACAATAATGGGAAAACATCATATCAGGGAAGACAATGTTTGTCAAAATTGCGGTTATATTGTTGAAAACCGATATTGCTCCAATTGCAGTCAGGAAAATACAGAAACACGTCAATCATTTGGATATGTCGTGAAGCACTTTTTTGAAGACTTCACCCATTATGACAATGCATTTTGGAAAACAATAAAGTACCTGCTTTTCTATCCTGCAAAACTCACAAAAGAATATCTCTCTGGAAAAAGAATGTCGTTTGTTCCTCCTGTAAAATTGTATATTTTCATCAGTTTTATTACTTTTTTGTTGCCTAAATTATTACCTGAAATTAATGTAAACGACTATCCGATAGAAATTTCCGAAAGTAATATAGCGTCACAAAAAACCCAAATAAAAGCATGGGATAGAAAAAAATATTCATCGTTTGAAGAATTTGATTCCATCCAAAAAACGTTGCCCAAAGAACAAAGATTAAGTGACACAAAATATTGGCTCTCCAAAAAAACATTTGAATTTTATGAAAAAACTTCGAATGAATCATTGGCAAATAGAATATATGAAACTTCCATGAATGGACTTCCTAAATTTATATTCCTTTATATGCCCATTTTTTGTTTCAGTCTTTGGCTATTTCACAACAAAAAAAAATGGATGCTTTTTGATCACGCCATTTTCACACTTCACTACATTGGCTTCATTCTATTAACCGTAACAATATCCGTCACTTGTATAGAAAATTTTATGAGCCACGTTTTTAATACAAAGACTTTTAATCTGCTATCCGATATCAATAGTTTTTTAACCCTCGGATGGATTGTGGCTTATTTTTTTATTGCACATAAAAGAATGTATCAAGAAAAAAATTCAATATCATTCATTAAAAGCACTATACTGTTTTCTTTAAATCTTTTCCTTGCTATTGTACTTACTTTTTCAACAGTACTCTACATCATTTTTAAAACCATTTAAACTATGAAAAAGACACTCTTACTCTGTTCTGCTTTTTTGATTCTTTCCTGCGGAAGTACAAAAAGTATAGCTCAAAAACCCGATTATTCAAAAGCTGATGTTGCAAAATATATGAAAAGCATCACAGCCGAAGACTTGAAGAAACACCTGTTTATTGTAGCTTCGGATGAAATGGAAGGACGAAACACAGGAACCGAAGGTCAGAAAAAAGCTGGAAAATACCTTATTGCTGAATATCAAAAGAATAAAATTTCCTATCCTAAAAAGGCGGATGGTTTCTATCAAAAAGTGCCGTCAGAATTTATGTCGAGAGGATTCAGTCCGAAACTAAATGATTCTGAAAATATCTGGGCATTTATTGAAGGTTCTGAAAAACCCGAAGAAATTTTGGTGATTTCTGCCCATTACGATCACGTTGGGATGAAAAACGGAGAAATCTATAACGGTGCCGATGATGACGGTTCCGGAACTGTAGCCTTGCTGGAAATCGCCCAAGCTTTCATGCAAGCTAAAAAAGATGGTTTTGGTCCGAAACGTTCTATCCTGTTTTTGCACGTTACTGGAGAAGAACACGGTTTGCACGGTTCACGCTACTATTCTGAAAACCCATTATTCCCGATTGAAAATACCATTGCCGATATCAATATAGACATGATTGGCCGTCGAGACGATGATCATAAAAACACTAATAATTATGTGTATGTTATTGGTTCCGACAGACTTTCGACTGACTTGCACAACATCAACGAAGAAGCCAACAAGAAATACGTAAACCTTGATTTGGATTACCGATACAATGATTTGAATGATCCTAACCGTTTCTATTACCGTTCCGATCATTATAATTTTGCCAAAAAAGGAATTCCATCTATCTTTTATTTTAATGGCGTTCACGAAGATTATCATCAACCAGGCGATGAACCTGAAAAGATTGAATATGATGCTTTGGCAAAAAGAACCCAACTTGCATTTGTAACCGCTTGGGAATTGGCCAATAGAGAAAACCGACCGGTTGTGGATAAAGATGGAAAATAAGAATATGAAAAAAACAACCTTACTTTTTTTACTTTTTTTTACGACTTCCTTTTTTAGTCAGGAATTATACGTAAAACATTACGGTTCAGAAAAAGGAATTCCGATTCTTTTTCTACACGGAGGTCCGGGTTATAATTCGGCTGGATTTGAACTTACAACAGCTCAAAAACTGGCCAATCAAGGCTTTTTTGTAATTGTTTATGACCGTAGAGGCGAAGGGAGATCGGAAAACTTAAAGGCGAAGTTCACCTTTGAAGAAACTTTTTCAGACATCAATTCAATTCTGGAAAAATATAAAATTAAAAAAGTGTCGCTCATTGGCCATAGCTTCGGTGGGATTGTCGCCACTTTATATGCCGAAAAAAATCCAGAAAAAGTAAAGAATATCATCTTGGTTGGAGCTCCTGTTTCACTTCAAGAAACCTTTAAAAATATTATAGCTAAGTCAAGAAAGATCTATGAAGAGAAAGAGGACAAAGTGAACTTGAATTATATTTCGATGCTAGAGAACATGGATTCCTCTACCATGCAATTTGCCTCCTATTGCTTTGCACATGCTATGCAAAATGGTTTTTATAGTCCGAAAAAACAAACAGACGAAGCAAAGACAATTTATGCCGAATTCTTGAAAAATCCAGATGCAAAACTGGCTTCAAAAATGACAATCGATGCTCCTCAAGGTTTTTCAAACAACGAAAAATATACGATGATCGATTTGACCGAAAACATAAAAAACTTAAGATCGAAAAAAATCCCTGTTTATGGATTATACGGTAAAGAAGATGGGTTATTTTCTGAAAAGCAAGTAAGGGATTTGGAAAACATAATCGGAAAAAACAATTTATTTTATTTTGATGATTGTTCTCATAATGTCTTTATCGACCAGCAATCAAAATTTATAGAACAACTTAAACATTGGAATAAATAAACAAAAAGCTCTGAAATTTCAGAGCTTTTTGTTTATGAATCACTATTGCAGTGGCTCATTTTTGATGATTTCCACCTTCCCGAGTTCAACCGAATCTGTAGTGTCTTTTACAATCAGAATTCCAAATACGTTGACCGGAATATCAATTGGCTCTTCGGAGTTTTTAATTTCCTCCAAAATGTGCTCATAATTTTGAGGATGAATGGCAATTGTATCCCCTTTTTCTAATTTGTGATCAAAAATATAATCTCTCAACGATTTGAAAGAGATTTCTCCTCCAATAAAAACTTGCTGTCCCATAACTTTTTTATTTAAATTTAGAAATTTAAATCCGAAAGAGAACTCAATTTATGTTTTCGTTAAGGAAGTTTTTTGTCTGATTATAAATTCAAAACTTAATTCGCAACTTCAAATGGCTTTAATATTGAGTATGGTTTTTGTATATTTGTACTATTAAAAAATAGAAATGATGGCAGAAATAACCTTAAAATTTGATGCGAGAAATCCAATTGCAAAAAAAACCATTGAGTATGTACTTTCTTTAGGTTTATTTAAAAAAGTTTCTGGTTTGGATCAAGCTTTGGACGATGAAAAAAAAGGAAAAGTAAAAAAGTATAAAAACAGTAGCGAACTTTTCAAGGAAGTGTTGCGATAATGTATATACTAACCACTACGAGAAGATTTGAAAAAAGTCTGAAACTTTGCAAAAAGAGAAATTATGATTTGTCTTTATTACAAACTGTATTGGATTTGCTTCAAAATACTGGAAAATTACCCGCTAAATATAAATCTCACAAGTTAAGTGGTGATTTCAAAGATTGCTGGGAATGCCATATCAAACCAGATTGGCTTTTAGTTTGGAAACAAAATGACACGGAATTAGTGTTACTCCTTTTAGATACAGGAACCCACAGCGACTTATTTTAGTCGCTTTCTATTTGCTTGAAATAACAACAAAAAAAGCTCCAGATTTCTCTGAAGCTTTCTAATTATGGGTGGATGACCGGGTTCGAACCGGCGACCCTCGGCACCACAAACCGATGCTCTAACCAGCTGAGCTACAACCACCATTTGTTTAACGAGTGCAAATATACAGCAAATCTTGATTACTGCAAATAAAAATTTGAAAAAATTACATCAAATCTCCTAAACTATTGACTGCCAAATATCTTTCAACCGTAAAACCTTCACCATAATCTGTTCCAATCAATCTGCCTAGGTCTTGAGCCCGATAATGCAGGCTGTCGAGGAAGTTTTTTGTCGCAATCGGAGTCGTTGGCTCCTTTGTGTCGGGGCTATAGAATTGAGAACTGTAGGCCATAATCGCCTCTATTTTTTTATCATTGAAACCTGTAATGTCCACCACAAAATCAGGCTCGATGTTTTTCCATTGAATGTAATGATACACTAATTTTGGTCGCCAAGCTTCTTGATTTTCACCATCCAATTCCGTTTCAATCCTTCTTAAACCGGATAAAAAACAAGCATCCGAAACCAATTTACTTCCTTTTGCATGGTCAATATGTCGGTCTTCAACAGCATTGCACAAAACGATTTCGGGCTTATATTTTCGAATCATCTTGATGATTTCCAACTGATGCTCTTCATTATTTTGAAAAAAACCATCCCGCATTTTCAAGTTTTCACGAACAGCAACACCTAAAATCTTAGCTGAATCACTGGCTTCCTTATCCCTGATTTCAGCCGAACCACGCGTTCCTAATTCACCTCTTGTTAAATCAACAATACCAACTTTCTTTCCAAGGCTGATTTCCTTCGCCAATGTTCCGCCACAACCCAATTCAACATCGTCCGGATGAGCCCCGAAAGCTAAAATATCTAATTTCATAACTTGTCTTTTTTCTTTAATCTATTCTCTTTTTCTTCACAACAAAATCCTTTTCATTGTTAATGCTTTATTGGCAGTTTCCACAAATTCCTTTTCCGGAACACTGTCTTTGGTAACGCCACAACCAATATATAAATGTGCTTCGTTTTCCTTGACTTGCATACACCTCAAATTCACAAACAAATCTGATTTGGTTTCTGAAGTAACAAAAGCCTTATTCAATTCGCCCAGAAAACCCGAGTAAAATTCCCTATCATAACCTTCATTTCTCAAAATAAATTCCCTCGAAACAGGTTTTGGCAAACCACAAACTGCAGGAGTAGGATGCAAAATTTCAAGCACTTTCTTTAAATTATTTTCAGGTTTTAAAACCGCTTCAATATCGGTTTTAATGTGAAGGATAGCTCCAGCTTTCAAAGTATAAGGTTTTGAAATAGATAATTCAGAAGCGATATCCTTTAAATTATCCACAATAAAATCCGTTACAAATTCTTGTTCCTCGATTTCTTTTTCTCCCCAAATTACGTCCTTGTTTTCCTCAACTTTTTGAGTTCCCGCTAAGGCAACCGTATTGATTTTCAAACCATCCGATTTCAGCAATTGTTCTGGAGTTGCACCAATCCACATTCCAACCTTTGGATGAAACCAACAGTATTTAAAAGCTGTCGGATAGGTTTGCAACAATCTTTCGAAAATAACTGCGAAATCAAAATCTTCAATCGCAACAATTTCTTTTCTAGACAAAACGACCTTTTGGAAACTGCCATTTCTAATTGCATCAATACCTTTTTGAACCAAATTTTCAAAGGCTTCTTTCCCTTTCTCATTCTCTAAAACAGGAAAATTATTTGAATTATTTTCTTCAAAAACAAAATCTGTAATCTTAATTTCTGATTGATTTTCGGGAATCAAAACCTGCCTATTTCCATCAAAAGAAGCAAAAACAAAACCCGATTCTTCAAAATTTTCAACAGAATACAATTCGTCGTTTTTTTGAAAAAGCCCTACAATCTTGTCCAGATTTGGTTTTGAAAAAACTACAAACGGTAGTTTCTTCTCAAAATGTTTCTTTGCAAAACTTAACAAATCAATCATTTGCATTTCGTTTTGGCAATATCATGTTGGTCAATTTGCAAAGCGAAATCAGATTGTCGTTTTCATCCGTAATCCTAATTTCCCACAAATGAATGCTCCTCCCCTTGTGGATAATCCTTGCCGTTCCATACACAATCCCGTTTCTTTTGCTCTTCAAATGATTGGCCGAAATCTCAATTCCACGAACTTCCTGCTTCTCCGAATTGATATACAACATCGACGCCGCACTTCCAACACTTTCCGCCAACGCCACCGAAGCACCACCATGAAGCAATCCCATCGGCTGATGAACGTTCGGATTCACGGGCATTTTCGCTACCAAAAAATCTTCCCCAGCATCAATATATTCAATTTCCAAAGTCTGCATCAGCGTGTTTTTCGAAAAACTGCGACACAGATTCAGTATTTTTTCCTTATCGAATTCCATTTTTTAAAATTTTACTGCAAAAATAGCCATTATTTACGAACTCTTTTTCTTTTTTAGTAGCTAATCCCGCTATCCATTCCTCTCGTCCCAAAAGACGAGACCATTACAATCGGGGCTTCGCCGTTGGAACCAGTAGTTTCAAAATAAATCTTTTGTCCTAAATAAGTATCGTCGTCTTTCTGCATTATATAAAAAAATATTGCCCCAAATTCAATCATAAAAAATAAATGAATTCCCGAATTCGTGGCTAATCAACATTTTTACTATTTTTACCAAAATTCATCCATAATGCGTAATTCTATTTTTGTCCTTTTTATAGGAATTTTAATTTCACTCACTTCTTGCCGAAAAGATTTCGACTTCGAAACCAGCAACGGAGGTTTAGGATTTTCAAAAGACACGGTTTACCTTGACACGGTTTTCACCAATATTGGTTCCAGCACCTACACCTTGATGGTTTATAATAAAAGCGACAAGGACATCAAAATCCCAACCATTGAATTTGCAAAAGGTCAAAACTCAAAATACCGAATGACCGTTGACGGAATGACAGGCGACAACAACCGGAAATTCAATAATGTTGAACTTTTGGCAAAAGACAGCCTCTATATCTTTATAGAAACCACTGCCGAAATCATCGATGCCAATCCAACCGATTTTCTCTATACCGACCAGATTTTATTTGACGCAGGAACCAAACAGCAAAAAGTTGAACTCGTGACCTTGATTCAAGATGCCTATTTCATCTATCCTAATCGGGAAAATGGCATTTATGACTCTGTCGAATATGGTTTAGATGAAAATGGAGAAGTTACCCGAGTTTTAGGCCGATTGCTTCAAGACAATCATCCCGAAAACGGTAATGAATATGTTTGGGGCAACGACAAACCGTATGTGGTGTATGGTTTTGCAACAGTTCCAAACAACAAAATATTAACCGTAAATTCTGGAGCAAGAATTCATTTTCATGCCGATTCTGGAATTATTGTTCAAAATGGAGGAACATTAAACGTAAACGGAGCTCCATCTGCAACCGATGCTTTAGAAAACGAAGTAATTTTTGAAGGCGATCGCCTGGAACCTGGCTTTGCTGATGTTCCCGGTCAATGGGCAACGGTTTATTTTCAAGAGGGAAGTAAAAACCACACCATTAGCCATCTAACCATAAAAAATGCACTTGTCGGATTGTTGGTTTTTAATAATTTTGAAAACCCGATTGCCATCGATAATACAAAAATTTACAATTCGGCTGCTTACGGAATTTTAGCACAGCATGCCAAAATTGATGCTTACAATATGGTCATCAATTCCAATTCGAGAGGAGTTGCGAGTTTGGCTTGTATTTTTGGAGGAGCTTATAATTTTACGCATTGCACTATTAATAATGAACGTTCGACTTCGAGCCATGTTTCGGTTTTGTTGACTAATTTTGTGCTTGACGGCAATAATAATTCTATACCGGAGGACTTGACAGAGGCTAATTTTAACAACTGCATTATTTATGGTTCCAACAGCCGACAGCTTTTAATCAGCAAGGACGCTTCGAAACAATTTGAATTCAAGTTCGACCATTGCTTGATTAAATTTGATAAGGCTGGAAATCAAGGATTAATAAACAGTCCTGAATATCAATTTGATGATAACATTCATTACGTCAACAATTTGATTGCAAGAAATTCAAGTGAGTTCAAACCTCAATTTTTGAATACTCAAAAAAATCAGTTGATGATTGGGGATGATTCGGCTGCTAAAGATGCTGCTAATTTCAACTTTTCAACAGGAATTTTTGCTAATGATCTTTTAGGAAGCCTAAGACAAAACCCTTCTGATATTGGAGCTTATAATGCTGTTGTTTTTCCAGAAGAATAATATTTTAAAGTACTATAATAAAATCGGGATGGCTTATAGCTGTTCCGATTTTTTTTATTGATTTAGATTCCCAAAGATTAAAGAATGCCTAAAGATTTTATTTTAGCCCCGACTGGAGGGATCTCGTCTTTTAGGACGAGAGGAAGGAAGGCGGGAACATGGATTGTTTTGTTCGCAAGCGATTTGCTTCTAATAGACACACTATGTATAAAATTATATTTTTTGATTATTTATCAATTTTAAACATCTTTTTTTATAATTTTATACAAATTAATCAAAACAAAGAACTTATGAAAACAAATTATCTTTATTTAGGAGCGTTACTACTAGTCCTTGCCTCATGCAAAGACAATGTGAAAGTGGAAGTTAAAACAGACAGCACAGATACGGTTGTTGCAGCAACTCCAGAAGCTCCAAAAGCTGATTCTGCAACGGTGGCAAAAGCTTGGGAAGCTTATATGACACCATCGAAAGGACACGAAATGCTAGCGAAAGACAATGGAACTTGGAATGCAGAAATGACGTTTTGGTCGCCTGACAGTCCAGAACCAATGAAATCTACAGCGGTTGCTACCTACAAGATGATTTTGGGAGGCAAATACCAAGAGGCAAACTACACGGGCGATATGATGGGAATGCCATTTGAAGGAAGAGGGACTGTGGCGTATGATAATGCGAAAGAAAAATTTATCTCAACCTGGATTGACAATATGGGAACGGGAATGATGGTTAGCGAAGGAACGTACGATGAAGCTTCTAAAACCTTAACTTTTACTGGAAATATGGTGGATCCTGTTACTAAAAAGGAAAAGCTAATCAAGGAAATCATTACTTATATGGATAACGATACCCAAAAGATGGAAATGTTTGACGTTGAGAACGGAAAAGAATTCAAGTCGATGGAAATTATTTCTAAAAGAAAAAAATAAAATACAGCTGCAAAACGAAGCAAAAACCGTCTTAATGACGGTTTTTTTTAGGTCTAAACTCAACTAAAATCTTTATTTTAATGCTTTGCAAATTGCAGTTTTTTAAACTATTTTTGCACTCACAACACAATAACTACAAACCATGATTCATTTCTTCGGAAACCAAACCAATACGGTTTTTGCAGTCCAAACCAGTCCCGAAGTTTCGGGAGAACTTTCGGCTGAAAACATCTCAAAATTAAACTGGCTTTTTGGCAACACTTATAAAATAGAAAAATCCGTGCTTGCGGATTTTTTTGTTGGTCCTCGTGCCGCAATGATTACGCCTTGGAGTACGAATGCTGTTGAAATTACTCAAAATATGGGTATTGAAAGCATCATCAGGATTGAAGAATTTCAAAAAGTAGATGAAGCTTTCGCTGATTTTGATCCGATGCTTTCGCAGAAATATTCTGAATTAAATCAAGAAATCTATACGATAAACATTCAACCGGAACCAATCTTAGAAATTGAAGATATTGCTGCTTTCAATGCAAAAGAAGGTTTGGCTTTGAGTGCTGAAGAAGTAGAATATTTAGATAATTTGTCTAATAAATTAGGCCGAAAACTAACAGATTCTGAAGTTTTTGGATTCTCTCAAGTAAATTCAGAGCATTGCCGTCACAAGATTTTTAATGGAACTTTCGTGATTGATGGAGAAGAAAAACCTTCTTCCCTATTCAAATTAATCAAGAAAACGTCTTCTGAAAATCCGAACGATATTGTTTCTGCTTATAAAGATAATGTGGCTTTTGTAAAAGGCCCGAGAGTACAGCAATTTGCACCAAAATCGGCTGACAAACCTGATTTTTACGAAACAAAAGATTTTGATTCTGTTATTTCGCTTAAAGCGGAAACACATAATTTCCCAACAACTGTGGAGCCTTTCAATGGAGCTGCAACAGGTTCTGGAGGAGAAATCCGTGATCGTTTGGCTGGTGGACAAGGTTCGTTGCCGTTGGCGGGAACTGCTGTTTATATGACTTCCTATTCTCGCCTTGAACAAAACAGACCGTGGGAAGAAGCCATGAACGAAAGAAAATGGTTATACCAAACGCCGATGGATATCTTAATCAAGGCTTCAAACGGAGCTTCTGATTTTGGAAATAAATTCGGTCAGCCTTTGATTACAGGGTCAGTTTTGACTTTTGAACATGATGAAAAAGCTTTAAATACTAACTCCAACAGAGTTTCAAACTCTGTCGGAGTTGAGGAAAATAGAAAACTTGGTTACGACAAAGTAATCATGCTTGCAGGTGGAATTGGTTACGGAAAAGAAAGCCAAGCCATCAAACAAAAACCAAAAGTAGGCGACAAAGTCGTTATTTTAGGTGGAGAAAATTACAGAATCGGAATGGGTGGTGCTGCAGTTTCTTCGGCAGATACTGGTGCTTTCAGTTCTGGAATTGAATTGAATGCAATTCAGCGTTCAAATCCTGAGATGCAAAAACGTGCCGCAAACGCCATCCGTGGATTGGTGGAAAGCGATGAAAACCCAATTGTTTCGATTCACGATCACGGTGCTGGTGGACATTTGAATTGTCTTTCTGAATTGGTGGAGGAAACAGGCGGTTTGATTGATTTGGATAAATTGCCAGTTGGTGATCCGACGCTTTCTGCAAAAGAAATCATCGGAAACGAATCTCAAGAAAGAATGGGATTGGTGATTGGTCAAAAAGATATTGAGACTTTACAGAAAATCGCTGATCGTGAGCGTTCGCCAATGTACCAAGTTGGTGACGTGACCGGAAACCATCGTTTTACTTTTGAATCAAAAACTACTGGTGCAAAGCCTATGGATTTTGCCTTGGAAGATATGTTTGGAAGTTCTCCAAAAGTGGTGATGACCGATACGACAATCGACAGAAAATATACAGATTTAGACTATACTCAAGAAAACTTCAAAAAGTATCTTGACCAAGTGTTGCAATTGGAAGCCGTTGCTTGTAAAGACTGGCTAACAAACAAAGTCGATCGTTGTGTTGGCGGAAAAGTTGCCAAACAACAATGTGCTGGACCATTGCAATTGCCTTTGAACAATGTCGGAGTTATGGCGTTGGATTATTTAGGAAAAGAAGGTGTTGCCACGACTATTGGCCACTCGCCTATTGCTTCTTTGATTGATCCTGCTGCTGGAAGCCGAACTGCAATTGCAGAATCTTTATCAAACATTATTTGGGCTCCTATTAAAGACGGTTTGAAAGGTGTTTCGCTTTCGGCCAACTGGATGTGGGCTTGTAAAAATGAAGGTGAAGACGCTCGTTTGTATGAAGCAGTTCAAGGTTGTTCGGACTTCGCTATTGAATTGGGAATCAACATTCCGACTGGAAAAGATTCACTTTCAATGAAACAGAAATATCCTGACGGAGACGTAATTGCTCCAGGAACTGTGATTATTTCTGCAGGTGGAAATTGTACCGATATCCAAAAAGTAGTTGAGCCTGTTTTGAAGAAAAACGGAGGTAATATTTATTATATCAACCTTTCAGAAGACGATTTCAAGTTAGGAGGTTCGTCTTTTGCACAGGTTTTGAGTAAGATTGGAAATGAAGTTCCTACGATTAAAAATGCGGCGAATTTCAAGACTGCTTTCAATGTAGTTCAAGATTTGATAAAAGCGGATAAAATCCAAGCAGGACACGATATTGGAAGCGGTGGTTTGATCACAACTTTATTGGAAATGTGTTTTGCAGATGTGAATTTGGCTGCTGATTACGACCTGAGTTCATTAAGCGAAAGCGATACCATTAAAGTATTATTTTCAGAAAATATCGGAATTGTTTTCCAAGCCGATGCTTCGGTTGAAACGGTTTTGAATGAAAATAAAGTGGCGTTCTTCAACATCGGAAAAGCAAAAGAAGGGACAACTGTTACCATCAAAAACGGAGACCAAAATCTTTCTATTAATGTAGCAGAAGCTAGAGATACTTGGTACAAAACTTCGTATTTATTAGACAGAAAACAATCAGGAGAATTGAAAGCAAAGGAGCGTTTTGATAATTTCAAAAAACAACCTTTGCAATTTACATTCCCAAGTCACTTCACTGGCAAAAAGCCTGTCATTTCGAGCGAAGTCGAGAAACCAAAAGCAGCTATTATTCGTGAAAAAGGAAGTAATTCGGAGAGAGAAATGGCAAATGCAATGTATTTGGCAGGTTTTGACGTAAAAGATGTCCACATGACCGATTTGATTTCAGGTCGCGAAACTTTAGAAGATATTCAATTCATCGGAGCGGTTGGAGGTTTCTCTAATTCAGATGTTTTGGGTTCTGCAAAAGGTTGGGCTGGAGCATTTTTATATAACGAAAAAGCAAAAATGGCTTTGGATAATTTCTTCAAAAGAGAAGACACTTTATCTGTGGGAATTTGTAACGGAGCTCAATTGTTTATGGAATTGGAATTGATCAATCCTGAGCATGAAGTTCACGGAAAATTGAGACATAACGATTCTCATAAACACGAAAGTGGATTTACTTCGGTATCCATTTTAGAAAATAATTCCGTGATGTTAAGCTCATTGGCAGGAAGCACTTTAGGCGTTTGGATTTCTCATGGAGAAGGAAAATTTGACTTGCCTTACACGGAAGACAAATACAACGTGGTTGGAAAATACGGTTATGAAAATTATCCAGCCAACCCAAATGGTTCTTTCTTCAACATTGCCATGATGTGCGATAAAACAGGAAGACACTTGGCGATGATGCCACACATTGAGCGTTCGACTTTCCAATGGAATTGGGCTAATTATCCAGAAGGCAGAAACGACGAAGTTTCGCCTTGGCACGAAGCTTTTGTTAACGCTAGAAAATGGGTGGAGAATAAAAAATAGATTATTTTTAAAAATTTAAGGAAAGGCTTTCAGAAAATGGAAGCCTTTTTCTATTTTAGCAAGACCAAAACCCAATCTCTTATGAAAAGTCCTGTTTGCTTGAATTGCAATGAAGCTGTTGAAAAAAAGTATTGCTCCAATTGTGGTCAAAAAACAGATACTCACCCAATAACATTCAAGCATTTTATAATGCATGACGTGCTGCATGGTGTTTGGCATCTGGAAAAAGGCATCCTGTTTACCCTAAAAGAAGTTTTCAAAAGACCAGGACAAGCTGCTTTGGACTATATCAAAGGAAAGCGTATTCGTTATTACAATGTGTTTTATCTGGCATTACTCATAATTGCCATTGATGTTGTATTGCTACATTATAAACAAAAAATCAATGAAAATTTTATAGACCCAAACAGAGCCGAAGATGTTGGTGATTTTCTCGCAAATTTTTCTAAAATTGCATTGTTCAGTATCGTTCCGCTCTTAGCAATGAATGCAATGCTGTTCTTTAAACGATTACGACTAAATTTTGCACAGCATCTGATTATTAGTGGAATATCCCTATTGGGTATGCTTTTGATAAGCATTTTATATTTTCTTACAGATTTTCTAAACCATTTGGACTTGAAAATCTCTTTTGGATATCTAGAAGCCATCTCTTTCTTTCTTATTCCGTTTTTTCCAATTTGGACATATTACAATGCAACACGGAAATTGTATAGCTTTATGGGATTCAGCTGGCGAATCCTGCTCTTTTACATCATTTTATTTATACAACTTATAGTAATTCTAAAATGTATAGCACTGCTTTTCTACGACGGAAAAATTAAAATGGATGTGATGTTATAGCACCTTTAAATTAAAATTCCAATGCAAGTTTGAATCATACCACAATTGCCCTTCTAAAACCTCCAAAGGACAATCAAAATTATTCGTATAAAGTCCTCCTGTTCCTAAACCTTGAGGCATTGGATTTTGTTGTAAAAACGTCCATTGGGCAATTGCATTTAAGCCAATATTACTCTCCAAAGCAGAGGTAATCCACCAACCGATATTGTATTTTTCAGCTAATGAAATCCATTCTTTTGAACCTCTAAAACCACCTATCAAACTTGGTTTTAAAATGATATATTGTGGTTGAATTTTTTGTAATAATGCTTCTTTTTCTTCGTATGAAAACACGCCAATTAGTTCTTCGTCTAAAGCGATAGAAATTGGAGTCAATTTACACAGTTCTGACATCCTGTCAGTATTGTTTTTTTGCATTGGTTGCTCTATACTATGCAATTCAAATTCAGATAATTGATTTATTTTATCTAAAGCTTCATCTGAAGTAAATCCACCGTTTGCATCTACTCGTATTTCGATGGTTTTAGCATTATAATTTTCGCGAATAAACCGCAATAAGGCGAGTTCTTTTTCGAAATCTATGGCACCAATTTTAAGTTTGATGCAGTTGAAACCTTGAGCCAATTTTTCTTCGATTTGTTCCTTCATAAACGAAGGTTCTCCCATCCAAACCAGTCCATTAATTGGGATGCTTTTTTCACTGTTTGTAAACTCCGAAGGAAAGAGTAAAAAAGGTGTTTCACTTGCCAAAGATTGGAACGCCATTTCAACTCCAAACTGGATGGATGGAAACTCAATTAAAGCTTCCCAAAGTGCGTTTTCTCCCAGATGAATATTCTCGCACGTCCATCTTAATTTGGCTTCGTAATCAGGTCTGTCGTCGATGCTTAAGGTTCTTAAAATTCCACACTCTCCTATTCCTTTTTTTCCGTCTTGTTCTAAGATGATGAACCAGGTTTCTTTCTCCGTCAAAACACCTCTTGAAGTTCCTGATGGTCTTTTGAAGTAGAGGAGGTATTTGTGATAGGTTGCTTTCAAGTAGAATTGGGATTTAAAAATTTCAGATTTAGGATTTGGCACGAAGGTCACAAAGCTCTAACTTAATTTTTATAATTTTCGCGACTTTACTTCTTTGTTTAGCATTCCTACGTTTATAAACAAAGGTGTCAAGGTTACAGGTAAAACGAATATGGGAATGAATACTGCAAAGGAAACTTTAGACATGTCTTTTGTAGCAAAAAGATAAACCATAACGGCAATCATAAACAACCAAACAATTCCGATTCCAATGAGGAAACCCTTGAACAAATCTCTTCTTTTGATTAGTTTCTCGTTGCTTAATTCAGATAGGTTGTTGTTTTTCATTTTTTTTAGGTTTAAACACGAAGTTCACAAAGAATTCGCGAAGTTCACAAATTACAATTGTTATTTATATTGTAATTGCTTTTTGATTTTGATTTTGATTAATCATTAAACAATTTCAAAATCCTGTCAAAATCATTCGATTTGAAACCTGCTTTTTTAAAGTCTTCAAAATCGTTTAGCGTTTTAGATTTCCAATCAATTAAGGCCGAAATATTTTGATTTTGGTATTTTTTATGGATTACTTTTGCTTCTGCATAATCTCCGTTTAGCAAATAAGCATGTGCTAGATTAAGTTGGATTTGTAATTCCGATTCATCAAGCTTCTCGCCTTCCTTTAGGTATTTTATGGCTTTTGCAAATTGTTTTGAATACAAATAATAGTTCCCCAAGGCGTCATAATCCAACACTTTTGCATTTCCGTTGTCGATGATTCCAGCGTGTAAAAGTCGGATGGCTTGGTCATAGCGCTTGTTCTTGAAGTGCTGGAAAGCATCCAATCGTATTCCGTTGTGAATGGCGTCGTTTGCTGGATTCTTGCTTAAACATTCGGCTCCAAAATCCTTGAAGGTTTTTGATTTTTCGGAAGCCAAGAGCTTTTGATATTCTTGGAATTTGTATTTCATTTGCATTTTATCTAGGATACAAACGCAAAAATCATCCGGATTAATCATCAATTGTGCTAAATTGGAAGTCTTGCACAAATCGATGATGGATTTGCGGTTTTCTGGACTCCAGCCTTTGCTTAATTTATGATCGACCCAAGGCACGACTTCTAGGACGATTTTTTGCTTCATGAGCCAATTGTCGCTTTCGAAGGCAAAGAACAGATTAGAAGCATTTGCTTTCAGACAAGCTGACTTTTCGAAAGAAAGTAATTTTGCATCCTTGTTTACGGGCGTATTCTGCACGAAACAAGCCTTTTCTGCTTTTCCTGATTCTTTGTAAACCGAAGCCAATTCGTTAGTGGAAAAAATGGCATATTTGCATTTGTCGTCGCCTGAAATCTTGGAAACGATGAAAACAGCTCCAGCCGAACCTTGACTGATTCCAGATGGATCGGGAATTGATTTTAGCAGGGAAACTAGGCTTCCGGCCAATTGCTGATTGTCGTCGAGAGTGGTAATTCGATACACAACTTCTGTTGTTCCTTTTGGGAAATCTTCGGTTTTGACTACGATTCGGTCTCCGGCTCCAAGGAGAATCTCCTTGGTTGTGGCCCTATTTTTATCCCAAAAGCCGTCTTGCTGTGCAAAAACAGTTTGAATTGTGGTGAAAACTAAAAAAAGGAGAGTTGCTTTTTTAATCATTTTGGATTTTTTTTGCCACGAATTACTCGAATTTTCGCTATTTTTTTTATACCTAACAGGTTTTGAAAACCTGTTAGGATGATAATCGTAAACCGGTTGGGTCTGGAAAATGAATTCCTAAATAGCCCCGACTGGAGGGATCTCGTCTTTTGGACGAGAGGAAGGAAGGCGGGAAAATGGGTTATTCTTTCCCGAACCTTTCGCTCCTAATACTTCTGGCTAATTATAAATCGATTGATGCTCCAATTTCGAGCAACATCAAGTCTTTTCCAACATCGAAGAACTTCTTGATGGCTTCTTCGTGGTTGATTTCAATATATCCAAAAGTGTCGAAATGGTAGCCTAGGACCTTGTCGCATTCTACGAAATCCGAAGCAAGAATGGCATCATCTACATCCATCGTGAAATTGTCGCCGATTGGAAAAATCGCCAAATCGAGCTTGGTTCTTAATGGAATGAGTTGCATATCGAACGTCAAAGCGGTGTCGCCAGCGATATAAATATTTTTTCGTTCGCCTTCGATGACAAAACCGCCTGGATTCCCGCCATAGGTTCCGTCTGGAAATGAGCTTGAATGGATGGCGTTTACGTATTTTACGTTTCCGAAATCGAAATCCCAGCTTCCGCCGTGGTTCATTGGATGTGTGGTGAAGCCTTTCTTTTCATAGTATCCTGCTATTTCTGCATTGGAAACGATTGTGGCATTCGTTCGTTGAGCGATGGTTTCTACATCGGCAATGTGATCGCCATGAGCATGTGTTAGTAAAATAAAATCGGCTTCGAGCGTGTCGACATCAATGTGAGAAGCTTTTGGGTTTGGGGAAATATAAGGATCTACTATGATTTTTTTTCCTCCAACTTCAATTCCGAGAGAGGCATGTCCGTAAAAAGTGATTTTCATAAACTTGAATTTTTAAACGTTATTGACTACTATATCTGAAAGGAAAAAAATCAGGCAAAGCGATAGTAAAATCGATAAGATAAAAGTGCTTATGGCTAATTTTTTCAATTCGGGATCTAATAATTTTGGGTTTTTGTTTTTGTAAACCGTTATCAAATGGCTCGTCAAGGGAAAATAGGCTACGAGAAAGATGTATTGGTCGATTTGAAAATTGTTTAAGAGTGCGAAAACAATCATTAAGACCATTGCGGAAATAACCAGAAAAAAATGGTATTTTTTTGCGTTTGCTCCACCGATTTTCACGACGATTGTGTTTTTTCCTGATTTTCGGTCGGATTCTTCATCCCGCATATTGTTTAGATTCAAGACTCCAACACTTAGGAATCCTATTGCAATTGCTGGAAGACAAAGCTCGAAATCGACTTGTTGTGAGTAAAGGAAATTGACTCCTAAAGTACTTACTAATCCAAAAAAGACAAATACAAACAAATCACCATAACCGTGATAACCATAGGCGGTATTCCCAACGGTGTAGCGGATTGCCGATGCGATTGCGAGAATTCCTAATATCAGGAAAATCACGGAATAGAGAATATGGTCTTTCCCGAAAGCAAAATAGATCAATAAAACTGCCGAAATAAAAGTTAAGACAGAAGTGATAATCATCGCTCGTTTCATTGCTTGTGGGGAAATAACGCCACTTTGAATGGCACGTTTTGGCCCTACCCTGTCTTCATTATCGGTTCCTTTGATTCCGTCTCCATAATCGTTGGCAAAGTTGGAAAGAATTTGCAGTCCAAGCGTTGTCAAGATTGCAAAACCGAACAATTGCCAGTTGAAGACTTCGGTTGGCGTGAGGATATTATCGGTGGGATATGCCAAAGCATACATACTTCCAACGATGATGCCTGATACCGAAAGTGGTAACGTTCTTACTCTTGCTGCTTCAATCCAATGTCTCATTTTATTTTTTTTGGTGTTTGGTGGTTATACGTTATTGGTGAAAAACTTACAACTAATAACATATAACGATAACTTTCTTCTCTATCACATCCAATTGCTATCTGATGTTTCTATTTCGTATAGCCAAAGGTTGACATAATGCTTAATTCTTGTAAAGTCGCCCAATTGAAATGCGACATTTCCTCCTGCTGTATGCAAAATTATCGACCCAATATCGGCTTTTTTGTGCCAAAACAATTGTGAGGTTGTAATGGCTTGTATTTTCATGGGTTCAATGATTTCATTGTCAACGTCCCAGGCTCCGCTTTGCTTGATGATGAAATTATCACTGATGAAAAGTCGGTAATTTCGGAAACCGAAATACAATACCAAACCAATAAAAACACTATAAACCGGAACTAGGTATATGAATTCGAATGCTTCGGATTCAATCCAATTTGCGAATGCAAAATACAGTGACAAAGGTATCACTATTGTTGTGAATATTGAAAAAACAAGCTTGCGAAAATTTGGCTGCAATTGTACACCTTTTTTAGGGATAGTTTTATACAGCAATTTCATAATCTGGTCGCGTTCTGTTTCGGAACAACCCGGAATTTCAATTGCAGATTTTTTTTCTTCGGGTTCACCACTTGTTGCTTGTTTGATTTTTATTTCCAAAATATCCATTTTTTTTTGGAAAAAATTTCGGGTGACCGTTGTAATCTGGACTTTTTCGGGCTTGATAATGGTGCTTTTTGTATTCAACAAACCGAATGAAAGCAATAGAGAACCTTTTTGTTTTGCAATTTTATAATCGAAATATTTGAAAACAACTCGTACTAAATTAATTAGTAATACAATCAAAAAAAGAACGGTAACGAGAATCAAAACGCCTTTAAAAATGGAAGCTCCGTCAATATAATGTTCCAGACTTTGCTCTTCGAGAACATCTCTTTCAGTAAAATTACGCATATTTTCATAAATCGTGCTGACAAAAAGTATCAACAAACCAAAACTCCTCAAGTAATTCGAAGTGATTCCCACCTTCAATAAAGTTATAAAGCTGATTTTAATGAAAGGGTGTTCTTCCGGATTTGCTTCTGCAACAGCAGATTGTCCTGATTCCAAATCCGTAACAATTTCTTTTCGCTCGTTTTCAAGCAATCTCGACTTTAATTCCAATGCCAATTCGTGTGAAATTGCCTTGATAGAACCCTCTTTCTTGCTACTTCCGGCGGTATCAACATCTAAAGCATAAACCCCAATAAACTTTTGGATCAATGATTGATTGATATTAACCTGCTGGATTTTATTGAGTTGAATCGTGGTTTTTGTTTTGTTTAAAATTCCTTCGGTAATGATAAATTCTTGATTTTCTTCATCAAGAAAAAAAGTAAAATTGAGGTATTTTAGATAAGAAACAATGCCAATAAGCAAAATTACGGCAATTGTTCCCAAGGCAAGATAAAGTTTATTGACTTCATCGAACTTGAAAATCCAGATGACTAGCATAGGCCACAACGCTCTCAAATACTGCTGAAGCGTATAAAAAAACATAACCAAAATCCCAACTGGAGATTGCCTCTGCGGTTGACTGAAATCTGAAAAACTCATAATTGTTTTTGGATTTTGCCCATCAATAATTGCTTGATATTCTCAGCCTGTTTTTTTTCGATTCCTGGAATTTCTATATCGCTCGAGCTTCCTCCCGCTGTGAAAACTTCCACTTTTGCAAGTCCGAAATATCTAGAAACCATACCTTCATGCAAAGCTACATGTTGGACTCTATTATAAGGAATTACAATTGTCTTGGTGGCAATTATACCACTTTGAAAAAGCACATCATGTTCCCTGAAAGCAAAACCTCTTTTATTGAAACCGATTCTTGAAAAGACTATCGTCAAAAGAACTAAAACCCCTAAACCTATCCCGAAATAAAGTGCAAAATCTCTAATTTCTTCATTGAAATAAAAAACAAGACCAATTGCAATTCCGAAAATCAGAAAGGTAATACAAGTATTAATCAAGATTACGGTCCAATATTTGGGATGTAATTTAGAAAACTGAACTTCCTCAAATCTTGGAAGCTGAGTCGTATCGATAGTGGTATTTGTGAAATTTTCCAAATTTGGTTGTGAGTTAGAAGTTATACGTTGTGAGTTATAGGTTATTCATTATTACGTCATCCGAGACTGAAAACTGCGACTGCAAACTAAAATCAAGGAATCCATTTATTCTCTCCGAAGTTAGGCTTTCTTTTCTCCAAAAAGGCATTTCTTCCTTCTTTTGCTTCTTCGGTCATATAGGCCAAACGCGTGGCTTCCCCAGCAAAAACTTGCTGCCCTACCATTCCATCATCGGTTAAATTCATTGCAAATTTTAGCATTTTTATCGAAGTTGGCGATTTTGCTAAAATTTCTTGAGCCCATTGATAGGCTGTATCTTCTAATTCATCGTGCGGAATCACAGCATTTACCATTCCCATATCCATTGCATCTTGGGCTGAATAATTTCTTCCTAAAAAGAAAATCTCCCGGGCTTTTTTCTGTCCTACCATTTTGGCCAGATAAGCCGATCCATAACCACCGTCAAAGCTGGTAACATCGGCATCGGTTTGCTTGAAGATAGCGTGTTCTTTACTAGCTAAAGTCAAATCGCAAACAACGTGCAAACTATGTCCCCCACCAACAGCCCAACCTGGAACTACGGCAATCACGACTTTTGGCATAAAGCGAATTAGTCGTTGTACTTCTAAGATATTCAAACGATGCTGTCCGTCCTCTCCAACATAACCTTGATGTCCACGTGCGTTTTGGTCGCCACCACTACAAAACGACCAAATGCCATCTTTAGTTGAAGGCCCTTCAGCAGAAAGTAGCACTACACCAATCGAAGTATCTTCCTGTGCATCATAAAAAGCCTGATACAATTCGGAAGTGGTTTTCGGGCGAAAAGCATTCCGCACATTAGGACGGTTAAAGGCAATTCTGGCAACGCCATTGCACTTCTTATAGGTTATATCTTCAAAATCTTTAACAATTTTCCAGTCTATAGTAGCCATTTTTATTTTATTTTAGCGTAAAAATAATACTTTTACCTCTTAATAAAAATAAATAAAATGAAAAGAAATTTCTTTAGCATTGCTCTTTTAACAATCGCTTTTTCAGCCTATTCCCAAAAGTATGAATTCCAAACCGTTAAAGACATCGAGGCTACACCTGTAACTTCCCAAGGTCAAACGGGAACTTGCTGGAGTTTTTCATCGACTTCTTTTTTGGAAGCCGAAATCATCAGGACTTCTGGAAAACAGATTGATTTGTCTGAAATGTATAATGTTCGCCATACCTATCCTAAAAAAGCGTGGAATTATGTAATGCGTCAGGGAAAAGCTCAATTCAGTGAAGGTGGCTTGAACCACGATGTGATCGACAGTGCCATCGGTTTCGGAATTGTTCCGCTTTCGGCCTATTCAGGTTTAGTTGGGAATGCAACTACTCTTGATCATTCAAAAATGGCATCAGAATTGGAAACTTTGCTGAAACCTTATGCAGATCCTTCAAAGAAATTAGGCTCAAAATGGAAAAAAGAAGTTTCGGACATCTTGGATAACTATATGGGTGCCGATGTTGCGGAATTTACTTATGAAGGAAAAAAATATACCCCAAAAAGCTTTTTGGAAATGACCAAATTGAAGCTAGAAGATTATGTTACAATTTCTTCTTTCACGCACGAACCTTTCTACAAAAAATTTATTTTAGACATTCCAGATAACTTCTCAAACGGCAGTTTTTACAATCTTCCTTTGGATGAATTTATTCAAAACATCGACAATGCTTTGGAGAATGGCTATACTTTGGCCTTAGATGCTGATGTAAGCGAACGAACATTTTCTGCCAAATCCGGAATAGCGGTTATACCTGAAAACGAAGCCGATAATAAAACAATTTTAACGGAAATCAAAAAAGAGAAAAACATCACGCCAGAATTCCGCCAGCAGGAATTTGAAAACTTCAATACCACTGATGATCATTTGATGCACATCGTTGGGAAATTGAAAGACCAAAAAGGAAATATTTACTACAAAGTGAAAAACTCTTGGGGAACTGATAATGGAAATGGTGGATATGTCTATATGAGTGTTCCTTACATGAAATTGAAAGCGATTTCGGTTTTGGTCAATAAGAATGCCTTGAGTAAAAAAACTCAGAAAGAAGTAGGGTTATAAAGCACTTTTTTCCATTCCTGTTATTCTATAAAAAAAGGTAAGCCATTAGGTTTACCTTTTTCTTTCAATAGCTTACAATACATAGATTAATAAACTATTTTTTAAATATAAATTATTTCTTACGATAAAAACCATACATTGCCTAGGTATTATAAGCAAAATTTTCACTGACCCTTCACACCCCCTCAATCTTAACTGACACATTCGTTAAAACATACACACATTGGTTAGAATTGAATCCCCATATCATTGAGCCCACATTACATATAATCATCTCACATCAAGTGGAATATAAATCCCTTAATTAATCCGCTACTTTTAGGAAAAAATGTCCATAAAACAAAAAACCCCTCATGTTTCCATGAAGGGTTCTCAAAAGAAAGGCGACGACATACTCTCCCACAATACTGCAGTACCATCTGCGCAGGCGGGCTTAACTTCTCTGT
>NZ_JAVDVI010000019.1:0-70479 GCF_031456785.1 Flavobacterium arsenatis
GGGAAAATGGACCTATTGGAAGCCCGAAGGTTCGCTCATGATAATTTTGCACATTATATATTAGGTAGAAATTATAGTACCTATATATATTGTGTTATTCTTTTTGTTGTTTTGGTTTTGATAGTTTTTCAATCCAATGGTCGGATACATCCTCATAGTTGATGGGAAATGCGGATTGCTGTTCTACTAGGCGTTTGTTTTTGAAGGCTCTGTTGAGGATGGTTTCGATAAGATAGTCCTCGTTTACTTCCATTGGGTCGTATTTTGTTTTGAGCTCTATGTCGAAAAGCTTTGCGGTTGTGTTGGACACAAATGCTTTCCATCCTGATTTTAAATCCTTTATTAAATCGAATGTTGTGTTTCCTGTTTGACGATGGATTAGCTTTACGAGAATCTGTCCGTCTTTTCGTGAGAGCTTCTTTAATTGTACCTCGAATTCTTCGGTGATGTATTTTTCGGTGATCTTGAAATACTTTTTCTTTTCCTTATTGGTTTTCAGGCTGGCCATACCTTTATTTAACTGTGTGAGTCTTTCGGAAGCTGTTTTTGCATAAGGATATACCTTATATACTCTCCTTTGCAAGATAAGGAATCTTTTTTTTGCGTCTTCGTCAATTTTTATCTGATTGGGATTGATGATTACCTCTTCTAATAGTATTGGTTCACCAAGTGTGTCCTGTTCTTTAAGGTAGTCGTCCCTTTTATCTTCCTGTGCGGTTGCAATTGTTGCTAATGTGAATGTGATTATAAACAGTAGACTTTTTATCAGCTTCATTGAGTTGGGAATTTATTAGGTCAAAATTATACATTATATATATACAAGTGTAATGCCAAATTGATAATTTAGCGAAAAATTTATTTTATGAGTACAAAATCGATACTAAATGAATCATCGCTTTCCTTTTTAGAAGAATATTTAAACAATGCATCTCCGACAGGATTTGAAGCAGAAGGGCAAAAACTTTGGATGAATTATTTGAAACCTTATGTAGATACCTTTATAACGGATACTTATGGAACGGCTGTTGGTGTAATAAACCCAGATGCTCCTTATAAGGTAGTGATTGAAGGACATGCGGATGAAATTTCCTGGTATGTGAATTATATTACGGATAACGGTTTGATATATGTTATTAGAAATGGTGGATCCGATCATCAGATTGCTCCTTCAAAGAGAGTAAACATACATACTAAAAAAGGAATAGTAAAAGGTGTTTTTGGATGGCCGGCTATCCATACGAGAAATCGTGACAAGGAAGAAAATGCAAAGATTGATAATTTGTTCATAGATATAGGTTGTGATACTAAAGAGCAGGTTGAAGCAAAAGGCGTTCATGTTGGCTGTGTAATCACTTATCCTGACGAATTTATGATTATGAACGATGATAAATTTGTTTGCCGTGCGATTGACAACCGAATGGGGGGCTTTATGATTGCCGAAGTGGCGCGTTTGCTTCACGAGAATAAAAAGAAATTACCTTTCGGATTGTATATCACCAATTCTGTTCAGGAAGAAGTTGGGCTTCGTGGTGCTGAAATGATTACGAAAACCATCAAGCCAAATGTAGCCATTGTAACCGATGTTTGCCACGATACCACTACTCCAATGATCAATAAGAAGATTGAAGGTGAAATCCAAATCGGAAAAGGTCCGGTTATTACTTATGCACCAGCTGTTCAAAACAACTTGAGAGATTTGATCATTGATACTGCCGAAAACAATAAAATTCCTTTTCAGCGTTTGGCTTCTTCGAGAGTTACTGGAACAGACACCGATGCTTTTGCTTACAGCAATGGTGGAGTTGCATCGGCTTTGATTTCGCTGCCTTTACGATATATGCATACAACCGTGGAAATGGTGCACCGTGACGACGTAGAAAACGTAATCAAATTGATTTATGAAACGTTGCTTAATATGAAGGATGAGGAAACTTTTTCTTATTTCAAATAAATAAAAAGGGTTCAGGTTGAACCCTTTTTACTTTCAAATTAAGCATAAATCAATTTTCGTGCTCGAACGTCCATTGCTGCGTTGTTCCTTCTGCATTCATGGTTCCAGTTTTGGTTTGCAATACGACACCGTTTCTAACTACTCTTAATGTAAAATTAGAAGATGCTCCATCTTCATTGCAAGCTCCAAAATAGTCTACCCAAAACTTATAGGTTCCTGAAGGTGCTGTTCCGTTTTCCCAGAAAATATTCTCATTTGGACCTTGAGGACAATCTTCACACAAGCAATCAACATCTAATGTTCCTTGATCAGCAGAAAGATTGCCATAAAAAATAATGGCACCGCTTGGTGTCTGTACATATAGATCTAAATCTACATTTTCTGGATTGGTAAATTGCAGGTTGAATCTTGGATTTCCATCTTGTCCCACCAATTCATCCGTTGTTTCCCCTTCTCCTTTTGAATCATCGTCCTTATTACAGGAAGATAGTGTTACAGTGAACAAGAATAACATTGCTATCGTTAAATAATTTCTTTTCATAATTTTTCGTTTTAGTGTTCAGCAAACTTACATCTGATAGAACATCCAAAAAATACCTATATATGGGTATATTTCAAAATCAAACTAACGCATAAAAAATAACCACGGATACATTTGAGGTTTGAGATTTTATAGATTAAACAATTTCCATATCCTTCTTTTATTAATTCATCAAAATTTCAATCTGAACTATTAAAAAATAAACTATTATACGTCTATATTTGCGGTATAAAATTGTTATGATTATGGAAGAATGTATTTCTGTTTTTGATATGCTTAAAATTGGTGTCGGACCTTCAAGCTCACATACGCTTGGACCTTGGCGTGCCGCAGAACGCTTTTTAGCAGAATTGAGAGACGAGAATTTACTTCAAAATATAGATAGAGTAAAAGTCGATTTATATGGTTCGCTTTCCTTAACAGGAAAAGGCCACGCGACTGATTTGGCTGTAATGCTTGGTTTGAGCGGTCAGGATCCTGAATACATTCCTATTCAAAATATCGATAGCATTATAAAATCGATTGAAAACAACAATGAAATCAATCTCGGCAATGAGGTTCTTATTCCTTTTTCGTTTCTCCAAGACATTGTCTTCAATAAAAACTTCCTTCCATTTCATGCAAATGGCCTCACTTTTACCGCCTCTACAAAGGATGACAAAGAATATGCCTCTACCTTCTACTCTATCGGTGGTGGTTTTGTAGTGAAAGAAGAACGTGTAAACGCAAAAAAGAAAATTGAAATCAAATGTGCATTTCCTTTTCCGATTCAAAATGCGGTTGAACTTCTAGATTATACTATTTCCGAAAACAAAAGCATTTCTGAAATCGTATATGAAAATGAAAAATCGATGCGTTCTGAAGAAGAAATCCATACCGAATTGATGCGAATTTGGAACACCATGCTCGAATGCATGTACATCGGCTGTCATTCAGAAGGGATTCTTCCTGGGGGATTGAACGTTCGCCGTCGTGCTTTTGACATGCATCAGAATCTCATTGGCTTGGCCAACTATAACACACCTCAAGAATGGCTTGAATGCATTAGATTAACCGAAGTGAAGTTTCGTCAGATTCTAAAATGGGTAAGCTGTTTTGCCTTGGCCGTTAATGAAGTGAATGCGGCTCTAGGCCGAGTTGTAACGGCTCCAACCAACGGAAGTGCCGGAGTTATTCCTGCAGTTTTGATGTATTATATGGTAATTGAAAACCATCAAGCCACTGAAAAAGAAATCAAGCAATTTCTGATGGTTGCGGGTGAAATTGGCAGTATCTTTAAAAAAGGAGCAACAATTTCTGCCGCTATGGGAGGTTGTCAGGCCGAAATTGGCGTTTCATCGGCTATGGCGGCGGCGGCCTTGTGTGAATTGATGGGTGGAAAACCTGCTCAAGTTTTAATGGCTGCCGAAATTGCAATGGAACATCATTTGGGATTGACCTGTGACCCGATTGGCGGTTTGGTTCAAATTCCTTGTATCGAAAGAAACACTATGGGAGCCATTAAGGCGATAAATGCGGCAGAACTTGCATTGGAAACTGATCCTGAAAATGCAAAAGTTCCTTTGGACAAGGTAATCAATACGATGTGGGAAACGGCAAAGGATATGAACAATAAATATAAGGAAACTTCTGAAGGCGGACTTGCGATTGCTGTTAATATGGCGGATTGTTAGGAGGAACTCATTGTCACGAAATAGATAATCATCGGATATTATAAATCAAACTTATAATTTTCCATTGCTTTTCATCATAAAACAATTGAAAAACATCAACGCCTTTGTGGCTTAATTTCCCATTTATATAAAACTCGTAAGGAGACCAAACGGAAGCCAATTTTCCATCGATTTTTATGTCATAAGACAATAAATTTTCTTGAAACTTCATGTCTTTTGGAGCACCTGCAATTGATTTCAAAAAATCTGAAAAAGATTCCGTAAAAACTTGATTCTTATTTTCTTCTATGATTTTCAACATCATTTTATCATCACAAAAATCCTTGATCTTGATGGTGTCTTTTGCGTGAAAAGCCACAAAAAATTCTTCAATAACTTTCTTTACATCAGCTTGTTGAGCATTTGCAAACTGAAAAGTAAAAAACAGCAGTATTAAAATCAACTTTCTCATAATTAGATATTTAAAAAATAGTATTGTAAAGTTAGCTAAAAAACGCATTCGATGTTACAGCCTTACCAAAAGCAATTTTGTACATTTACAGCTTCTGAAAAATTAAAAATTAAAAATTCAGAAATCTAAAAATCCGATCCCGAAGCTTCGGGACTAAAATCCTAAATTGAAATGTCTGTAGCTAAAAAAGATTATAAAAGAATCACGACCAAATCGTTAATTGAAATGAAAGCCAATGGCGAAAAGATTTCGATGCTGACGGCTTATGATTTTACAATGGCAAAAATCGTTGATACGGCTGGTGTAGATGTAATTTTGGTTGGAGATTCAGCTTCGAATGTGATGGCGGGCCACGAAACAACTTTACCAATTACTTTAGACCAGATGATTTATCATGCTTCGAGCGTCGTTAGGGCGATTTCTAGGGCTTTGGTTGTTGTAGATTTACCTTTTGGAAGCTATCAATCGGATCCAAAAGAAGCACTTCGTTCATCGATCAGAATCATGAAAGAAAGCGGTGGTCACGCCGTGAAATTGGAAGGCGGAAGCGAAATCAAAGATTCTATAAAAAAAATATTGAATGCAGGAATTCCAGTTATGGGACATTTAGGATTGACGCCACAATCCATCTATAAATTCGGAACTTATACGGTTCGTGCAAAGGAAGAAGAAGAAGCAGAAAAGTTGATTGAAGATGCAAAACTGTTGGAAAGAATCGGTTGCTTTGCTTTGGTTTTAGAAAAAATTCCAGCTCATTTGGCAGAAAAAGTAGCTAAAAGTATTGCCATTCCCGTTATCGGAATTGGTGCTGGTGGTGGTGTTGATGGGCAAGTTTTAGTTATTCACGATATGTTGGGTATGAACAATGAATTTAGTCCGAGATTTTTAAGGCGTTATATGGATTTATATGAAGGAATGACCACTGCAATTGGCCAATATGTGGCGGATGTGAAAAGCAGTGATTTTCCGAATGAAAAAGAACAATATTAAAATGAAAAAGAACAATATTAATCAGATTAGAAAATTTGGTAATTTGATAATTTGGTAATGAAAATAGTTTCCGATAAAAACAACCTACAGATTCTACACGAAGACAATCATATCATTGTCATCAATAAGCGTGTTGGCGATATTGTTCAAGGCGACAAAACGGGCGACAAACCTTTGAGTGAAGTCGTGAAGGAATACATCAAAGACAAATACAATAAACCTGGTGAAGTTTTCCTTGGAGTGGTTCATCGGCTTGACCGACCAACTACTGGAATTGTAGTTTTTGCCAGGACTTCAAAGGCATTGACACGATTGAACGAATTGTTTGCAAACCGGGAAACCCAAAAAACCTATTGGGCTGTTGTGAAAAATAAACCTGCCGAAAAAGAAGCCAAACTCGTTCATTATCTGAAAAGGAACGAGAAAAACAATACCTCAAAAGCACATTCGCGAGAAGTTCCGGACAGCAAAATCGCAAGTTTGGATTATAAAATCATCAAGGAACTGAACAATTATTTTGCTTTAGAAATCAATTTGCATACGGGAAGACACCACCAAATTCGAGCTCAATTATCAGCCATTGGTTCTCCAATTAAAGGCGATTTAAAATATGGCTTTGACCGAAGCAATCCTGACGGAGGAATCCATCTTCATGCCAGAAAATTGGTTTTTATACATCCTGTTTCTAGGGAAGAATTGAGCATAACGGCTCCAGTTCCCGATGAAGTGGTTTGGAAAAACGTATAAGATTTTTGTCGTTCTCTCTCAAAAAGCAAAACCTTTCATAATTACTTAAAGTGATATTTTATTAGGGATATCATCTACCTACTATTAGGTATTTTGTAAAATAGATGTTAATTAAATATTAATTTGTTTTATATTTGATGCAACAAAAACATTTTACCCCTATGAAAAAAATTACGCTATTAGTATGTTCTCTTGCCTTTGTATCAAGTTATGGACAAGAGCATTTTTCAGGAATAACCACTTCAAAAAGGGTTGGTATCCTGAACGGAAATATGAACCCTTCCGAATTTTCCAATTTGAACAGCAAATTTGAGGTGCAGATTTTTGCAGCAAGTATCCATGTTTCAAACAACAAAGTCGGGTTTAGCGATATAATTGACGGAAATGATATTGAAAGTAAATTATTTTCTGGAAGCGACAATGTGGATTTCAGTTTAGATTCAGAAATTGCATTGCCTGGTGTTGCTTTTAAATTACTAAACTGGGGTTTTGCCGTTACTTCCAAAGCTCATATTAAGGCAAACGTTATCAATCTTGAGTCAGAATTGGGTGATGCAATTGTAAACGATGCAGATGCAGTAGAATTGGTTACAAAAGCCATCAACAACAATGGAAACCAACGCGTGAATGCGACTATCTGGGGAGAATTAGGTTTTTCAGTTGCACGAAAATTATGGGAAAATGATAAAAACAGAATTAATGGAGGACTAACCTTAAAACTATTGTTTCCTGGATCTTATGCAAATATGGGTTTAGGCAACTTTAAAGGTGATATCAATACCAGCCTTACCGAAAACAGGTTGAATAATGCAAGCGGAAATTTGAATATTGCCTATTCTGGAAATTTTGGCGAAAGCTTCTCTGATTCAAGTGATTACACAAGTTCCTTATTTGGGAATCTAAATGGTATGGCTACTGATTTTGGTTTTGATTATCAGTTAAAAAATAGCATTGGTAATGGCTATAAACTAAAAGTTGGTGCTTCTGTAAAAAATATCGGAAGCATGACTTTCAAAGGAGATGATAATCTTTCCGCTAACTATAGTTTGAACATTAATGATCCGGACGGGCCAAATGCGGGCTTGGACTTGAATGAATTTAACGATGTGGAAGGACTAGACGACATTGAAGACATATTATTATCTCACCCGGAATATTTTACAAAAAAAGAAGACAAAAATGACATTAAAGTAAAGCTTCCAACCGTTTTTAATCTTTATGCGGATCTAAAAGTAATCTCGAAATTATCAGTAACCTTTTTTATGCAACAACGAATGGGAGACAACGAGAACGACGACCAAATTACAGCACATAATTCATTCTCCATCACACCTAGAGTCAATCTTGGACCATTTGAAGCTTTTCTTCCGATAGGAAACAACGAAATCTCTGGCACAACGGCTGGCATAGGTTTCCGATTGGGTGGCTTTTTCCTAGGATCAAGTTCAATTATAACGGCTGTAACAAACGATAGCAAACAGGCTGATGCCTACTTTGGATTTAGATTTGGTTTCTTGTAAAGAGTTGATTGCCTAATCCGAATTTTAAAATTAACTTGCAGTACCAATAATTTTAAGATGGATTATAAAAACAACATCAATTTCAGGAAACAATCCTTAATAAAGCTTTTATATACAATCAAGTTGTATGAAAATGAAATTACCGAAGCTTTATACAAAGATTTTAAGAAACCTGCCTTTGAAACTTTCGTTACCGAAACAAACATCGTTCTCGATGATTTGAAATATACCATAAACAATATCAATAGCTGGGCAAAACCTAAAAAGGTTTTGCCCTCTTTTTTGAACTTTCCTTCAAAAGAATATATTTACAGCGAACCTTACGGGAATACTTTGATTATTTCTCCTTGGAATTATCCATTTCAGCTTGCATTGTGTCCGTTGATTGCGGCAGTTGCTGCAGGAAATAAAGTTACACTAAAACCGTCCGAGCTTACTCCAAACACCTCAAGCCTAATCTCTAAAATCATCAGGGAAACTTTTGATCCAAAACACGTTATTGCAGTTTTGGGCGATGCAAGATTATCTGAAGAGTTGTTAAAAAAACGTTGGGATTATATATTTTTTACTGGAAGTGTAGCCGTTGGAAAAATTGTTTATAAGGCTGCTGCAGAATATCTAACACCTGTAACATTAGAACTTGGAGGGAAAAATCCGTGCATAATCGATGACACAGCGAATTTGGATTTGGCGACAAAAAGAATTGTTTGGGGAAAATTCATCAATGCGGGTCAAACTTGTATTGCTCCAGATTATCTTTTGGTCAAGCAAAGCATCAAAAATAAATTCATATCGTTACTTAAAAAGGAAATCATCAATGCTTATGGCGAAAATCCCGAACAATCTCCTGATTTTGCAAGAATCATCAATAAAGACCATTGGAAAAGACTGATGGGCTTGATGGAATTTCAAGATATTGCTTTCGGCGGAAGCCATAATGAAGATGAAAATTACCTCTCTCCTACTCTGATTGACGAACCAAATCTGGAGAGTGCCGTCATGAAAGACGAAATCTTCGGACCAATATTGCCGATTCTTTCCTATAATAGCAATGACGATTTAAAACGAATTATCTCTAAATCCGAAAAGCCACTTTCCTTGTATGTTTTCACAGAAGACAATGCTTTCGCCGAAAAGATAATCCAGCAGTATTCCTTTGGTGGAGGTTGCGTCAATGATACGGTGGTGCATTTCTCTAACCGGAGGCTTCCTTTTGGTGGTGTTGGAAATTCAGGCATCGGTGCCTATCACGGCAAATTGAGCTTTGATACATTTTCGCATAAAAAGGCAATTGTCAAAAAAGCAAACTGGCTCGATATTCCGTTCCGATATGCACCATATAAAAACAAATTGAAAAGCATTAAAAAAATTCTGAAATGGATATAAAATTTTTATCTTCATACCCGATTAAAAACGAACTAAAAATATACCTTAAAAAGTTAAATGAAATCAACATTACAGAAAGTAGAAGAAATTAAAAGACAGGGATATCGTCTTGACATTGGTGAAGTTATTAGCCAAACATTTGAAAATTATAAAAAAATAGCATTGTTGTCGGGTGCGGTTATTTTGCTATTGACCCTACTTTTTTTTGTTGTGGGAATGGGAATTGTTGGCGTTTTAGGACTTGCATTTAGCTTTACCGATTATCTAACAGAATATAGTGGTGGAGGTTTTGGGGCCACAGCATTGCTGGTAAATTTAGCGGCACAAACGCTAATTTATGCCTTGATTGCCCCAATATCTGCCGGATTGTTGCAAGTTGCCCATAATGCAGAAACCAAGAGAGAATTTGAGTTTTCAACCGCTTTTATGCATTATAAAACCAAGCACTTCGCACCTTTATTTTTGGCCACGGCTTTAATAATTCTTGCTTCATCGGGATTTGGAATCTTGATGCAAATCAGTCAGCTTTACTTTTTTGACGTGACGCTAACACTTGTCCTTACATTTTTATCCATCATCATTTCATTAGCAATAACAATATTGACACTTCTTACAATTCCATATATAATTTTTGGAGATCTTACCGCGATGGATGCTATAAAAGCAAGTATCATAACGGTATCTAAACGTTTCTGGATTATTATTTTGCTGATGATCGTCTTCTTCATTTGTGCTCTGCTAGGATTTTTCGCATTCTGCATTGGTCTCTTTTTTACCCTTCCTATTTTTATTTCAGCACAATATATCATTTTTAGAAACGCCTTCCCGATGGATGAAAAAGACGAGCTTGACGAAATTGGTTCTTCTGAATATTAGAATTCGAACTTAAAAATAAAACATTCCATTATCTGACATAGATTCTGGAATGTTTTTTTTTGAAGAAGGCACTTTATCTTGAATCGCTATTTTTTCCTATATTTACTCTAGTTATTTTCCCGAGAAATAATTATTAAACTAACCCCAAGTTGTTTTATGTTCTCATTCAACAGGTATTTTTTGCTTTTTTTACTATTTATGAACATTGAAGCAAATTGCCATTGCCAGACACTTCTATTTTCTAACCCTTTATTTAGTTCCAAAAATTTCGAATACAAAATAATTCAAAACGATTTTCCTGACAAAAACCATCCAATTACAAACCATTTAAATGGTTTTAATGTTGATACGCCATTCTATTTCAATTGGTGGTTTGTTCTGATAGTTGCCACAGTTACTTCTATAATTTTCCTAACGATACTAAAAAGGATCTCCTATTATAATAAAGATTTCATATCCAATTTTTCTGAAAACAAGACCAATATAGAGCAATACAGGATTTACCTGATTTTCTTTGGAATGATATTTCCAATCACCGAATTATTGCTCGAAATATTCAAAATACGACTCAAGAGCGAGTTTATAGAGAATACATCGATTGGTCTTTTTTTGCTTTTCCTTTATTTTATTAGTGATAAGATAACCTTTGTTCAACGCTATTTCCAGAACATTTTTGTTTCAACTTATGTATTCTTGTTGAGTTATACGATTTTCAAACTCTGCTATTTCCCCTTTGAATTGATAACATTTGCGGAACTTATCATCATGTTCTTTTTTGCTCCAAACGTATTTTATTCCTTGCGGAAATATTGGGGTTTTGTAATTGTTTTTATGTCTGTTTTCTTCGCACTTTATTTGTTTGGCTTGATTCGAACCGATTTACTGATCATCTTCCTGTATTCTTTCATGTTTATTGTCCTGATCCATTACATCAGGCATATTGCTATTTTAAATTCACAAGAAAGATTGCTTTTTGCAGACGACATTGTCAATAAAGGAAATACTTTAATAATTGGCACCAATACCAACGGCGAATTAACCTATTGCAACGATATAATAATTTCTGTTCTAGGCTACAGGCCTGAAGAAATCATGGGATTGAAATTTTGGGAATTAACAGAAAGTAGTGAAGTCATCAATCTAGAAAATACGGCAAACAGCCTGGAAGAAGATTTACATATTCAGAAATTAAAAAGCAAAAATGGAGCATTCAAATACATCCAATGGAAGAATAAAAAATACAACAAAAACCTCATTATAAGTGTCGGGCAAGAAGTTACCGATCAATATAAAATTCAGAATCAATATAAAAATTTAATCCAAACGGCTACTGATATTATCTTCGAAACAGATGTTGATGGCAACTTTACCTTCATCAATGATTTTACAATCTCTCATTTAGGATACAGCAAAGAAGAAATTATTTCGAGAAATTATTCGGAATTTATTCATGAAGATTATCGGGAAAAATCCATGGAATTCTATGAGAATCTTATTGAGAATGAAAATGATTTCCCAACAATCGAGCTACCCCTAATTAGAAAAGACGGTTCAGAAATATGGGTGTCTCAAAAAGTAATCATCCTGCGGAATCATTTAGGAGAAATCACAGGCTATTCAGGCATTGCACGAGATATTACGGTGTTGAAAAACATAGAATTTGAAAACCAAAACCGTCAGATCAAAATCCAGAAATACAATGCAACAATCAATAAATTATCCACTACAAATTTCGCTAGTTTTAACAACATAAAAAGCATAATAGAGCTTGTTCTAAAAAATGCCTCAATTGATACGGGTGTAGACAGGGTCAGCTATTGGGATTATTTCCCTAATAAATTAATCTGCCATACGTTTTATGATTTGAAATCAGATTCTTTTTCGGATGGTCAGATTTTCGAAAAGAAGGATGCACCACATTATTTCGATAATCTTGAAAAAAACAAGATTATCATTGCATCGGATATTTCGATGAAAAATATTGATGATATCTTCTTCAATGAATATTATACGGACAACAAAATAAAATCGATGATGGATGTTTGCATCATCCAAAATGGTCAGATTCAAGGTGTTTTGTGCTTTGAAACCTATAATGAGAAAAAATTCTGGGACAACGAGGACATTAATTTTGTACGATCAATTTCGGATATTATTTCCTTGGCAATAGAGTCGCAAATGCGTTTGAATGCCGAGAAAAAGTTAGAATACAAAAGTGATTTGCTTTCGGCTTTGGCTTTATGCACCGAAAAATTTCTGTTGAGCAAAAGCTCTAATGATATGTTTTCGGAAACCTTTGAAATTATTGGGAAGGCCACAAAAGCAGATCACATTTACTATTATGAAAATGACTTTAAAACCAATCTGATACATCAAAAATACAAATGGGCCAACGAGAATGTTGTACTTCAGATTACCAAACTGCAATTTTTTAATCATGAAAAATTCAAAGAAATAATTGAATCCGCAAATAATAAAAAACCACTGAATGCTATTATTGCAAATCTTGAAAATGGTTTCCTGAAGGATTTGCTTGTTGCAAATGAAATCAAATCAATTCTTATTTTGCCCATTTATTACAAAGACACTTTTTCAGGTTTTATTGGTTTTGATGATTGCAACAACGAAAGAGAATGGACCGATGATGAAATCAATATACTTCAAACACTTGCCAATAATATTTCGGCAGTTATAGAACGGAAAATAAATGAAAATACTATTTATGAAAGCGAGGAAAAGTTTAAACTCCTTGCCAATAATATCCCAGGAACTGTTTATTTATATGAAAATGATGTAAACAACACCAAGATTTACATCAATGATGAGATTGAAAAACTAACTGGTTATGAGAAATCCTATTTTCTGGAAAACAAGCTGAATATTATCGATCTGATTCATGATGATGATAAAGAACGGATTCAATCGGCCACAAAAGTTGCTTTAGAAAATCAAGAAGCTTTCCGTTTTACTTATCGTATAAAAAACAAAAACGGAAATTATATTTGGGTGGAAGAATTTGGAGATGTCATTACGAAAGAAGGCAAAATCAATTACATTGAAGGAATTCTGATTGATATAACCGAAAGGAAAGAAGCCGAATCTGCTATCATTGCAAAGGAAATGGCGGAATCTGCCAATAAGGCAAAGTCCGAGTTTTTGGCCAACATGAGCCACGAAATCCGAACGCCTTTGAATGGTATAATTGGTTTTACGGATCTTTTGATTAAAACCGAACTTCAGCCAACACAGGAAAAATATATGCTAACCATCAATGAATCTGCCAATTCGCTATTAGATATCGTTAACAATATACTTGATTTTTCTAAGATTGAAGCCGGAAAACTAGAGCTGGACATTAGAAGAAACGACATCTATGAAATTTTGAAACAAGTGATAGATTTGATTCGTTTTGAATCCGACCATAAAAAATTGGGCCTCAGGATCAATATCGATTCTGAAATTCCAATTTATGTTTGGTTTGATTCTGTTAGGGTAAAGCAAATTTTATTGAACCTTTTAAGTAATGCCATAAAATTCACCATTAACGGTTCGATTGAATTAAAGGTTTCAGTGATTGAAAATACCAACGATATTCAAAAAACAATACGCTTTTCGGTCATCGATACTGGAATTGGAATTGCAAACCAAAACCAAGAAAAGATTTTCAGGGCATTTTCGCAAGAAGACAATTCAACGACAAGAAAATTTGGAGGAACGGGCTTGGGGCTCACAATTTCAAATCAACTCCTAAATTTAATGGATAGTAAATTACAACTCGAAAGCGAAATCAATCAGGGTAGTAATTTCTATTTTGACCTGACGTTAAAAACAACTAATCAAACGGAATTTGAACAAGAAATAAAAATGATGGAATCTAAAAAAAATAACGTAGCTTTAAATTCAAATACAAAAATTCTTGTAGTTGAAGACAATAAGATAAACATGTTGCTAACGCGAACCATATTGAAAAGTTTGTTTCCTGATGTCCTACTTCACGAAGCAACAGATGGCAGCGAAGCAGTTAGGCAATTTGAAGAAATTCATCCGGATATTGTTTTGATGGATATTCAAATGCCTGTCATGAACGGTTATGAAGCCACAAAAGTGATCCGTCTGACCGAAGCTGGAAAAAATACGCCAATCATTGCCTTGACAGCGGGTACTGTAAAAGGTGAAAAAGAAAATTGTCTGGAAGCAGGTATGGACGACTATATTACAAAGCCGATTATTCGAATTGCTTTAGAAGAGGTAATCTTGAAATGGACAAAAAACAGAGGTGCTGAAAAAAATTAAAAACATAAGTTATGAAATGGCAAGGAAGAAGAGAAAGTGGTAATCTCGAAGACAGAAGAGGAATGTCTGGCGGAAAAGTAGTGGTCGGAGGTGGTATAATTGGGGTAATCATCCTTTTGATTACAATGTTTGGAGGACAGGATGCACAGAATTTAGTTCCTGTAATCGAACAGCTCAACCAGCAACAAGGACCTCAAACAGAAAGAGAATTGACACCCGAAGAAATTGAAACAGGTAAATTCATAAGTGTCCTATTAGCTGACAATGAAGAAGTTTGGGGCAAGATTTTCCGTGAAAACGGAATGACTTACAAAGAACCAAACCTTGTTCTGTTTACCGGACAAGTTGAAACCGCTTGTGGTGGAGCCACTTCAGCATCGGGACCTTTTTATTGTCCGGGTGATCAGAAAGTGTATATGGATATGGATTTCTTCAAGGAATTGAAAACCAAATTTGGAGCCCAAGGAGGCGATTTTGCTGTGGCTTATGTTGTGGCTCACGAAATCGGACACCACGTTCAAACGCTTTTGGGAACTTCTGGAAAAGTCCGTGAAATGCAACAAGGCATGAGCCAAAAGGAAGCGAACAAGCTTTCTGTTGCTTTAGAATTGCAAGCCGATTTTTATGCCGGAGTTTGGACACATCACAATCAAAAAATGACACAAATGCTTGAGCCCGGAGATATTGAAGAAGCTTTGAGTGCCGCAAATGCCGTTGGAGACGACGCCATCCAAAAAAAGATGCAAGGTCAGGTTGTTCCGGATTCTTTCACCCACGGAACTTCGGAAGAAAGGATGTTTTGGTTCAAGAGAGGTTTTGAAACAGGCGATATCAAGCAAGGAAATACTTTTGAGAATTAAGCTAGAACAGAACCTTTATGAATAGAAAACCCTGCAAATTGCAGGGTTTTAATGTTTTAAATATTTGGTTTATTTCTTGTCTTTCAACATTAATTCCTTGATATACTTCACAGGAGCACTACCATAACTCAAGAATTTTTCATGGAATTTTTTCAGGTTGAAGGCTTCCCCTTGCTCCTTTTTCAATTCCTCCCTGAAATCATAAATCTCGGTATAACCCGTAAAATACGAACACAATTGCACTTGTGATAAAGTGACACGTCTCCATTTTCCTTCTGCTTCTGCCGTTTGCTGGAACGCTTCTTTGGTTAATAGATTAAGTGCTTCTTCTTTCGACATATTTCTTGTGTGAACACTGTTGTCCAAAATCGTGTTGCAAACCGTTCTCAAGTTCCATTTGTAATACATCAGCCACATTTCGTCGGAGTTTTTATAACCGCTTTCCAGCATCATTCTTTCGGTATAAACCGCCCAACCCTCAATCATAGCTCCGTTTCCAAGGATTGCCTTGATGATGCTTGGCGATTGATTGCTGTAGACCAATTGGGTATAATGTCCCGGAATTGCTTCGTGGATGTTCAAAATCTGCAAAATATAATCGTTGTATTCTCTCAAATAACTTTCCGATTCTTCTTTAGACCAACCCGAAAGACTTCCAACATTGTAGTAGGTATTGGCATTTTTGTCATAAGGTCCAGGTGCCGAAATCGAAGCTCCAGCAACACCTGCCATATAATCCGGTTCTTTCCTTACCACCAATGGTTTCGATGGGTCGATGTATAGCAAATCTTTCTCCTTCACATAAGCTGTCAATTCTGGAATCTGCTTTTCTATCTCCGATTGGAATTTTTCAGGAGTGGTATGTTGTAACGAAATCTTGTCGATCACTTGCTTGATTAGAGCCAATTTATCAGTAGGTTTCGGAGCATTCCCTAAATATTTCGACCATAATTTATCGGCAAGTGTGAACATCTTGTCGTGCAATTCCTTTTTCTGTGAGATGGCTTTTTGGTAGATTTCTTCGGCACTATAACCTGATTGTATATCTAGATCAAACTTCTTGGCATACAATTCTTTTCCTAGGCGAAACGAACGTGGTGTCTTGTTTTCCAGTTTTTGCAACCACGAAGCATAATCCTGAATCGCTTTTACGGATAATTTTGCTTTTGCAACTATTTGCTCTTTTTCTGCTTGAGGTAATTTGCTTTTCTCCAAAGCCGTTTTCAAATCGACTTCAAAAACAGAAATTCCTCCAAGATTCTGTGCAATCGCCAATTCCGTGTGTTCAAGAGTTGGATTTTTAATGTTCGCTTTTGCTGCTTCATAATAGGCGGGAATGTTGTTCATCTTTAAGTTGAAATTACGGAGCCTGTTGTCCAACGAATCGTAATTTCCATTTAAGATTTCAGCAAAAACTCCACCAACATTATAGACTGAAGGATCCCATTCGGATGATTTTATTTCATTTATAGAAAAAATTGAACTTTCTAATAGATTTTTCATCATATAAAAATCCGTCTTGTTGTTGTCCGAAAGGCTTTCCAAATCATATTTCGAAAGTGAATCCAGTTGTGCCTTGGAAATTTCAAGTACTTGTTTTTCAAAGTCGGCATTGGGAATCACCAAAACACTGTCGTATTTGTGATACCCTTTATTGGCCGCCCAATCTGGATATAATTTCCATAAGCCTTCTACAAAATATTCTTTGTAGGCATCAAATTTTTTATCAGTATTTGCATCAGTTGCGGTATTCTCTTTTTTATCACAGGAAAAAAGTAAAAGTGCAATTGAAATGGATAGGATTGTTTTTTTCATCTGTTGATTTTTTGTTTCGATAAAGATAAGGAAATGTTTAATCTAAATTTAACTACCTGTCGTTCCTGAATCCTTAAAATGCATTTCCCTTTTTTTTACCTTTGTAAAATTCCCTACATTCATTTTATGAACCAAGACAAATTCATCTTCTGCCTCGAAGCAGTTCCCGATATAGAAACAGAAACCACAACCGAAATCCTGCAAAACCTAGAACAATTAGCACTGGTTACAGGAATCGACAGCATTTATAAAACCTGTGACACCATCGAAGGACTTGAGGAAAGTCTTGGCGTTTTGCTTTATGAGGACCATAACTTCAAGAATTACGAAATCATTTATCTCGTGATGACTGGGGAAGAAAACAACATCTGCCTCAACAATTATTATTACAGCCTGGAAGAAATTGCCGAAATTTTCGAGGGAAAAATGAAAGGCAAGATCATTCATTTTGCCAATGCCAAGCCTTTGGACTTGACCAATGATGAAGCCCAATATTTTCTTGATGTTACTGGAGCTAGAGCCATTTCAGGCTATGGGGAAGTTTCTAATCAACTTACCAGCATCCAACTTGACAAGGTATTTTTTGGTCTTTGTCAGGAAGAAGATGACTTGGTAGAGATTGTAGAAGCGTTGCATGAAAAACATTACACAGTTTGCAAGATGCTCGATTTCAGAATGTATTATTAAAACCAAAAGCCACTTCGCAAAGTGGCTTCTGATAAATATATAGAAAGTTGAGTTAGTTTTTTTGTGGTAATTCCCTAGTCAGCCAACCGCTTTTTGCAGCTGTTAGGATGGAATAGGTTCCAATCCAGAACAATCCGAAAGTGTATAATATACTATAAGAATAGGCCCATAATGCTTCCGATAAATTATGCTTCTTCGCATAAAACAATACCGGAAAACTCGACACGATTAATATTCCCAACAAGGTTGAACTTACAAATAAAATCGGATGCATTGCAACAAAGAAAAGCATAAATAACAAGAACGGAATTGTCATAGCAATCGTTAGGAATTGACTCAGGAACAATAATCTTGCTCCAAATTTAGACTCTTTTCTGAAATTCTTGAAGACAAATTTTGCCATCATCAAGTTTTCACGAACATTGCTTCTTCCCCATCTGATAAACATTTTATACAAACCTTTGTATTGTTCAGGAACATCTGTCAAAACGTAGGCATTCTTCTGGAATAACACATGGTGTCCTTGTTTTAAAATCATATTGGTCATGGCTCTGTCTTCTCCAATATCCGAAGGTTGCCCCATAAATTTTTGGTCGATCCATTCTGGCAAACAAGCAAAAACGGCTGTCTTACGGTAGGCGGCCAAAGCTCCTGGCGTACAAAGTACAGAACCCAGCATGCTTTCTGCAGAACGGACAAATTCAAAACTCATCACAAAACTCACGTTCAGCATTTTAGGAAGTATGGCTTTTTTATTGTTCAAGACACGAACATTTCCAGCAACAGCCCCACAATTCTCATTGGTCACGAAAGGACTAACCAAGTTCCTCAAAGTGTCAGGCTTAACAATAGAATCGCTATCAATCGTTACAAAAACATCTCCAGTTCCAAGGTTGAAACCTCTGTAAAGTGCATGACGTTTACCTTGATTTTTCGGTTGTTGAAGTATGGTCAATCTATCACCCAGCTCCTTTTTCGCTTGTTGCATCCAATACCAAGTATCATCCTTACTTCCGTCATCAATCGCAAGCAATTGTAATTTGGTTTCTGGAAAATCACTTGCATCAATGCTCAATAAGGTCTGATAAACCAATTTTCCTTCGTTATATGCCGGAACAATTACCGTAGTGGTTGGCAACAGTTCATCCGATACCGATTCGATTGGCTTATATTTTAAATACAAATAGCCTTTGTAAAGGAAAAAACTGGCCTTGAAAGCCAATAATGCAGTAGTGATGATTAGAAATCCTAAACCTAAAGTCGATTCCATTCTCGATAGATTGAATGCTTCAAATTCTGGTTGCAAATCATATACTAAAAAGGCTCCTGTAAACATCAAAAGAAAAGTTCCTGTCAAAACAATGACATTCATTTGGGAAACATTTTCAAAAGTCCTATTAAGAAATTCTTCGATTTTTGCATAAGGCGAAAAAGTATTCCTTAATGCCTCAATATTCATTTGAAAGATTGAATTAGCAAAATTATTTTCATTGATGCTAATATTGTTTTTAGAAGAGTATAATTGCTCTGAAGTAATGGCTTCGCTTTTCATATTGAATCTGCTTAATTGATTGTACTTTTAGTTTGATTTTATTTTGTACAGAAAAAGCAAGACTTATGCCATTGAATTTATTCCAGTAAAATCAAGGGTTTAACCTTATTTTGAAGCATAAATTTGTGTATTTTTTACCCAATCTTGGCACAATGCCCCAATTTGGAGTTTGGAAGTTTCAGTAGTTGTTGTTAGATTTTTTTAAACAAAAAAATAAGGTGTGAAAAATTTCACACCTTATTCGTATTTTGAATTTTTAAAATTTATAGAATATTTATTTCTTGAAGTTCTTCAAACCATCTTTTAGCCAAATCAAATATTCATCCATGCTAACATAACTGATGGATTCTTTAGTTTTATTCAAACTGTTTCCTTTTAAATCTGTCAAAACATATAACGGTTGTGTGTTGGTTTTATATTTTGTAATCATAAAATCCGTCCATTTGTCGCCAATGGTTTCAATTTCCGAATCTGTTTCTTTTGAATAAAATTGTTTGTCTTTTGGCAAAGGTCTTTTATCATCAACATACAATGAAATCAAAACAACATCTTCTCTCAAAATCGGCAAAATAACCTCATCCGACCACACATTGTTTTCCATCTTCCTGCAATTCACACAAGCATGTCCTGTAAAATCCAGCAAAATTGGTTTGTTTACGGATTTTGCATATGCCAAACCTTGTTCATAATCATCAAAGGCAATCAAATTATGAGGACCATATTTTGCACCTTTGGGTAATTTAGATAGAGATCCTCCACCAGAAGTATTCCCTACTCCATTCGGGCTTTCGCTATAGGTCATAGGAGGAGGAAAAGCACTAATGATTTTCAGTGGTGCTCCCCAAAGTCCCGGAATCAAATAAATCGTAAAAGTCAATACCAAAAGTCCCATCATCAATCTTCCAACCGATATAAAAGGCAACGGACTATCGTGCGGCAAGGTAATTTTTCCAAGCAAGTACAGGGCTAGGACACCGAAAATTGCAATCCAAATCGCCAAGAAAACTTCTCTTTCCAATATATGCAATTGCAAAACCAAATCGGCATTAGACAAGAATTTAAAGGCCAAAGCCAATTCCAAAAACCCTAAAAAAACCTTCACGGTGTTCAACCATCCTCCCGATTTTGGCAATGTATTCAGCCATCCCGGGAACATTGCAAACAACATAAAAGGTAAAGCCAAGGCCAAAGAAAATCCAAACATCCCTACAATTGGACCGATTCCTCCTTGAGAAGCAGCTTCAAATAATAAGGTTCCTACGATTGGTCCCGTACAAGAAAATGATACGATTGCCAAAGCCAAAGCCATGAACAAAATACCAACTATTCCACCTCTATCCGCTTGTCTGTCTACTTTGTTTGCCCAAGAATTTGGAAGCATGATTTCAAATGCTCCTAAAAATGACGTTGCAAAGAACACCAATAATAGAAAGAAAATAAGGTTGAACCAAACATTTGTAGCCAAATCATTTAATGCATCTGCTCCAAAAATGGCCGTCACAATACTTCCCAATGCAACATAAATTACAATGATTGATATTCCATAAGTAATTGCATTTCTGATACCTGCTGCTTTTGTTTTACTTTGTTTTGTAAAAAAACTAACCGTCATTGGAATTAAAGGAAAAACGCAAGGCGTCAACAATGCTGCAAAACCCGATAAAAAAGCAATAAAAAATATCGAAATCAATCCTTTCTTGTCTTCTTCTGTTTCTTCAACTTTAGGCTGATCTTCTTGAACTTCAGCTACAACTGCAGTTTCTTTCGCAACCGTATCAACCGGAACAATGCTAATCGTGTCTATATTTTTGGCAGGCTTTTCAGTTGTTATTGGGGCTTCAACTTTATTGGCTACAATCTTTGGCAGATCAAACTTTAATTTTTTATTTCCGTTGATGCAAACTTCTTTACAAACCTGATAGTCCACTTCTGAATCAATGCTTGAAAGTTTAAGATTGATGATTTTTACTTTTTGTTTTACCCAAAATTTATCCGAAAAGAAAATTTCATTCACCCCAAACGTATCGTTGAAAGCTGTTTTGGTTTTACTTTCAACTGCTTTTCCAATCAATTGATAATTTCCTGATGCTTCTTTAAATTTTATTTCCAATGGAATTGGACCATCTTCTGGTGTAAACTGCGAATACAAATGCCACTCTGGATCCAAATCGCCTTCAAAAACCAAATTGAATTCGGTTTCTGAAATTTTCTCGACACGGGTTGACCATTTTACGGGATTGAGAATTTGAGCATTAACTTGTGTAAAAGCTAAAAAAGTGAGTAGTAAAAAAAATATTTTTTTCATTCTTGTAACGCTATTTGTATGATTTGTTTTGTAGTTGTTTCAATTTTAAATCGTTCATCCTGCCTGATTCCAACAACCCAGACAATTTGATTTTCAGAACATAAAAGCAAAGTGTTTTCTTTATCAATAAGGGAAAATTTCTCGTCTTTAAAAAATTTGCTCAACTTTTTAGACTTTCCATTCATTCCCAATGGATAAAAAACATCCCCTTCCTCCCATCTCCTGAGAACCAACGGATATTTTAGTTTGTTTTGGTCCACAAATATAGTTGTATTTGTGGTAGTACCGATACTCGAAATTTTACAAAAAGACAGTTTTAAGTGAAAATTAACTTGTTCTTGGTTTTCTTCAATCCAATATTTTTCTTCCCTATCAATTTCAGTTTGAGGCGACAGAATCAAATATTCCCTATCCTTCAAAAGCTTGAATCCATCTGAAAAGATCTGTTTTCCCGATTGGCTTTCCACTAAATTGTAAATATCATTCCAAGCCTTGAAACCGAAAGGATTTAGCCATTGGTACAAATAAGCTTTATAATTCGGCAATTGAAGCAATTCCTTTAGGTTGATTTTCTTCTGGTTTTCTTCATCCAAAACCACTTTTCGGTATACAATCCTAGAAGCATCATCTACCAATGACATTGATTGTTGCAAATTCTCTACTGTGTTTTGAAAGGAAGAAAGCAAATTCGGGTTCAAGGATTTAAGTACGGGAACAATTTCCTGGCGGATTTTATTTCGAAGGTATTTATCCGAAGCATTGCTGCTGTCTTCATGCCATTCGATTGAGTTTTCCTTGGCATATTCCAGAATTTCATCCCTAGAATAAGGCAATAACGGACGAACAGTTTTATCATTCTGAACTGGAATTCCAGTAAAACCTTCCAAACCAGAACCTCTTGATAAATTAATAAGGAAAGTTTCAATATTGTCGTCTGCGTGATGGGCAGTCAAGACATAATCGTATTGATTGGATTCCAAAAGCTCATAAAACCATTTGTAGCGAAGTTCCCGGGCGGCAACTTGGATGGAAAGCTTGAAGTCTTCGGCGAAAGCCTTGGTATCAAATTGAGTAACAAAAAGCGGAATGTTATTTTTTTTCGAATAATTTTCGATGAAAGCCTGATCGCCATCACTTTCCTGACCTCGTAATTGAAAATTACAATGGGCAATGGCGATTTCAAATCCAGATTTCCTGAATAAATCCAATAAAACCATACTGTCAATTCCGCCACTGATGGCCAGTAGAAGCTTCTTATGGGCAAGAAAAGATAAATTTTGGGATAAGTGTTTTTGAAATTTCGAAATCATCTTCAAAAATAAGAAAAAGATTTCGGGTTTCCATATACTTTAAGATTTCAAAACCGTGTGCATCGCTTTTGCCTTGAGCAGGCATTCCTCGTATTCATTTTCGGGAACAGATTGAGAAGTGATGGCACTTCCCACAGAAAAGGAAACGTATTTATTTTCTTCGTTATATAAAATACTCCTGATGACAACATTGAAATCGAAATCGCCTTCTGGGGTAAAATAACCGACAGCACCGCTATACAAACCGCGTTTGGTTTCCTCTAAAGTTTCGATGATGTTCATGGCCGAAATTTTTGGAGCTCCTGTCATGCTTCCCATCGGAAAAGTAGTTTTAATGGCATCAACTGGTGAATATTGAGGATCGAGCTTGGAGGTTACCGTAGAAATCATCTGATGTACTTGAAGAAACGAATAAATCCGGCAGAGTTCCTTTACTTCCACCGAACCTTTTTGGGCTGTTCGAGACAAATCATTCCGAACAAGATCGACAATCATGATGTTTTCGGAACGTTCCTTCGGATCTTTTTGAAGGTTTTCTTTGGATTCTTCATCTAAAATTTCATCCGAAAATCTTTTGGAAGTTCCTTTGATAGGTTGAGAAATTATTGTTTCGCCTTCCTTTTTCAAATAACGTTCTGGCGAAGCAGAAAGCAAATAGTGGTTTTTATTCTTAAAGAAAACTGCAAAAGGCGATTTTGATATTTCGTTCAACTTTAAAAATTTATCCATCGGATTGATTTGAGCATCTTCTGCATAAAATTCCATACAAAAATTAGCTTCATAGATGTCGCCACGATTGATGTGCTCCAGCATTTTCCCTACTTTGGAAACATATTTTTCTTTAGAAATTCTTTGTTGAATATTCAATTCAACTTCAAAACCATCGGGAATGTGAATTGTATTTTGAATCTCTTTGATATCTTCTTCAAATTCATCATCACACATATTGAGGTATTGAATTTCAAGCTGATTATCTTTTAAAAAAAAGATTTTTTTAGGCTGGAAGAAAAACAAATCCGGAAAATACAATCCATCGTGATTTTTTGATTTTAGTTCTTCTGTATCGTTTTTTAAATCATACGACAAATAACCGAAAAGCCAATCTTTTGTAGTTTGCTGATATACTTTTAAATCCTCAAAAGCATTATAAAAATCGGTTTTAATGGAGGTAAAAGCATCTAAAGCCAAAATCATATCGTAGTTAGAATAGTCATTTGGATAATTGTTACTGTCCAGAAAAACAACTTCGCGGAATTGTTGGCTCCAGGACAAAAGTTGTTTTTTGAATTCAGATGGATTATCAATAGTGAAAAAAAAAGTAGTCCTCAAAAAAAGTAATTTAGTTGGTAAAATTACAATAAATTATCTTTCAGATGATGGGTTTTTAAACGAAAAAACTCCCCAATTGCTTGAGGAGTTTCAATGTTTTTAAAAGAAATAGAAATTTATTCCTTAATAATTTTTTGAGTAGAGATTCCTTGTGGAGTTTGAATTTTTAATAAATATACTCCAGAAGATAAATCTCCTAATGAAATTTGCAAATTAGTAGCATTATTGCTAACATTCTTAACTTGTCTTCCATTTAAGTCATACACTTCTACAGCCTGAATTGTTTGAAATTCATTAGCAATTGTCAACAAATCTTTCACTGGATTTGGAGAAACAATGAATTTTTTAGCCGTAAAATCTTCTGTTGATAATGTTGATGAAAGAGCAAAAGTATCCAATCCTAAAGAAACCGTTGCTGTTTGTATTGGCGAAAAATGATGGAAACCAAAATAATAAACACCACTAGTTGTTGGTGTGAAGGTTGCAGTAAATTGAGTCCAAGTAGTATTGTTAACAGTGGAAGATGTCCATAAAACATTAGTATGGTTTGCCGCAACAGCTGTATTTCCTACTGTTAATTTAATACTTTGTCCGGGAACTGGATTTGCAGCCGTAAAATTTCTCAAATAAAATGTAATTGTATTAACTGAATTCTCCTGCAACATAATTGGGCGTGAAAACAACCATCTATTTGTTGCTGCTGTTGCAGAGTTGTTAGAAAAAACCATCTGAGTTCCAGCTTGAGGATTACCTGCTGTTGCATTGGTAGACCAAGTTCCTGACCATGAATCAGCTGTGAAACCAGCAGCATTGTCAAATCCGTAAGAATAAGGAGGTAACACCGCGGTCACAACCACTCCCAGATGACCCCATACTGACGAAACCGTAGAAGAACATTTGGAACGAACATAGAAATAGTATTTTGTTCCAGGCGTTAAGTTTGAAATGGTTCCAGTAGTTACACCAGCTCCAACAGATAAGGAAGGTATAGCATTACTTGTAGGTGCAGTTCCAGATGCGGAATGAAAAATATCATATCCTTCTGCTGGTGCAGGAGTTGCTGCTGTCCAAGAAACTGTAACTGAAGAAGATGTTGGTGAAAGAGTAAGTGGACTAGTAGGTTCTAGACAAGCTACTGTAGATCCCAAAACCACATTATCAATATCAAAAACAAATTGATCTGTCGTAGTACTTTGGAAACCAACATAAAGTGTCTGACCAACATAATTTGCTAGATCAACTGTATATTTATAAAAAGTTGAACCACTTGCTGGTGCAACTGAAGCGATAAGAACCGTTGAGAACGCTGCTGCTGTTGCAGTAGTAGTGGATGCTTTTACGGCAATAGTCTCTGGATAAAGAGGATCTCGACTTCGACCCCAAAAAGTTAACTTATCTGTTACTCCCGCTACAACTGTAAATTGTGGCGTTACCAAAAAATCATTATGAGCAGTAGCACCATAATTAATAGAAAAAACATTCGTCCCATTTTGTGCTTGAATAGCATTACTGGTTGATAGATCTGTGACCTCCCATGTTTCGGCAGCATCTCCTCCTGCAATAACAGTCCATCCTGCTGGAGTAGTAGTACTTCCTTCAAAACTTTGGGAAAACTGGGCAAAATTTTGGCTAGTTACTGAAACAGCCAATAAGAGTAAAATTTTTTTCATGAAATTATTTTTTTTTAAATTATTACAGCAAATTTATATATTTTTTATAAACAATGAACAATTGTCCTACATAATATTTTATTATATATCCAATTTAACTGTTAATTTACATTAAATTCATTCAAAATAAAGATAGGTACTTTTTATTTTAATATTTTTGACTGATAATTATCTATCAATCCCTATAAGGTGCCGCTTCGTCAAATTCGCCTTCCCATTTTGCAATGACAACAGTTGCCAAGCAATTTCCTACTACGTTTACAGATGTTCGGGCCATGTCCATCAACTCATCGATGCCTAAAATTGCCGCAATTACAAAAACAGGAAGTCCAAACTGATCGGCTGTTGCAATCAAGATGATAAGCGAAGCTCTTGGAACTGCTGCAACTCCCTTTGAAGTGATCATCAACGTAAAAGCAATTATCAATTGTTCGCCAAAGCTTAAATCAATTCCGGCTGCCTGTGCTACAAATATCGATGCCAATGAAAGATAAAGGGAAGTTCCGTCAAGGTTGAAGCTGTATCCGGTTGGAATTACAAAGGATACAATTTTTCGCGGTACGCCAAATTTTTCCATTGCACTCATGGCTTTTGGTAAAGCCGCATCCGAACTTGTAGTGGCAAAAGCAATGGAAACGGGTTCCTTGATTGCCATTATAAATCGTTTCACTGGGATTTTCAAATAAAGAGCAATCGGCAATAATACCAATAACAAGAAAAAAGTAAGTGCCAAATATAAGGTTCCAAGAAGCATGAATAAATTCTTTAGGATATCAACCCCAAGATGTCCAACCGTATAGGCCATTGCCGCACCTACTCCAATTGGAGCAAAATACATAATCAGATTTGTGAATTTGAACATTGTTTCCGAAAGGCTCTCGGTGAAATCTACCAAAGGTTTTCGCTTTTTTTCTTCTACCAAAGCCAAGCCAATTCCAAAAAGAACTGAAAAAACAACAATTTGAAGTACTTGGTTTTCATAGATGGATTTTACAATGTTTTCGGGAAACAAATCTTTAAAAAAGCTTGTAAATTTATAAACCCCATGAACATGTTCTGGCAAAGATTCAAGTATGGTGTTGTTTTTAGTTATGGTTGGCAATTCTTCCTGAGGCATGTTTGCTATATCAATTCCGACTCCAGCTTTTGTAATATTTATAGCTGCCAAACCAATAAAAATGGCACATGTTGTAGCACAAAAAAAGTAGAGCATCGATTTCCAAGCCATTCTACCCACCTGTTTCAAATCGGAATGTCCAGCAATTCCATAAACCAATGTTGCAAACAATATTGGTCCTACAATGGTTTTAACCAATTTTATGAAACCACTGCTCAAGGGTTGTAGTGCTGCTGCAAAATTTGGGAAATCGACTCCTATGAAGATTCCCAAAACCATACTGGTTAGTATCCAAGTGGTTAGATTTTTTCGGTGAAGTGCATTGGCAATCAATAAGGCTCCGACTGTCCAACGAACGACCATCATAAATTCATTATTGAAAGTAGCAATATCAAATTCGTATAATAAGGTTATAATTAGGGCAATGATAACGGCAATAAAGGTTACAATACTGATTTTGGATTTGAACATAGCTATTATTTATAAGTTTTATTAATCAGATAGAAATCGGCCAAGACAATTGACGCCATGGCTTCTACAATTGGAACTGCTCTTGGAACTACACACGGGTCATGACGGCCTTTGCCGTGCATTTCTACACTATTTCCTTGATTGTCTATTGTTTCCTGCTTTTGCATTATTGTAGCAACAGGTTTGAAGGCAACACGGAAATAAATGTCCATTCCGTTTGAAATTCCGCCTTGGATGCCGCCTGAAAGATTGGATTTTGTTGTTCCGTCGGGATTATAAAGGTCGTTGTGTTCGCTTCCTTTCATTCGGGCTCCACAAAAACCACTTCCGTATTCGAATCCTTTTACCGCATTGATGGAAAGCATTGCTTTTCCTAATTCGGCATGCAGTTTGTCAAAAACAGGTTCGCCAAAACCTATGGGAACATTTTGCAAAACGCATGTTATTGTTCCGCCAACGGTATCGCCTTGCTTGCGGATTTTGCGGATATAGTCTTCCATTTTTTGAGCCGTGGCTTCGTCTGGACAACGAACTGGATTACTTTCGGTTTTAGAAAAATCTAAATCTTGATAGGGCTTGTCTATGAAAATATCGCCTACTGAAGAAACGAAGGCATTGATTTTTATATCCTTCAGGATTTGCTTTGCAACTGCTCCAGCCACTACCCTGCTTGCGGTTTCGCGGGCCGAACTTCTTCCACCACCACGGTAATCGCGGATGCCGTATTTTTGTTCGTACACGTAATCGGCATGGCTGGGACGATAGGAGTCCTTGATGTGTGAATAATCGTCTGATTTTTGATTGGTGTTTGGAATGATGAATCCGATTGGTGTTCCGGTGGTTTTTCCTTCAAAGATTCCGGAGAGGAATTGTACCTCATCGTCTTCCTTTCTTTGGGTGACGATGGCGGATTGTCCGGGTTTTCTTCTGGACATTTCATGTTGAATTGCTTCAAGATTGAGTTCGATTCCTGGAGGGCAACCGTCTATAATTCCGCCCAAAGCCTCGCCATGGGATTCTCCAAATGTGGTTATTTTATATAGTGTTCCGTAGCTGTTTCCGGCCATTTTTTATTGTTTTGAACAAATATAGAATAAAAGTTGAAAGTTTTTAGTGTTTAGTGGTCAGTTTTCAGTGGTCAGTATTCAGTCGCAGTTTTCAGTGGTCGGTGATCAGTTGTCAGTTGTCGGTTGTCGGTTGTCAGGACATTAGGAATGCAAAAGGTTTTTTATACTTGGATGTATTGGGAAGTTCTTTTGGTGCTCTGAATTTTGACGGTGTTTATGGAACAGTTCCTGTGTCCTAAATTCTGCCGAACAGTTTCTTGGAACTGTTCCTGTGCTATAAATTCTACCGAACAGTGTCTTGGAACTTTTTCTGTGTATTCATTTTATTAGCTTATGGATTGGGTTTTAAAATAGCTTTATTTCTGAACTACTGATTTCCTCGTGCGAAGCTAGCCCAGATTACTTCACATTATATTATTTTCAGAGGAGTTCAGTGAATTTCATTTGTAGTGGAAAGCCCGGAATTCTAGAAGCTATTTTTTCCTGACCCAAAAGAGCGACCAACGGAAGCTCCTTTTGGGGCTTGGAAAAAAAGCTTCTAGAATGAGGACTTGGAACGGAAAGCTGGATGGGCTCCTGAAAATAAATTGTTTTCTTAACCTTGATTTTATTTTCAATTAATGGATGAGTGGTTAATTTGTTAAACTTCAAATTGATTCAAATTGAAAAAGAGACCTGTTGAACTGGTGGTTATTTCTGATGTGCATTTGGGCACTTTTGGCTGTCATGCTAAGGAATTGCATCAATATCTAAACTCGATTAAACCGAAAACGTTGGTGTTGAATGGTGATATTATTGATATTTGGCAGTTTAGAAAATCGTATTTTCCGAAATCACATCTTAAAGTTGTGAAGAAATTGATTGATTTTGCTTCGAAGGGAACCAAGGTGTATTACATCACAGGAAATCATGATGAGATGTTGCGGAAATTTAGCGATGCTCACATGGGGAATTTTAGTGTGGTGGACAAATTGGTGCTGGAATTGGATGAAAAGAAGGCGTGGATTTTTCATGGAGATGTTTTTGATGCTTCCGTCCAACACTCGAAATGGATTGCAAAATTGGGTGGCTGGGGTTATGATTATTTGATTTTAATGAACCGATTTGCGAACTGGTGCTTGAATAAATTGGGGAAGGATCCGTATTCGTTTTCGAAAAAAATTAAGGCCAGCGTGAAGAAAGCCGTGAAACATATTTCGGATTTTGAAACCACTGCCACTGACTTGGCTATTGAAAACAAATATGATTATGTGGTTTGTGGCCATATTCATGAACCTAAAATGATTAGGAAGGAAAACAAGAATGGCGAAACGATGTATTTGAATTCGGGGGATTGGATTGAGAACTTGACGGCATTGGAATATAACAAAAAGCGTTGGAAACTATATAGATACGAAGAGGATTATTTTCATGTTGAAGAGGATTATTTTGAAATGGAAAACAGGTTCAGCCAGCAACTTGTGTCCTCTTTCTTGTTTGGAAAAGAGTAAAATGGTTATATTCGCTTTCTAATTTAACCTTTACGAATATGAAACACAACTATTTACTTGCTGTTCTTGTGATGGCATTCCTAACTTCTTGCTCCACTTCGGATGATAGTGCTACACCCGAAGAGCCTACTGCAAACAATTATTTTCCTATTGAAAATGGGGATTTTTGGGTTTATGATGTGAACGGAGATTTCCCCGGACGTGACTCTTTATATATTGCAAACGACACGACTATCAACAACACGCCACACAAGAAATTTAAAACGAAAGATCTTCCGTTTGGGTTCTATTCTAGTTCATTGACTGGAAATGGGATTAGAAAAAGTGGGGACAAACTAATGGTTTCTGGTGCTATAGATATCGACCTAATTGAAGGTTTTCCTGTTGATTTAGCTGTTTCGGATTTTATTATCTTTAAAGAAAATGCTTCGGACAATGAGCAATTGAGTTCTATTTCGGGATCAATAAATTATCAGTTTGATGAAATTCCACTTACTTTCAATTATACGATGAAAAGCGTTTTTGCCGAGACTTTAGCTTCTTTCGCTGTTCCTGGACACGACACCTATCAAAATGTGAAGGTGATTAAAGTGATTGTGAATTTGAATGTTGGCGGGGTTGTTTCGTTTCAAGGAGTTAACTTCCCTTTTAATGTGATGAATTCTCAGGATGTTGTGGTTTCCACTCAATATTATGCAAATAATGTTGGTATGGTTTATAGCACTACCGACATACATTATGAATTGGCCAATATGGAAATTGCACTACCAATCCCTTCTACAGCCACTCAAAACATAAAGGAATATCTTGTAAATCATAGTGGTGAATAGTTAGAATCTACGAATTTTGTAATGTTTTAGCTTAATGTTGATAGGATATGTGCCTGTTAATGGCTTGTTATTTGCTTAACTTTGCCAATAACTTAAAACAAAAATTTATGAAAAAAGTAATCTTATCAGCTGTTATGCTAATTGGTTTGGCATTTACATCACAAGCTCAAGAAATTTCTAAAAATGCATTAGGTATCCGTGTTGGAGATAATGACGGATTTGGTGGAGAGATTTCTTACCAAAGAGGTTTAGGCGACAATAATCGTTTAGAATTGGATTTAGGTTGGAGAAACAGCCGTCACGTTGATGCAATAAAACTAACAGGTTTGTATCAATGGGTATGGAACATTGAAGGAGGTTTCAACTGGTATGCTGGTGTTGGTGGAGGTTTGACGAGTTGGAGCTATGATGATAAGCACGGTCCGTTTCCTGATAACCGCGATGATAGCGGTTTAGGTGTTTTTGCCGCTGGAGATATCGGTATTGAGTATGTTTTTGATTTCCCATTACAATTGTCTTTGGATTTCAGACCAGAAATTCACTTCGGATCTGAGGATTGGAGAAGAGATAATTTTGGACCAGACATCGCTTTAGGTATCAGATACAGGTTCTAATACCAGAGCATTATAAATTAAGAACATCCGCCTTTGAGCGGATGTTTTTTTGTGTAATTATCAAAAACTTTAAATTTATTAGTCGTTATGAAGTGCCAATAATGGAATCTTGGTATGGAAAGCCATTTTCTTGGTCAAACTTGTATGGAACAGACCTTCCCAAAAACTTCTTTTTTGGTTGAGCATCGCCAAGATATTGATTCTGTAAAGGTTAACAAAATCGATAATCGTATCTTCAACATCCTTGCTTTCAATAATGTGAAAAGTTACTTTTTCTTCTTTAAAAATCACTTTCCAATCGGCAATTATCACTTCATTAACTTCGTTGTCGCCATTCTTTACAAACAGACATTCAATATCGGCTTTAAAGCCTTTTGCAAGTGGTAATAATTTACGTAAGGCATCCAGTTCTTCGATTGTGAATTGAGTTGTAAAACCAATTTTCTTGATGGGTTCATATTGGGAATTTGCAGGAACACCAAGTACTAAAGCATTAGTTCCCGTCATTACACTGGCAGTTGTAGATCCAATAAAAAATTCTTTTAAACCAGTTGCACCACCTGTTCCCATCACAACATAATCAATGAATTCATCTTTTACGGTTTGAATGATATTGGTAACCAAATCGCCCTGAAGCATCATGTTGCTCATTTTTATATGATCCAGTTTATGTTGCTCTGCAATTTTTCTTAACATTGGAATCTGGTCTTTGAAGTTCTCAAAGTTGTTCAGTTCCAAACTTTCGTAAACTTCTGCCTGATAAACAGGAACATCGGTATAACTCATATCGATAATAGGCAATTCATAAACGTGAAGCGTAATCACTTCTGCTCCAATATTTTCAGCTAATTTCAAGGCATACACAAAGGCATTGTTTGAAGTTTCTGAAAAATCCGTGGGAAACAATATTTTTCTCATGACTGTCGGGGTTGTTAGTTAACCATCTAAAGTTACAAAAACATTCAGGTTATTGTCATGATAATTATCAGTTTTACATTTATTTAACGGAAAAATGATTTAAAAAAGACAAAAGAGATAAAAGGGATTTAAAGACTTAAAGACGACTCCTTCTATCTTTTAGTCTTTCCATCTTTTAGTCTTTCGATCCTTCTTTAAATCCTTTTGAGTACTTTTGCACAAAACAATTTAGTTATGATCAATCAGGATTCCATCGTGGCATTGGCAACACCTTCTGGAGCGGGAGCGATTGCCGTTATCAGGATTTCGGGTGAGAATGCAATTGCCATTGGAGCCAGCGTTTTCCAGTCGGTTTCGGGAAAAGATATTACGAAACAAAAAACCCATACGATCCATCTCGGACATATTTTTGAAGATGAAAAAATCTTCGACCAGGTTTTGATTTCCGTTTTTAAAGGTCCAAATTCCTATACAGGAGAAAATACGATTGAAATTTCCTGCCACGGATCGACCTACATCCAGCAACAAATTATACAATTATTATTGCGAAAAGGTTGCCGAATGGCTCAAGCGGGAGAATTCACCTTGAGGGCTTTTTTAAACGGTAAATTAGATCTTTCTCAAGCAGAAGCTGTTGCTGATTTGATCAATTCGGATAACGAAGCTTCTCATCAAATTGCGATGCAACAAATGCGGGGTGGCTTTAGTAACGAGATTGCCAAATTGCGTGAGGAATTGTTGAATTTTGCATCGCTAATCGAGCTTGAACTGGATTTTGCCGAAGAAGATGTAGAATTTGCAGACAGAACTCAATTTTATGAACTTTTAAACCGAATTGAATTTGTGCTGAAGCGATTAATCGATTCCTTTGCCGTTGGAAATGTAATAAAGAATGGAATTCCTGTTGCCATTGTTGGCGAGCCAAATGTTGGAAAATCGACACTTTTGAACGCCTTGTTGAATGAAGAACGTGCCATTGTTTCGGACATTGCAGGAACAACACGCGACACCATTGAAGATGAATTGGTAATTGAAGGGATGAGTTTTCGATTTATTGATACGGCTGGAATTCGCGAAACAAAAGACGTTGTGGAAAGCATTGGGATTAAAAAAACCTTTGAAAAAATCGAGCAAGCACAGGTTGTTCTTTACCTGATTGATGGAAGATGGAAGATGGAAGATGGAAGTCAGAATCTACTTCAGGTGAAGATAGAGGTTGAAAAAATTAGAAATCAATTTCCGTTGAAACCACTCATTGTTATTGCAAATAAAAAAGATTTGCTTTCAACTGTTGAAATTAAAAACTTACAATCCGAAATACAAAATATCCTATTGATTTCTGCAAAAAACAACGCAGGAATTGAGGAATTAAAAAACCAATTGCTTTCGTTTGTAAATACAGGTGCTTTGCGAAATAATGAAACAATCGTTACCAACACCAGACATTATGATTCACTCTTGAAAGCCTTGGAAGAAATTCAAAAAGTAAACTATGGCTTGCAAACTAATCTTCCAAGCGATTTGATGGCGATTGATATTCGGGAAGCTTTGTATCATTTTGGAAACATCACAGGGGAAGTTACGAATGATGAATTATTAGGGAATATCTTTGCGAATTTTTGCATTGGAAAATAGCGAGCACAAAACAACAACAAACAAACCAGTTAAATTGTCTTAAAAACAGCAATTTAGCTGGTTTTTCATTTGCCGATACTTTGCGTCGTTTGCAGATGTTCACACTTTTTATGTACCCCTATATCCCTTTCCTACCTATCCTTTAAAAATAAAAATTATTATATTTTTGGCAATTTATGGATACAGTTTTGATAAAAAATACTGGTCCAGATAAAAAAAACGCCTGAAAATCCTTAGATATACAAGCGTTTTTAGTTTTATTCAATTAAATTTATTGCAACATATAAGGAACAATGTTGTTTGTGAAAATTGTTCCTGAGCTATTAACCAAGCCGAACCATCCTCGATCATCCCAAACACTGTAGGACATTTTTTGTCCCAAAGTACTAACGGCCATCGTTCTATAATAACCTCTAACTAAATCCGTGTTACGTTCGGCTGTATTGTTGCTTCTTCCTACGCCAAACTCACCATAATTGATCGGGACGTTTAGCTTGATGGCATGAACACTAACATCCTGAATTCCTTTTTCAATGGCTGCAGTCCCTGGAAACGCGGCATTGCTGCCCGTTTCGCCACAAAATGCCCATGGATTATAGCTGTGAACCTGAATGGCAAGATAATGATCTGAACCAGCACCCGGCAAGCTTGCAATATTGGGATAAACCTCCTCTATATTCACGGCATTACCTTGACCGTTTAGCCCTACCATTATAATACGGGTGGCATTATTTCCTCCCGTAGCCCTAATGGCGTCATATCCTACGAGGTTTACTCTCCTTGTATAGGAAATTGCTGTTAGATCAGATGCGTCAGGAAACGGACCATTACCATCGTTTTCTCCTAAAGTTCCTTCGGGTTCATTCAGCACTTCAAAAATAAGCTTGTTGGGATAATCCTTGAAATAGGTTGCAATTCCTGTCCATAAGGTTTGGAATTTAGTATCATACACAGCCGTTCCGTCATAATGATCTTTTAGCCAATGCTCATGATGCGTGTTTAAAACAACATACATATCAAGGCTTAAAGCATAATCAATAACTTGAACAAGTTCTAAAAACCTTGGATGGCTGGTATTAACATTTCCATTCTCGTCTGCTAGATGATCCGCAAATCTGTCCATCCAAGTGGTTGGAATCCTAACGTGCTTCATCCCTGCATTTTTATATAGATCGATAATGGGCTTGATGGTTTCAAATGTTGTGGGATTGTTGCCATTGTCAAACACATTTCCTAAATTGAAACCTGCACTCATGTCCAGAATAACTTCTTTTGCAGTAGGAAATTCTGAATTGACAGGTTCTTCTCCCACTTCTTCACCTTCAACAAAAACAATCCTTTCGTCATCTGAGCATGAGGAAGTGGCGAAAAAAATCAATAGACCGAAAATTTTAAGCATATTTTTCATTTTGTATTTTTTTAAATTTTAAACAAGAACAACTACTTCTTCTTATCTATGGTTTTATATTTATAATAGTTTTGTAATATATAAAAGGCCTTCTTCTTTTTTCCTGTTTCGGAAATAAGCCCTTTTCTGTTCCAAAAGTTTTGATGGATGGGGTGTTGGCGTCGTGGCGATTTAAAATCTACAAGTATCCATGGCGTCATACCTCTAAGTCCATCAATTCTTTCGAGCATTTCGAGCTGTTTGATATAAAATAATTCCTGAAATTCTTCGGACCAAATGGTATCTTCATCGCCATGGAATCCCGCTACAGCTTCTGCTCCAAACTCTGAAATTACCACAGGCTTATTAAACTTAATATCAAAGGAATATTTCGGAAGCTCCTTTGGCTCAGACCAATACCAGCCTCCATATTCATTAAAACTTGCAAGATCTAGTTTCTCTCCAAGAGCATCATCAACCGTTGCAATATATCCTTCCCGATCTACTTCTAAAGCTGCGGCAATCAATCTAGTATCGTCAAGGCTTCTAGCTTTATCTATTAGTTTTCCCATAAAGATATTTCGTTCGTTGCTGATTGGAGTTTCGTTTCCTACCGACCAAATGGCGATACTTGCCCTGTTTTTATCCCGTTCGATACCAACTGTTAATTGGTTTTCGGCATTTTTATAGGTTTCAGGATTCGACCATGAGATAGTCCAATATACAGGAACTTCCGCCCAAACAAATAGCCCAACTTCGTCTGCCAATCGAAGCATTGCTTCATTATGGGTATAATGTGCCAAGCGAATGTAGTTGCATCCTAGATCTTTTGCCCAATTTAAAATCATCCTCATATCGCCTTCTGATCGTAATCTTCCGCCTAAAAGAGGGTTTTCGTCATGAACGGATATTCCTTTTAGGAAAATCGATTTGCCATTAAGCAAGATGTCCTTGTTTACCGTTTTTATAGTTCTAAAACCTATTTTGTCTGTAATTTTATCTGTACTGGAAGTTATCGTAACCTGATAAAGTTTAGGCATTTCTGGCGACCAATATTGGACTTTCTTTAACGGAAAAGTAAATTTCACATAACCATTTTCATCGGTTGTAAAGGTGGATTTAATTTTAAGTTCTGGAATTTCCAAAACCACATTTTCCTTTTTGTTATTGCCTTTTACTTGAATAAATCCTTCAATATTGTCTTTATCCGCCTTAGCGAGTTGCACCTTATAATCTTCGATATAGGACGCTGGAGTTGTTACAAGCGTGACATCTCTGGTAATACCTCCGTAGTTCCACCAATCAGTATTGATGGTGGGTACTTCATCTTTTTTTCTTGTATTGTCAACCATTACCACTACAAAATTATTCCCGTCGTTTAATTTATCTGAGACATCAAATTGAAAAGGTGTAAAACCTCCTTTATGAACACCCAATTTTTTTCCGTTCAGGTACACATGAGATTCATAATTAACGGCTCCAAAATGCAGGAAGTATTTTTTATCGCTTTTGAGCGAAACCGTAAAATCTCTCTTGTACCACAATGTGCCTTCGTAAAATAAAAGTCTTTCGTCTTGAGAATTCCAATCGCCAGGTACTTGCAATGTGGGTTCAAAATCAAAATTATATTCGGCTTTTGAATTCTCCATCGAAGTTAAATTGTCATAGAATCCGCCTTTTCCTGACTTGCTTTCGTCAAAAGGCTTTTGCCTGTAATCCAGATAGCCCATCTGATACGGATCGATGATGTATTTCCAAGAACCATTTAGGCTCAAACGTTCCCTGCCATAAATATTTTGAATAGTTTTTTGACTGTTTCCACTAAAGTGAAATGAAATAAAAGTGATTAAAACTAAGACTATTTCCTTATAATTTTTTCTTGACATTCTTTTTATATTTAAGATTAAAGCCTGAGAGGTATAGAAACCTTCATGACTAAAAAAGGTTTCTATGTAGTTCCCCCAGACAAACTAACCAAAATTTGTTTACTAATAACCTACATTAAATTCTGAACCACTCTCTCCCATAATATCAATCTGACTTTGGGGCACCGGACAGTTGATGTAATGAGGAAGCCAAGGTGTCTGGCTGTTGGCGGCATCATTGGCTTCGGCAGCAGAAGTGTCCCCATTTCTATAATAAAGTGTAATTCTTTCTCCTAACAAACCCAGACGCTTCAGCAAAAACCAACGGTTATTTTCAAACGCAAGTTCCCTGGCCGATTCTTCCAAATAAGTATTTAGATCCCAAGCTGTAAAATCTACTCCAGGTGCCGCGGCATTTGGGTTTAAGCCATATCCTCTTCTTCTTACTTTATTGAGGTATTCAAGGGCAATATCTGAATTGCCAAGGTTATGATGTGCTTCTGAAGCCAACAACAGCGTTTCGGCAAATCGATAATAGATGTAGTTCTTGAAACTCTCGTCCTGATTAGGCAATTTTGTATTGAAATCGGCATATTTTTTCAGGCTCCAATGAAATCTCCTGTAATTGTCTTCCGGTTCGGTAATGGGTTGGCCAAATCTTGGATGCTGTGGATTATTTACCACATAGCTCGTGTAGTTTTCAGGCCAATAATAGGTTATAAATCTTTTGTCATTTACTTTATCATACAAACTATTTAAATAATTGTTAGGATAAAACCATCCTAAGGCTTGTCCGCCATATTCAGTGGCGAGAATAACTTCATTTCCTGCAACAGGATCAGCACCCGATTGTTTTTCGTATATCCTTTGGTTGAAGACGCTTCCAAGCCAAAAACCTCCACCTCCTGCTAGATTGTCGCCTTCTCCAAGAGACTGGTTTCTTTGGTAAACAAATAGGGCTTCGCTATGGTTTACATCGGCTCCAAACACCTGGCTAAGTTCAACGAGGCTATGAGTTCCGTCGCTAATGATGGCATCGAACTGATCGGCTGCCTCCTGCCAATCGCTTTTCCACATTGCCGCCTTTCCTCTCAAATGTATGGCAACACCTTTTCCGTAACGGCCCGTTGGAACCTGCCAGTCTAGATGTTCAACAGCAAAATCCAAATCAGAATTGATTACACCAAAAATTTCTTCATCTGTTGCTCTTTTATAGTCAACCGGGTCATTGATGTTTTGAGGTGTTGTAGGTATTGTATCTAATACAATTCCGCCATACATTCTGATCAAATCCAGATAAAGCTCTCCTCGGATGACCCTTGCTTGAGCCACCAATTTATTTTTTGCAGCTTCATCCATTTCAACAGATCTCGCACTTGTGATGATTGCCGATGCCCTGTCGATGATGCGATAGGCATTGTTCCATTTATCAGCCGGAAATCTTGCTGGTGTGTGAGTGGACGGACCATAAGGTGTAAACCAAGTTCGGTGTAATCCTAAATCTGTGGCAGCCAAAAAGAATACATTCGATTGCAAATTCGTATTATCTCCGGCTGGAGCATTATAGACCCTCATCCTGTTGTAAAGTGCATTCACCCCTACTTCCAATCCTTCGGGTGTAGAGTAAATAAAATCTACAGAAACATCTAATATCTCTTCCTCTAGAAATTCCTCACAGGATACTAGCGTAAATGCCAACAGTAAAGCGGAAAAGAATAAATATCTAAGTTTTTTCATAATCTTTAATTTAATATTTTATCTAAATAATTTTTCTTAAAATCCAATTTGAAGGCCGGTTACAACAGTTACGGGTTCTGGATATTCATTCGGATTTCTTTCAGGACTGTAGGATTGGAAATCAGTGATGGTAAATAAATTACTTCCTGTTATGTAAAGCCTGAAATTAGAGAGTCCGAATTTTTTAAGAATAGATTCAGGCAACCTGTATCCCATTGTGATGTTCTGCAATCTTACATAAGAAGCGTCCTGCAATCCCATATTAAAGATATTGCTTGGGTCATTTCCTTCTCTTGGACGTGGAAAATCGCCACCTGGATTTTCAGGAGTCCAATAATTCTGCTTGATTCCATTTTTGATTCCTCTTAAAGAACCTCCTTCTGAATAACCATAAAGGAACGGGTTGTTTCTTGTTACACCTTGAACGGTATAAAAATCGGCAGACATATCAAAGTTTTTATATTCGAGATTCAAGGAAAGTGTTCCGAACCAATCCGGTTGCTGTGAAGTGATAACACGGTCGTCATCATTGATAACTCCATCGCCATTCACATCACGTAGTTTTATATCTCCCGGTTGGGCAAGCGGTTGTGCTGAATTGATGATATCCTCCCCTTCCTGAAAAATACCAACTGGCTGATATTGATAGAACACGCCTATTGGCTGTCCGATAAATCTCCTGTTTGCCACATCGTCGTCCTCTACACCATCTCCGTCGGCATCCTTGCCATACAAACTGATAATTTTATTATTATTCTTGGTATAGGAAACACCTACGCTAAACTTGAAATTATCATTTCGGATGACATCACCATTTAGTGTTACTTCAATTCCTTCATTTTCAATCTCTCCTAAATTATTCCATTTAAAATTGTATCCAGAAGACGGATCTAGAGCTTCTCTTACCAGCAAATCCTTTGTTCTTGTATTATAGAACTCAATGGTAGAAGTGATTCGATTGTTAAAAAACCCTAAATCGATTGCGGCATTGAATGTGGTTGAAGTTTCCCATTTCAAATCAGGATTTGGCAAGGTGTTACCCGGTACATAACCTGTAACCGGATTGCCATCGATGATATAATTGCTTTGATCTGCCGTGCTTTGGCTTTGACCTGGCTGTATTCCTTCATTACCAACACTACCGTAACTGAATCTTAATTTCAAATTGCTGACCTCATCTACATCTTTCAGAAAATTTTCCTTGTAAACATTCCAACCTAGGTTTGCGGCAGGAAAATAGGCCCATTTATTATTCTTTCCAAATACAGTCGAACCATCGGCCCTGCCTGAAACTGTAAAATAGTACTTGTTATCATAATCATATTCGAACCTTCCTACGGCAGAAACAATTCCTCTTCTTGTCCCTGAAATAGAAGGAGTGTTTAAAAAAGCTCCTCCCAGTCCGTAAATTCCCAAGATATCATTAGGTATTCTGTCTGCCGTATTCGTGAAATTATTGTACTCCGTTTTGGAAATACTCTGCACGGCTGTAATATTGAAATGATGTGCCTCTTTGAGATCAAATTTATACGTAAGGATATTTTCAATCTGCCATTCTACATTATCCTGAAATTGAATGGCTCCACTACCTTGACCGCTGTTTGCAATTCCTGCCAGCGACTGGGTGGTATTGTATGACAATCTTTTATAATTCCACGATCTTCTACTTGCATTTAATCTGTAGTTGAATCCTTTAAACAATGTTACATCGGCAAACAAATTCAATATATCGTTTCGCTGTTCTATTAAATTTGTAGTTTCATAAATATCAATCAACGGATTTTTATTTTCCGCAAAGCCTCCAGGCAACAAACGAAATGTTCCGTCTTCATTATAAGCATTTCCAAGTGGAGCTGTTGTAATTGAAGTTATGAGGATACCGCTGTTATTGGTTCCTGTTGGGCTATTGGTATTGGGGTTGTTGGTTTCAGAAAATTGAAAAGAAGTATTCAAGCCCACTTTCAGCCAAGAATTTACTTTCTGATCCACATTTAATCTCAATCCCACTTTATCGTAATCGGAGTTTGGAATCACCCCTTCGGTATGGATATAGTTGACACTGCTGAAAATGCTGAATTTATCTGTTCCAGCCGATACGTTGATGGCGTGATTCTGTGTAGTTCCCGTCCGAAGTATCAAATCTTCCCAATCGATATACTCGCCTGATTGTACACTGGCCAATTCCAAGGCAGAGAAAATTTCTTCATCTGGTCGGTAAACACCTCCATTATTGGTTCTAAATGCTTCCCTCTTTAACTGGGCAAATTCGGCTCCGCTGTAGATATCAAAATTTCTGTTGATGTTTTGAATTCCCGAAAATCCATTATAGGTCACGCTCAATTTTCCTTCTTTTCCTCTCTTGGTAGTGATAAGGATTACACCATTCGAAGCCCTTGCTCCATAAATGGCCTGAGCAGCGGCATCTTTCAAAACTTCTAGCGATTCTATATCATTCGCATTGATATCGTTTATACTTCCGATTCTCACCCCATCAGCTATCACAATTGGATCGTTTCCTCCATCTACAGACCGTTGCCCCCTGATTCGGATAGTTGATGATCCTCCTGGGGCTCCGCTGGCAAGTGTCACTTGTACACCAGCTGCTTTTCCACGCAACATTTCTCCAATATCTGAAGTGGCTACCTTGGTCATATCCTCGGCCTTTATCGAAACTACCGAACTGATGACATCACTTTTCTTTTTTGACCCGTATCCTACAACAATTACCTCCTCCAGCATTGAATCTTCCTTTAAAATAATGTCAATCTTGGTTTGATTTCCTACCAGCTGGGAAGCAGTTCTCATTCCTATATAAGTAAAAACCAAAGTTTGGACAGGCGAAGCCTGAATCGTATAGTTACCATCATAATCTGTATTCGTTCCTGTATTAGTATCTTGAATCATAATAGTAACTCCCGGAAGCGGCATACCTAAACTATCCGTTACGGTTCCGCTTACTGTTCTATCTTGGGCACTTGCAGTAGTAAAAACAATACACACTAAGACTAGTAGCTTTATTTGGTTATTTAATTGTAAAACTGCATTTTTTGCTATATTTTTTTTCATATGCTCTAGAAAATTAGTTTATTTTTTAGGATTTAATCAGTTAAGTTGGATTGAAGAACAAATTTGATTTATTAAATTGTAGCACAGGGGATTTATATATTCGTTTATAGGGGTACGAATGTATCAAATAACTTAATATACTGTTTTTCAATAATTTAAAAAATAAAAAAATCCTTTTTGATACCATAAATATTCAAAAAGGATTTTTAAAACCCTATGTTTTTTCAAAAAACTTATTCCTTGGATCCTTTATAGACCGTTGGCGAAACCTTATATACTTTTTTGAACTCCCTGCTAAAATGTTTCCTGTCATTAAATCCAACCATAAACGCAACCTCCGAAATCGGATAGGTGGTGTTCATGATAATATCGGCCGCTTTTTTCAATCGAAGATGCTTGATCAAACTCGCAACCGAATGATTCGTGAGCGTATTTACCTTTTTATAGAGAATGGTTCGGCTCATCCCGATTTCTTTTACCAGCATATTGACATCAAATTCCGGATTTTCCAGATTTTCCTCAATTACCTTCATCAGTTTTTTGATGAAAAGCTCTTCGGGAGTGGTCAATTTGTCCAAATCTGAATCCACTATAAAACTGCCGCTGTATTTCAGTCGCAAGATTTCCTTTGAAGAAAGAAGGTTTAGGATGCTTAATTTCAATACTTGTATGCTGAAAGGCTTTGAAATATAAGCATCAGCACCTGTTGTCAACCCTTCAATCTTGTTATCAGTTGATGCTTTTGCGGTTAACAATATCACCGGAATATGATTCGTGCTTTCGTTCGTTTTGATATACTTGCAGAATTCCAAACCATCCATTTCGGGCATCATAATATCGCTGACGATCAGGTCGGGAATTTCTTTCTGCATATAGGAAATGGCATCTTTGGCATTGGAGAAATCCAACACACTGTATTCCTCGTTTAAGATATTGAAGATGAATTTTCTTACCTCATCATTATCTTCCACAATTAAAACCGTTTTTTTTCCTAAATCAAAATCATTATGTTCAAGTTCAACCTCTTCTTCAGATAAGATTTGAGGCTTGGACGGAACGTTTTCGGCATCAATGACATGCTGACTCACACCCGGACTGCTCTCTATGATTTGATCATCCGTGAGGTGCTGATCTCCTAACAGTAATGCAATTTGGAAAACCGTTTTGGCCCAGGATTCTTTTTCCTCAGGTATGGTTATTTCTCCCTTGTGAAGCTCCACTATACTCTTTGAAAGTGCAAGGCCTACACCACTTCCCATATTTTGAACACCTCGATCATCTACCTGAAAAAATCGATTGAAAATATTACTCTTGCTGTTTTCTGGAATGCCAATACCGTTGTCTTTTATTCTAATAAAAACCTTGTTTTCAGTACCACTTCCCTGCTCTACGGCAAAAACTATTTTTCCATTTTTCTTGGTGAATTTGAAAGCATTGGAAAGCAAATTGAATACTACTTTTTCCATCTGATTCTTATCAAAAAACACGTGTATGGTGTTGGAATTCAGCACAAATTTATATTCGATATTTTTCTCGACCGCCAAGCCTTTGAAGGATTCATAGATTTCAAAGCAAAAAGCCACGATGTCCTGCCTTTCGAAATACATCTTCATATGTCCTTTTTCGGCCTTCCTGAAATCCAGCAATTCGTTTACAAGCTTTAGCAGCCTGTCTGAATTTTGCTGGATGGTTTTTAGTTTTACTTCGGTTTTTGGATCGTTTTGCGAAGAAGCCAGTAATTCTTCCACAGGTCCTTTTATGAGCGTCAATGGCGTCCTTATCTCGTGTGAAATGTTGGTAAAGAAATTAAGCTGCATATTGAAAATTTCTTGCTTCCTTTCATTTTCTATATGCTCCAAAAACAATTCTCTTTTTAGTTTTACCCTGTGTTTTATGAATCGTACAATCACATAAGTACCAAATAGGAAAAGTATGGAATAGAGAGAATAGGCCCACCAGCTTCTCCACCAAGGCGGAAGGATTGTAATCTTCAACGTCTTGATCATTGGGTTCCAGCCTCCATCTTCGTTGGTTGATTTGATGGAAAGTATGTAGGTTCCCGGATTAAGATTCGACAAATTGATGCGGTTTTGAGTTCCCGTGTTGTGCCATTCGTCTTTGCTCAAGGAATTATCCAATTTGTAGGCATACTTGTTTTTCTTGGGATTCACAAAGTTCAAGCTACTGAATTCCAAACCAATATACCCCTGATCATAATTGATGGTAATTTCCGAAGTCTCCGAAATGGTTTTGCTCAAAATAGAGTTTTTCTTTCCGGCTTCCACAATTTCATTGTTCACGATTAGATTTGTAAACACGATCTCGCTGTCGTTTGGCAACTTTTTGATCTGTTGCGGATTAAAAATGGTCAATCCTTTTGCTGCTCCAAAAACCAGTTGGTTTTCATTCAATTTAATCCCGCAGTTATAGGAAAACTGCTTTACCGAAACACCGTCTTTGGCAGAATATTTGGTTATTTCAAAATCAAGTCCTTTAGATTTTGCCAGCTGTTTTTTTATTTTGATCTTGAACAGTACATCCTCAGAGCTTACCCACAAATTACCTTGGGCATCTTCTGTTATACTCTTTATCGGAGCATCGGTAAAGCCTTTCGATTTATTGAATGCGAAAAAATTTTCGGTGGTTTCATCTAAATAAAACAACCCATCATAATCGGCTCCAATCCATAATCTGCCTTTTGAATCAGTGAATAATACGGTAAGGCTATTGTTGCCAATTCGCTTTTTGGTATTGGTTTTATATATTCTGGTAACTTTTTTTGAAGCTTTTTCAAAATAATTCAAGCCGTTTTGAGTGGCTATCCAAATTCCGTTTTTCCTGTTTTCCAAATCCATGACAAAATTATCAGAGAGTGAATTTTGGGATCCGTCTGCCCTATAATTTTCTACCGTTCCCTCCTGCAAAACCCGCTTTACACCGTTTCCATTGGTTCCAACCCAGATATCTCCCTCATCCATCAATAAAGATGTAATGGGGCGTTCATCCTCAAATAATCCATTTGCCGAAAGCGGAATGGGTTTGAATTGTTTGCTTCCCTTGTCAAATTGATACAATCCATTAAATGTGCCGCATAAAAGCTGATTATCTCCTTTGTCAATAAGAGCCGTTATTAGGTTTTTGGTCTTCTTTTCATCTTTATAATCAACCACATAAGATACCGAAGTTTTATTTTTGAGATCTAGATAGTTCAAGCCTCCGCCATACGTTCCAATCCATAAAGCGTCCCGGTTTTGCTTTAGAACAGCAGTTACGATAGCGTTATTCAAACCAAAATTAGGCTTGATGGCTTCACCTATCGTAGTAAAATTAGAATTCGCCTTATTATAAAAATTGATGCCTCCGGCCGTTGTTCCTACCCAAATACAGCCGTGCCTGTCCTTCAGAAAGCACTTTACGTCGTTATCGGTCAGGCTGGAATTATTGAGCGGGTTGTGTTTATGCCTAATAAATTTTTTCTTCTTCTTATCAAAAACACTCAAACCATCTTTAGTGGCAAACCATGTATTATTTTCGTCGATTGCAATAATATCGCTGATCCAATTTGAAGAGATGGAATTTGGATCGTTAAAACTATACTTGTATTGAACCAGAACATCATTGGCTTTAGAATAGAAAAAAGCACCTTCGCTTTCGGTTGCAAACCACAAATCGCCATTGGCTTCCTTGACGATTTTCCAAATCTTTGCCTTTAAGAACTCTTTGTTTTTAGTGAATCCACTTGGCAAGCCTTTAAGGTCTGAAGTAGCAGGATCAAAACATTGGATGCCAAGGGAAGTCCCTACTAAGATTCCATATTCCTTATCAAAGAATAGAGAAAGTACCCTGCTATGGTTTAAAAGGAAATTAGAATCGCTCTTGATATTCTCTAATAAATTTGTCTTTTTGTTTAAACGTTTGACGCCTCCAAAAGTTCCGATCCAAAGGTTTTTTTGACCATCTTCTGCAAATGAGCTTATATAGCTTTTTCCTCCTTTTGTAGTAGAAACATCAATTTGGGTGAAGTTGTTTGAATTCTTATTAAACAGATTAACCCCGTGGTTGGTACCGATCCAGAGGTTTTCGGCACTGTCTTCAAAAATCACATTGACGTGATTATTGCTCAAGCTCCCTTGAAGGTTCTTGTCCCTGATGTATCTGTAAAAACTATAACCGTCGTATCGAAACAAGCCGTTTTCGGTTCCGATCCAGATAAAGCCTTTTTTGTTTTGAACCATGCTGGAAATCATGCTTGGCGAAAAATCTTCGTTGTAATTTATCTGTTCAAAATACAATCCCGAATCCTGTGCCTGTACATTCAAACAGCCATTGAATATCAGAAGAAAAAGTAGTATATATTTTTTAAAACACATCATAAGTAGCTATAGCATTGAAATTAAGTAGCCTAATTTTAAATTGGAGCTGAAAAGGCTTGCATGATCTCATTGACGATCAAACCTTCCTCAACCGTACAAGGGTTGTTTCTTTTTCCGAGAAAATAATTTACGGTTTGCTGAATAAAAGGTTGCTGTATATGATCGGGATGCACAAAAACAAAATTTTCTGTGGTTCGATTTGATACTATCGAAACCTCATCTCCAAAAAAGGAAAATGTAATGTAGCCTTTGCTTCCATAAATCGTACAGTTGTCAGTTTCAGCAACATTTGAAACATCAAAACTCCAAATACCCCTGAATTGTATACCATTTTTAAAGGCCATTATTCCGTTTACTGTATCGCTGACAGTATAATCTGCTTCCTGATTCACTGCAAATCCCTTGACGGATTGATAGGCTCCAAAGAAATAATACATCAAGTCAATCTGATGTGGAGCGATGTCCTGAAAATAGCCTCCCCCTGAAATTGATGGATCAAGCCTCCAATTTGCATCCGGCTTATGTTCCTTGAAATATTTTATATCCACACATTGGACTGTTCCTATACGATTTGAATCAATCAAACTTTTAACCTTTACATACATTGGCAAATGCCTGCGATAATGGGCAACCACCAATTTGTTTTTACTTTCTTCTACTGCCTTTTTCAATTCCAAAGCTTCATTTACAGAAAGCACCATGGGTTTCTCCAAATAAACATCCTTTCCGGCTTTCAAAGCCTGAATTGCCATTTTCAGATGTGAAGAAGGCGGAGTTGCAATATACACGGCCGTAATATTTTCATTTTTCAAGAGTTCCGAAGCATCATCATACCACAACGGAACTTGATGCCTCTTGGCAAAATCTTCGGCCTTCTTTGCATCCCTTCGCATCACGGACAACAATGAGGAGTTATTGCATTTTTGAAAAGCAGGCCCACTCTTGACTTCGGCAACGTTTCCGCAACCTATGATTCCCCATACGATGTTGGCTTTATTTTTTTCCAATTGAATATATTTATAATTAATCACTGCTGAAAGTACGGAATTCGCATCAAAAGTTGAAGCTTTATCTCCAAATAAAGTATCCTGTCTATTATATTTTTTACTTTTTTATATCTTGCAAACCCAATAGAGAACTAAACAAAAATAGCAACTCTAGTAAAAAGGGACTGTTTTAAATATTTCTTTTTAGGGGTAAGAATGTACCGATTACGAAGCATAAAAACACGCTTAAAACAATAAACACCTAACAATCAAAACGTTGAAAATGAATATGTCTTTGTATCCAATTAATCTATAATCCAAAAAGCGAGAAAAAGGCAATAGAATAAAGAAATGTACAATTGTCCCCCTAAAGAAAAATTATTAGAACCCATTTAACCCTATTAAATTAAAATATTTGTTAAAAATTTATTTTATTACAAACTAAATATAGTTAACTATGATTTTAAAAAATAGCACCCGGTATTTCTTTTTATTTCTTGCCGTTTTTATTTTCTCTTGTGAGAATGACGATGTGAGAGAAGTGACTTTATATGACAAAGGTCTGACAGAAGCCAATGCATCCAGTACCACTATTAAATTTGGGGAAACCATTGAATTTACAAGTACTTCTACTAAAGCCCTTACAACCAATTGGACTTTCGCTGGAGGTGCACCGGGAACATCAATCAATCCAAATGTTACTGTAACCTATGCTAATCCTGGAACTTATGAGGCACAATTAGTTGTAAAGTATATTGACAACACGATCGAAACAAAAACTTTTACCATTGTTGTATCTGGAATCGATCCTCCACTTCCATTTGGCGGTGTTGCCGTTGATTTGGAGGGAACAATTGAAGCCGAAAACTATGATTTAGGTGGCGAAGGCGTTGCCTATCATGACAATGAAGAAGAAAATATCGCCATAACCAACGGAAGTGCTTCTTATAGGGAAGACGATGGAACCGATGTAGAAGTTGGAACCACAACTACACACATTAGCAATACCAACGATGGCGAGTGGACAAATTATACCGTAAATGTTCTAGAAACCGGCAATTACAACTTTGAATTTATGGTGGCATCGGGAAGTCCGACAGGCGGAAAATCAATCCGTCTTCAATCTGTAAATCAAAGTACAGGCGTTACTACAAATTTAGGCGAAACGGGAAATTTTGCCAATACAGGCGGATGGACAACTTTCACAAGCAAGACCATCTCTAATGTAAGTTTGACTGCCGGATCAAACACTTTGCGATTCCATTTCACCGGAGGCGATACCAATCTGGATAAAGTAAACGTAATTGCCGTTGGACCAGTACTCCCTATCAATGGATTAGGCGTTTTCACTGAACGTGCTATCACGGCTAGCAACCTTGGCCAAGCACCTGTCAACAATGGTAATTTTATTATTACTACGGTAAATACAGGAGCCTATGAAGGAACCAATGCCTATCTATATAGTTTCAATGTGAATTCAGGAAATAATGTAACCGGATATGCCTTGTCCGTTATGTCACCTTCCACTTCGCCACTTGATGCAACTCCTTACAATTATTATAATATTGCCCTAAAAACAACTTCTACAAAAAATTTGAGGGTTCGTATGAATACCAGTGCTGGAAATTATTGGATTACATTAAACAGCACAACCGACGAAACCTACGGAATGGCGAGGGATGGTGCTTGGCATGCCTTGAAAATTCCTTTGGCTGATTTCAAGAAAGATGGCAGTGGCGAAAATATCCTTCCAAATAAAGATAAAATTGTAGCCTGTCTTGTTATGAGAACCGATGATGCCGATTATCCAACTTACAGTGGCTTAACAGGTGCTTTTGATTGGTATGTAGATGATATCTTCTATTCTGTAGATTAATAAATAATTGATTTTTAAATACTTTAAAACCGTGAACAATTTTGCTTCACGGTTTTTTAATGACTAAAACTTTAAACCATCAAAATGAAGAAAACAAGTATAATCACAGTGGTATTTTCCTTATTTTCAATTTCGGCAAATGCACAAAGCAAAGCTCATTTGGATAAGAAAAAGCCAATCGAAGAACGCATCACTTTATTGATGAACCAAATGACTTTGGAAGAGAAAGTGGGCCAGATGAACCAATACAACGGTTTTTGGGATGTAACCGGTCCAGCTCCAAAAGGTGGTTCGTCTGAACTGAAATATGAACACCTTCGCAAAGGCTGGGTTGGTTCAATGCTTACTGTTCGTGGTGCCAAGCAAGTTCGCGCTGTGCAAAAAATTGCGGTTGAAGAAACACGACTTGGAATTCCGTTAATCATTGGTTTTGATGTCATTCACGGTTATAAAACGTTAAGTCCCATCCCTTTGGCTGAAGCCGCAAGCTGGGATTTGGAGGCTATCGAAAAATCGGCTGCAATTGCCGCAGATGAAGCATCGGCTTCTGGAATTAATTGGACATTTGGTCCAAACGCAGATATTTCACGTGATGCCCGTTGGGGACGCGTGATGGAAGGTGCTGGTGAAGATCCGTATCTGGGAAGCAAGATTGCAACCGCCAGGGTAAAAGGCTTTCAAGGCGAAAATTTAGCTGCAAATAATACGATTGCCGCTTGTGCAAAACATTTTGCCGGTTATGGTTTTGCCGAATCAGGAAGAGATTACAACACGGTAGATATGAGCCATTCCATGCTTTACAACACCGTTTTACCTCCATTTAAAGCGGCAAAAGATGCAGGGGTTCGAACTATGATGAACGCTTTCAATATTTTAAATGGAATTCCTGCTACTGGAAATTCTTTTTTGCAACGAGAGATCTTGAAAGGAAAATGGCAATTCGATGGATTTATTGTTTCCGACTGGGCTTCGGTTCGGGAAATGATAGCACACGGTTTTGCCAAAAATGAAGCCGATGCTGCCGAAAAAGCAGTTAAAGCCGGTTCAGATATGGATATGGAATCGCATATTTATGTTGCTGAATTGGTGAAATTAGTCTATGATAAAAAAGTAGATGTTGCCTTGATTGATGATGCTGTTCGAAGAATACTTCGAGTAAAATTTGAGCTGGGTTTATTTGATGATCCGTATAAATATTGCGATGAAGCCAGAGAAAAAGCGGTCATCGGAAGCAAGGCTAATCACGATGGCGTTTTGGATATGGCTAAAAAGTCGATCGTATTATTGAAAAATGAAAATAATTTATTGCCCCTAAAAAAATCCGGACAAAAAATTGCCTTGATTGGTGCTTTGGCCAATGACAAGAACAGTCCGTTGGGAAGCTGGAGAATTGCTTCGGATGACAACACCGCCGTTTCAGTTTTAGAAGGAATGCAACAATACAAGGGAAACCAGCTCACGTATGAAAAAGGAACCGACGTGACGGTTGGAAAAACAACTTTCGTGCAAGAACTGATTTTCAATACAACAGACAAAAGTGGTTTTGAGAAGGCAAAAAATGCCGCAAAAAATGCCGACGTCGTGGTAATGGTTTTAGGCGAACACGGCTTTCAAAGCGGTGAAGGTCGAAGCAGGACCAACCTTGACTTGCCTGGAAACCAACAGGAATTATTGGAAGAAATTTTCAAGGTAAATAAAAATATCGTTTTGGTTTTGAACAACGGCCGACCTTTGACAATTCCTTGGGCAAGCGAAAATATTCCTACGATTGTGGAAGCTTGGCAATTGGGAAGCCAGACCGGAAATGCAGTGGCACAAGTTCTTTATGGAGATTACAATCCGAGTGGAAAATTGCCGATGTCTTTTCCTAGAAATGTTGGTCAGGTTCCAATTTATTACAACAATTACAGCACAGGAAGACCTATCGACAGTGATAAAAACGTATTCTGGTCGCATTATTCTGATGTAGAAAAAACGCCACTCTATCCTTTTGGCCACGGATTGAGCTATACCATTTTTGAATACAGCAACTTAAAAATCAACAAGACTTCTTTTGCCAAAGGCGAAACTATAAAAATCAGCGTAACCATTTCAAATACTGGCAAATACGACGGCAAAGAAGTCATTCAATTGTACATCAGAGATTTGGCGGGAAGCTTGGCAAGACCTATAAAGGAACTTAAAGGATTCGAATTGGTCAACCTTAAAAAAGGAGAATCAAAAACCATCCATTTTACTTTGACAGAAGCAGAATTGGGATTTTATGACAACGATGGAAACTTTCTGGTGGAACCGGGAACTTTCAAGGTATTTGTCGGAACCAGTTCTACAGATGTCTTAGAAAGTGAATTTGAATTGAAATAAATTGCAGATAGATTGTTTGTTTTGTGAAAGAAAAGCTGCCTGATTATTGGGTGGCTTTTTTTATGATATTTTTTTCACTACAACGTTTTATCTCCTTTTAATAATGGCTTAAAGACAAATCTACCCTCATATAAGCATATTTAAAACCTTTCAAACCTACATAAATTTCAACCTTTGGTTCATTAAATTTTTTACCAAAATGAAAAGAAAACCTACTACAAAAATTGCGATCCAAATTATTTTTATAGGATTGTTTACAGCTGCAACTTTTGCCCAAAATAATGTCAGCAAAACCAAATTAAAAGTTTCAAACGACTATCACGAAGTAATGGCTAGAAAAAATGCCGACGATACCATCTGGAAATCCTATAAGGCAAAAACTATCGATAAACTTCCTGGTTTCAGTTATACAAAAGATCCCGAAACTGATTTATACGGAGCTTGGAAAATCAATCCTTCTAAAGCAACCGGATTTTTTAGAACCGAAAAACGGGGCGATCGCTGGTGGATTATTGATCCAGATGGAAATCCATTTATCCACAAAGGAGTTGCTGTATTTAGTCCAGGAACATCCGAAAATCAACAAAAGGCATTGGTTTCAAAATATAAGAACGAGAAAAATTGGGTTTCAGAGGAAAGTGATTTTTTAAAGCAACAAGGATTTAATGGAACGGGAGCTTGGTCAAAAGTAGATTTGATGCGACAAACCAAAAATCCATTAGTCTACACTGTTATTGTAAGCCCGATGGGTGCTTACAAACAACAGCACTTGAAAAAATTTGGAGGCAAATATGAAGAAGCGGGCTGGCAAAATTTCCGCTATGATTTGGCCATGGTTTTTGATCCGGAATTTGATGCTTTCGTAGAAAAAGAAATTTCGAAAATAGCAAAATATAAAAACGACAAATACCTGCTTGGTTATTTTACGGATAATGAATTGCCTTGGGTTGACGATGCTTTAGACAGGCATTTGGAGAAATTAGACAAAAAAGAAACAGGCTATATTGTCGCAAAGAAATGGCTTGACCAAAGAAAAGGGAAAGATGCTTCCGTGGAAGATATTACGGAGGAAGATCGTCAGGAATTCACAGCGTTTTATTTTGAAACCTACATTAAAAAGGTTTCCGAAGCGGTAAAAAAATACGATCCAAATCACTTGTATTTAGGATGCCGTTTCAATCAAGAATTGGATGAACTAGACAATCCGAAAATCTTTGAAGTGGCTGGAAAATATATGGATGTGGTTTCCATCAACCATTATAGGAAATGGGAACCTGTTCAATCCACCCTTGAAAATTGGGAAAAATGGTCAGGAAAACCTTTTATAATTACTGAATGGTATGCTAAAGGAGAAGATTCTGGATTGCCTAATAAAACAGGTGCTGGATGGAATGTACCTACCCAAAAAGACCGAGGCTATTTCTATCAAAATTTCATCATCGAATTATTAAAAAGCAAGTCCTGTGTGGGATGGCACTGGTTCAGATACCAAGACAATGATCCTGAAAACTTGAAAACAGATTACTCAAACCGTGATTCTAACAAGGGAATTATTGACAGCAAATACAATTATTATAAACCTTTGATTGAAAATATGAAGGTTTTAAATGATCATACGTATGAGCTCATTCAATATCTGGACAAATAAAAAATTACAAAACCCAACTGCATTCCTAATTAAAATGAAAAAAACGCTTATCACTGTCCTCCTCTTTTCTATTCTACCGCTTGCTGCACAAAACAAAAAAGCAATCTACAAGGATAAAAATGCTCCAATCGAAACACGTATTGAAAACCTCATCAGCTTAATGACTTTGGAAGAAAAAATCATGCAGATGAACCAATGGACATATGGAAAAAATGCGAATCCGAACAACATTGGTGAAAAGATGAAGGAAGTTAGTCCCACAATTGGATCGCTACTTTACAGAAGCACCAATCCTGAATACCGCAACCAGGTCCAGAAAAAGGCAATGACAGAATCCCGACTGGGCATTCCGATTATTTTTGGTTTCGATGCCATTCACGGCTATCGAACAGTTTTTCCTATTCCGTTGGCACAAGCTTGTTCTTGGAATACCGATTTGGTAAAGGAATCATGCTCTATCACTGCAAAAGAAAGCTGGCTTTCAGGTTTAGATTGGACCTTCTCCCCTATGTTGGACGTAGCCAGAGACGCTCGTTGGGGCCGTGTTTCCGAGGGGTATGGAGAAGATACCTATGCTAATTCGGCTTTTGCTGTTGCTGCTGTAAAAGGCTATCAAGGTAAAAGCCTATCGGATAAATACACCATTGCTGCTTGTTTGAAACATTACATCGGTTACAGTTTATCAGAAGGAGGACGCGATTATCATTACAGCGACATTTCAAACCAAACATTATGGGAAACTTTTATGCCTCCGTTTGAAGCCGGAATCAAGGCTGGTGCCGCAACGGTAATGAGTGGTTTTAATGATATTTCGGGAGTTCCCGCTTCTGCAAATTATTATACCCTGACCGAAGTTTTAAAGAAAAAATGGAAACACGACGGATTTGTTGTTTCTGATTGGGGTTCGGTTATACAATTAGTGGATCAAGGCGTTGCAAAAGATATAAAAGAAGCCACGCTGAAATCGTTTATGGCAGGTGTCGAAATGGATATGGTTGACAATGCCTATGTTGATTTCTTACCAGAGTTGGTTGCCGATGGAAAAGTGCCGATGGCTTCGATTGATGAAGCAGTAAGAAGAATTTTACGCGTGAAAATGAAATTAGGACTTTTTGAAAATCCGTATGTTGATGTCGTGCCAGAAGAAAAGCGTTATTTATTGCCAGAATATTTAAAAGTAGCCGAAGAATTGGCCGCTGAATCAATGGTTCTATTGAAAAACGAAAAGCAAACGTTGCCGATTACTTCCAAATATAAAAGTCTGGCAATCATCGGACCGATGGTAAAAGATTCCGTTCACATTATGGGTTTTTGGGAAGGAATGGGACGGCCTCAAGATGTTGAAACAATCTATGAAGGTTTGCAAAAAGAATTTAAAAAGAAAGTAGTTTTGAATTATGCCCTAGGTTGTGATTTTGATGGCGATGACAAAAGTGGCTTTGCAGATGCTTTAACGGAAGCAAATAAATCAGATGCCGTAGTCATATTCTTGGGAGAAAAAGCAAACTGGAGTGGCGAAAACGGTTCCCGTTCTACAATAGCATTGCCCAAAATTCAAGAAGATTTGGTGGCCGAATTGCAAAAATCAGGAAAACCAATCATCTTGATGCTTTCCAGCGGAAGACCTTTGGAATTGATCCGATTGAATGAAATGGCAGATGCAATTGTGGAAATCTGGCAACCTGGAACAACTGCTGGTTCTGCAGTCGCTGGAATTCTTTCAGGAAGAAGAAATCCTTCAGGGAAATTATCAATCACATTTCCTCAAACTACCGGACAAATTCCTATTTACTACAATATGCGTGAATCTTCGCGACCAAAATCAGGACATTATCAAGATATTCCAAGAGATGCTTTGTATTGGTTCGGACACGGTTTGAGCTATACGACTTATGACTATTCTCCCATAAAATTATCGGCTACAAAAATTAGAAAAAACGAAAAGCTAGTTGCCGAAGTTGAAGTAACAAATTCTGGAAATGCAACAGGAAAAGAAACCGTTTTGTGGTTCATCAAAGATCCATTCGCAACTATTTCCCGACCTATGAAAGAGCTTAAATCATTCGAGAAAAAACTCATCAAAGCTGGAGAAAAAATAGTGTATCGTTTTGAAATCGATCCGATGAAAGATTTGAGTTATGTGGATAGTTTTGGCGAAAGGCATTTGGAAACGGGCAATTTTTTCGTAATTGTAAATGATCAGAAAGTACAATTTGAACTTATCGATTGATGCCAACCGCACATTAGGTAAGCCCTATCCTACCTTTCAAATAAATTCTACATTTTAAACACAATTGACCCCCTAATCACGTATGATTATATTCCGTCTAAGAAAGGGATAATTGTAATTTTCGGGAATTAATAATTAAAATAATTACAAAATGAAAAAAATTACTCTTATCGCATTTTTGCTGCTTTCAACTTTTTTGAATGCACAAACAACTTTCGCTATTTATACGGAAGACCCTACTATTGAAGCTGGTGTAAATTCTCTAAGATTCAGCAACGGTCAAGGATTTGCTTTAACCCAACCAACAACCGCTCCTTATGAAGGTAACGAAAATTACCTTTTTGCCTTCAACGGAACAAGTTCTTACTTTCACGGAATTTTATTTCCAAGAAATGCGGCCAATACAGCAGATGCGGCTGTAAGCTTAGTACCTTATTCCTACTATAATCTTTCGCTGAAAACAGCTTCTGCAACACCTTTTTATATCCGTATGAGAGGTAATAATATAACAGCAAAAGTCCTTATTGATCCCTCAGCAAACAGCTACGGCTTTAGCAACGACAATCAATGGCATTTACTTTCTATTCCGATTGTTGATTTTATTCCTGAGTCGGATGCCTTTAGCTTGGCTACCATCACCGAAATATTTGTGTTGAGAAGCAATACAACAGGAACAACGGCAGGATCTGCAAATGATTTTGAAGTGGATAACATCTATGCCTCAGTTGAAGAGGTACTGGGTTTAAAAGAAGAAAAGTTGGCAAATTTCGGCATGTATCCAAATCCTGCCTCAAACAGCCTTTCCTTCAATTCTTCTGAAACGATTGACAAGATTTACATCTATAGCATGCTAGGTCAACGAATAATGGAAATGAGTCCGAAAGTCAGCACTCTTTCAACTGATATTTCGGGATTGCAAACTGGTGTATATATTGTTACGGTTGAAGTTGACGGAAAATCATCAACAACCAAGCTTATTAAAAGATAGGTCAACATTCTTATCATAGAATAGTAAAAGTTTAAAGAAGCAGAGACAACTTCAATAGGCTGTCTCTGCTTCTTTAAACTTTTACTCTTTCAAATTAGTAAGTCAATATTTGTCAAGTCTTAAAGGTCTTAATTTTCTAGGATGTTATATTTTTATGCATTTGTAACTCAACCGTTCTTAATGTCCTTTATCTCTTTAAAATTATGGTTTGTTTGAGTTTTTGATAAATTTTGTACCCCTCTTGTACCTCGCGCTCAATGTCATTAAGTTAAGCTCAATCTTGTCCTCCCGACGAAGGAGGGAACTCACAAGTAGCTCTATAAAGTGAATTTGACAATGCGATTCCTCCTTCGTCGGAAGGACAAAACAGACGGTTTATTTCCTTAACTTAATGACATTGACCTCGCGCTACCTGTGAAGTACTAAAGATACTAGAAAGTTAATTTTTGCATCGGAAAATAAAAATAAGAAAACCTAAAAAACCAGTTAAAATGCTTTTATAGAAAGTTTAACTGGTTTTCGTTTGCAAAATCATAATCTACCAACAAAACTTTAAATGCATTTATTTTGCTGTGCAATCCATCAGGTACCTGACCATTACCATCCTAAATAATAATTAGGACTTAACCATACCGGACGATCGAGTCCAAAATAATCGTTCAGCATTTTCTCGGCTTCACAGAAAGCACCTTCCACCCAACCTTGCTGATCTGAATAGGCTTCTCCACAAATATGGATTTGTTCGTTGGCAAAGGGTTTCCTCATATAAGGCATTACCTTTTCAACCGAGTAACCGGCTTTCCATGCATGGTATCCGGCACCAAAGGGATCATCTGTCCAATCTCTGAAATAGGTTACATAAGGTTCTGGTATCGTTACCTTATCACCGTGCAACTCGCGCAGTTGGTTCATTACTTCAGCAACCATCAATTTAGTGGCCTGAACATCATCAAGCTGGTGCAGTTCCTTTAACGATGCTGATTTGGCAGGTTTTACTTCAAAAAGGACTTTGTCATCCGAGAGTGCTTTCCAGAATGTTTCGGTTTCCATATCACCGTAGCTTCCCAAGAGCATCGAATTCTGGGTTTGCTCATCTGTCCCAAAATAGTAACATTGCCTCATTGGCAAATCGGTGATCGAATGGCCGGAATCCATTCCTAATTCTTTCCACCACGGATATTCAAAACCCATCAATATCTTAAACGCTGGCTCCATGATCACGGAACGGATATTCTTGCTTATTGTGGAATCTTCATCAGTGTTGAAAAAGAAATTTTCCTGATCCAAAAGCTCCAAAGATTTCCTTGGCATGGCAAGAACCAACGTATTAGCATACACTTTCCATCGCGTATTCGTTTGCAGGTTCAGAAAAGTCAATTCATATTTATGTGTATCTTTTGAAGGATGGTCTTTTGTAAAAGTAAGCAGTTTATTCTCAGACCAGATACAAGCACCTTCATTATCCATATAAGCATTGGCTACGGCATAAGCGATACTGTCATAACCTTCCTCAATGGTTTTATAAATTGTTCCAGCAGAGAAATCGCCTACCATATACGGAAAAGCTTCGGCTGAATTCCAATTGATGGTATTGGAATAATAGCCTCCCGCATTGGCTAAAAACTGATAGCCTTCTTGAGAAACCCTGTCCTTGATTAAATTCCAGAATCCTAAATCGTTCACCTTGCGTTTGTCATACGGAGAACCTGGAAAATTATATACCATTTTAGGTTTTATATCATCCCAATCACAACTGTTCAATTCAAAAGAGTAATCATAGATTGAAGCTCCTTTTTTGATTTTACTTCCATAAGTTTTTGCAACCCAAGGATCTGCCATTAGAACATCATATATGATTTTGTTGAAGAGCTGGTCTGAGCTAAAACCAAAATCATCCTCATTTAGGTAATATCGGGTCTGCAATTTTTTACCCTCTCCCTGTGCAACGGTCCAAGCGTCTTGCATAGTACGCTCTTTTCTAAGATACATTAATAACTTCGTTGGATCGCCCATTGGAAAAGGAACAGGCGTCATTTTATCTTTTAATACCGGAGTACGCTTGCTCAAGTCTTTTTCGCTAAGCGGATAGCCTTCAATCAAGGTTGTAACGATTTCCTGTGAAGTCAGGTAACGCATGCCTCCAAGTTCGCCCCAGAAATTCATTCCAGGCATAATAACCGATTCCAATCTTCCTCCTAGTCTGCTACTCATATCAAAGATTTGCACTTCGCTGGCGTTGTACTTTTTTTCGGATGTCAAACGGTAAGCGGTATATAGTCCTGAAGTTCCAGCACCAATAATCGCTACTTCAATTTTTAAATCGGGATGCATGCCCGGATTTAAAGGTGTATTTTTATTCATAATATTTTAAATTTAAATTGATTGAAAGAATTTACGTCCCAATTGGAAAGGTGTAATATCAAAATCCGTATGGCCATCCAATACAAGATCCGACATTATTTTTCCGAGAAAAGGAGTAAATTTTGCCGCCCATCCGGTTGCATAAACTACAATGTTCTTATGATTCGGCACGTAAGACGGTGCAAAATCAATCAACAGTTCTTTGTTTGGAATCTTGCTTAAAGCGATGAGGCATGTTGACGTATATTCAGGTTCCGTACTCAATCCTGTCATGTGGTTTTGAACCCATTGAGAGGTATAAGCCAATTCCTGTTCGTTAGGAATCAAGGTCCTGTCTTTGGGTTCATCTATTGGATTTATAACGAAATCAGGAGCTACACGAATATAATCTGGATTATCCCAATCGACCGAAGGGAAGCCGTAGAACTGATTGCCATTTTCACCGATTGCATTTTGAAAAACAAACCATGTTGGATATTGGATCGTTGGATCGGTCTTCTTAAAGTAAGCCGAAGACATGTTCCAATACGTAGCTTCAATTTCAAAATCCAAAAGATTGATGACGCTATTGATATAAGGACCAGGAATGATTGCCAGTTTCTCTGTGATGTATAGGCCTTTTGGCGTAGTTACCTCAAAGAGTTTTCCTACTTGATTGATTTTAAGCACTGGCGAATTCTCCTCTAAATGAATATTTTCTTCTTTTTTGCAAAGATTTAGAAGCGTTTCAATCGTTGCTTTGAAATTGATGCTGGCACCATCCGGTTGAAACAATCCCGTGTAGGTTTCGGGCAAATTCTTAAAATGGTATTGGTCTTCAATTTCTTTTGCAGTCAAGGTTGTATAAGGAACATTCAATGCCTTGAGTGCCTTTTCGGCCTCACCTATATTTCCCTCGGTAGAATGCACATTTGGATCTCCAAACCAGAGCGTACCTACCTTATCTAGTAATTCTACATCGGTTTCTTTTTGCAACTCCTCCCAATACGGCTGGGCATCCAAAGCCATCTGCACCATATATGCATCTGGATACGGAATCCTGAACTGGCGTGAAACTCCTGCAGAACTCCCCAATTGATTCACAAAAGTAAACTGTTCCAACACTAGGGTTTTAGCTTTTCGTTTACCGAGATTGTATGCCGTGGCCAAGCCTATTGCACCTCCGCCAATGACAATTACATCATAATTTTCTGTGTTCATAATGTTTATATTTTAGTTTTTATCAACAGAAGAACTCCAAAATGCTCTAAAGAAGAACACTGTGGAGTTCCGTTTGGTTTATTCTTTATGATAGGGACATCCTGATGCTGCGGGAGCTCCAATAAAATTTGCATCCGGAAATTGCTCGTCTATTATACGTCTCTGCTCGGCAGGGATATCTTCTAGCTTACGAAGTGTGTTTACCTGGATATGGGGCCAGCTTGTAGTACCTCCATCGTCTCCGAAATGGAATTCGAAGAATATGATTTGTTCGTATTGCAATTGAAGGATTTCTCTTCCGTCTTCGATAACTGTTTCAATCCACATGCTCATGTTCATTTCGACTGTTGGGACAAAACGGTTCACAAACGGAACATTCAATATACCTCCCTGTGCTCCGGTTTTGTTTTTGGACGACATCTGAATCAGTATATGATTTTTTATATCCTCTTTATTAATGGAATCACGTAGCCTTAAATCTGGCCTAACGGAGTAAGGATATAAATCATTTGCCAGTATTCGCTGGGTATAGATTTTGTTTTCTCCCGGGTCATTTTGATCGTTGAGCGTTTCAAATACCCATGCTGGTGCCGGCTGATCGAGGTTTATGGGGTTAGTCTCACTCGCACCGGCACCTCCCATGGTTCTGGAAATTGATAGGTGGTCGTATTTCCATGCCGCATCACCTGTTGGAAATTGTGGCGGGCCTGGAATCACATAATTTGAACCACTTGGAGCTATGTCTCCTAATAAAGTTATGGTGCTTCCGTGTGGAATTACTCCACTTCGGGAAATAGAGTAATCAGGAATAAAATAAGGTCCTGTTTGTCCTGTTCCCGGTTTGAGCTCTTTGGATGCAATGATTTCAGAGTATTTTCTACCATTCAGGTTTTCAAGGGTTACATATTCATCCTGCCCCACATCATTCTTAATCAGAAAAAGTGTTTCGTCCTGATAGCCACTTTTATACAAATCCTTATTGGGATTATCTGGCGAAATGGCATGTATGCCACGGTCCTCTTTTATGGATTGTGCTGTAGCAGCATGATTGAATACATCACTGAGCCACAAATACATTCCGTTTTCCTCATGGATTGGCGTGTATTTTAAAGTTGCTTCTCCCTCTACAGTGTTTACGCTTTTGATGCTTTGCTCATATTTTATAGCACCACAAAATTGCTCGTTTCCACCACCGCGATTACGAACCCCACCCGGAACCAAATTAAAGATCAGTTTTTCTATATATTCTTCACAATCGAAGCTGTACTTTCCTGGAATACCTCCAGAGTTAGTTCCAGGAGATGGCATGATAGTGGTATGTATGCCACTTCCGATAAACGGTTTCTTACTTTGGTTATCATTCTTACTTTTATAGCTGACCCAAGTGCCTTCCAATACTTTTAAAACACCATAATCTACTTTATCAACTATTTTTTGCAGATCTTCTACATGAAATGGCCTAATCGGATCTTCTATAAGAAGTTTTCCATAACCCTCCATCAAATTCTCAAGGATACCTTTGTTGCCTTCTTGGGGTGCTTTGAACAATGTTTTTTCTGACGGTTTTGTGTTTTTTTGAGATAAATTTATCTCTTCTTCGCTTTTACGTTTTAACATAGTAGGTGATTTTTAGTTATTAATAAGTGTAAAGAAGCTGGAGCCATATATAAAGATTTTCATCTTATACTATATTGAGTAGTTTAAAATTATACGTTACAATGGTAAAGTGAAATTTTTAAAAAACACTAGGTAGTTTTACTTGTTTTATTGCGTGAGGCTCATATACATACAATCTAATGAACGCTTTAGCATTTTCTACTCTAAAAACAGGTAATTCTACCTGACACTGCTTGTATTCGTTTCCCTAAATTTGGATGAGCTACACAAGGCACCTTTTCTAACATCATTTTGATTGTCAGATTATAAAAAGAGGCTGTCTTTCTTGTAATCAACATTAAACAAACAAGAACACTATGACACATCAAAAATTTTTTGGAGAAAAACCTGAAAAAGTGACCCTTGAAAATTTGGAAGAAGCCCTGCAACAGGCCATAGAGATCGAAATCTCAACAATTCCGACTTATCTTTACACGTATTACTCCATCAATCGGGCTCCCTCACAACAGGTGATGATCAATACATTGACCAATGCATTGCTACAAATCCGAAAGCAACCCCCTTATAGCTTTGATGAGGCATCAGCTATAGCCTTAGACATATCAGCAGATGTAATGGTTTTTGCAAATAAGGCAGGTGCCTTGATCATGAGTGTGGCTATTGAAGAAATGCTACATATGGCACTTTCATCCAACCTCAAGCAAGCATTAGCAGGAATGCCTGTACTAAACGGAAGGTCGCCTGCCACATGGCCCACAGAACTTCCCGGACATCAGCCACCCCTTAAAATCAATACGGCGAAACTGTCGATGAAGCAATTGGAAACGTTTCTTAACATCGAAAAGCCAATGAAGCCTAAACAAAAGAACCTGAAATCAAGAAGGGCTTATATTCCCTATCCCACAATTGGAGAATTTTATGAGATGGTTGTAGACTGTCTTGAAAACAATCCCGATATCCGATACAATACCCACTCACCTCAACTTGTCCCTGGAAAAGGTTATTATGCACAGAATAACATCGATACAATTTATTATGACAAGATGCACAAGCCTGTTTTTACAAATGAAGATAATTCAGGCGACCTTATTTGCGTGGCAGACAAAACCTCGGCATTAGATGCAATAAATTTAATTGTGGAACAGGGAGAAGGACAACTTGTTAAAAATGCCCCATATTTAGATGACGAGAACAACCTTATTTTTTCTGAACTTCTCCGATATGACTTTACCCCTAAGGAAGGGGAAGAATCCTCTCATTTTGAAAAATTTGCAGAAATTTATCAGATGTACAATACATTGGAAACAAGATACAACAGTTACAACATTGAAACTATAAGTTTCAGTGACTTGTTCGTGATGAATATTGTCTCTAATCCAGCCACATCCGATTATCCCGCCCATATTGCTCCAGTATCTGATCTAATCAATGGTATCTATACCTACATTTTTGTGATGATTGAGGAATGTTACCGAAAATCCGGAAGCACACAATACGAAACCTTCATGTTCGGAATTCATAAATCGATGATTTTTATCCTGAATTCACTCTGTGGTGACATCATGAAACTAAAATATAAAACAGTTGAAGGTATAGAATATAATGCGGCACCTACTTTTGAGAACTATCCCTTCAGCCCCCTCGCCCGACCAAAAAGTCAGTTGCAGGATCTTTATAAAGTGGCTGTTGTGGCGTATCCTTCCATTTCATATCTCGGAAACCGTATTGATGACCTCCCGGATGTTGATTTAAAATAAGCATTAGTAATTAATGTACCAGTACAAAATAAATTATAATAGTATGGCTATAATAGAACACAACAAGGAACTCTCAATGTGTGGAGGCACGACACCACCACCGGCAACTCCAGTGGCTCCTGCCAATATAAAACCACCTGTTGAATTGCACGTTTGCATGGGATTGAATGCCTGCAAAGGACACGACCGTACAGGCTCAAACAACTGTGCAGGAACAGGTTACTGTGCAACAGCTCAACAGCACAACTGTCAAACCCTGAACAATTGCCGAGGTCAAGGAGGATGCGGTTTATATGGCGATGCACTCCAACAGGAAAATCCAGGAAACAATAATTGTGCATGGCAAGGAAGTTGTGCCGTACCCATACAGGCAGAGCGATTCAGTACACTTGGAGCCAACAAGGGACTCAGTACCTGGAAACTCGCACGACAGCTTTTTGAAAAAAGGATGAGAGAAGCAAATAGAAATGTAGGTCCCGCTCCTTTTGAATGTGGACCTCCTCAAAACTGGTTGGTAACAACATTGGGATCGTATGATTCTTGTGGAAACAGCGGCGACAAAAGATGTTCGTTCGGTTTTAACAACCCTGAGGACAATGCAAAAGATCTTTGCGAGGGTAAATCCGAGTAAAATGCAATATGGAGAGTGTATCAAAAACCTTTAGTGCCAAGGTAAAGTCAATACCTAATCCCGGTCTGGGTTTAGGGTTAAGAAGTGTGCATTTTGATCATATCCTTGAGCATAATCCTGCGGTAGATTGGTTTGAAATCATCTCAGAAAACTTTATGGATTCAGGGGGAAGACCCCGCCACATTTTAAGAATATTGGCAGAACGATATCCATTGGTAATGCACGGAGTATCGCTTTCCATTGGCAGCACCGATCCTATAAATTGGGATTACCTGACCAAGCTCAAGGCATTAGCGAAAGAAATAAACCCTCTATGGATAAGCGACCACTTATGCTGGACCGGTGTAAACCTTTTGAATACACACGATCTTTTGCCAGTGGTACTCAACGAAGAGTCATTAAAGCATATCATTGATCGCATAAAGCAAATTCAGGACTACCTTGAACGGCCACTTATTGTAGAAAACCCAAGTACCTATCTGAGTTTTAAACAATCGACTATCGATGAATGGGATTTTCTTCGACATATGGCAGAGGAAACGGGCTGTGGTTTATTGCTGGATGTAAACAATGTCTATGTATCTTCCTTTAACAATGACTTTGATGCCGCACATTACATCAAGCAACTACCTCACGACCAAATCGTACAGATGCACATTGCAGGCCATCAACATTGTGGCAACTATATAATCGATACGCACGACAGGAAAGTGGTAGATGAAGTCTGGGAACTCTTTTCGCTGGCATGGCAACTAACAGGCGGAGTAGCCACCTTGCTGGAATGGGACGGCAATATCCCCGATTTTGACACCTACCATAATGAACTATTAAAAGCAAAGCAATTTAAGAACGGCTTCCACTATGCAGAATCTACAGCAACATGTGAATATCCTACCCATTTGACCGTATCCAATCCTGTTGATTTTTTGGTTAATGATATTAAAACCATTTCCAATAAATGACCACTAAAGACCCCTTATCTATAAACCATATTCAAAACTGGATGCAGGCCATGCTAACACAGCATGTGCCTGTATTTCATTTGGACATTCCTACAAATCAAATAATTAAGGATTCTAAACGGCTTAGTGCCTCCCAGCATCTGTCTATCTACAGGCAAAGCTATATTGCCAGGCTTCGCTCCTGTATGCAATCACAATTTAAATGCCTAGCTTATGCATTAGGCGAATCCCTTTTTCAGGATTTTGCGGATCAATATCTCGACAGCCATCCTTCCACCAGCTACACCCTAAACAACCTTGGGAAAAACTTTGCTGCATTTCTTGAAAAGACAAGGCCTCAAGACGAGTATGAAGAGGAGAATTGGCCTCAGTTCATGATTGAGCTCGCCACCTTTGAATATGCACTTTCAGAAGCATTTGATGCTCAGGAGGTAAATGTCAATGTCCCGAATATTCATACCCCGGATCATTTACTCACGATAGCACCACAACTGCTTCTTTTTGAGCATCAATTCCCAATATGCAATTTCTATCTTGACTTCAATGCTAATCTTTTACCCGAACTTCCATTTCCGCAACAGAGCCATTGTGGTATTTCCCGACAAAACTATAAGCTGGGATTATTCAGTATAGGTCCTGATCAGTATCATTTTTTGAATTCCATCAAATCAGGTGCATCCATTTCTGAAGCACAGAATGAATTGATCGCTTCCTTTAAATTCAAAAGGAAAGACCTAGACAGGGTTTGGCCAATATGGAAAAGCAATTTCATTGCATCGGGTTTTATTGTTGAAAAGTCATAAGACCACAAATCAGAGCAACCTGCCCTACCTCTTTTTATTTTACAAATTTTTTCTAAATTCCTATTGCTATTTCTTTAAGAGCGGAAATAGAAGGTAACAAGCAGTAAGCAGTTCCGCGGGTAACAATAAATTGCGGTAATGGACCAGCAACAACTATACTTGTACCGTCTTCCATCGGTATTGTGAAGTCAATATCAATATTCCCCTGTTCAGCACCTATACGGTTGGCAACCAATGGATCCTGAGGAGTTTTTTTAGCAGGATTAAACACATCACTGAAGTTATTCATGTTCATCCAACCGTAAAGGGTTTCAAATTGGGTGTTCAAATCGCCACACAGAAATAGGCCTATCAAGCCACGGTCTGCACTCGGATCTACTGAATATGGAGCACCATAGGCCATTCCGCGTCTTAAAAGACGAGGCACAGTGGTTGATCCAGCAACATCAACTCCTTCATCTCTTGGGTTAGCGACCCTAGTATGGGCGGAGAAAGGACATTTAACCCCTTTCATATCATTCGCTAAATACCCAAAATCAGTACTTTTGGAAGTGACCTGCTCTGGTTTTTCTGGAGAGAGAACCAATGGAGATCCATTACGCCATCGGCCACACATTTTGGCGGCGAGCCACTCAACTGTGAATTCCTCTGTTTGCTTAAGCTTCGGTGCAATTAATGCAGCCTGCTCATCCAAGAACTTATAAAATGTAGCAGTATCCTGATACAATATACGAAATGCATTATAGCATCCATTTTTTGCAAATTTGGCTTCAGGACCAGAAAGCGGACCCGGAATGGGATCCTGAAGAGTGCTGTATCCTATAAGAAAATTATTAAGATCTTGCTGATCTTCCCCTGCGGGATCATCATTTAAATCAGGCTCATCGATAGAATCTCTGTACCGGAAGTGAATAAAATCAGATGGAACCAGTAAATATTGCTCTAACCTGCCTGTCTCAGAAATTAAAGGTTTTAATTCTTTAACTGTTGCATTGCTATTGGCGGCTGCAGTTGTTATGATTCCTACTATACGGTCCTGAGCTCCTGGGTTCATTGCATAGGCATGCACAACACAATGCACCTCTTCATTTTTAAATTTTTTATTCCACCATTCTGATGGATCACCCGGGCCATAGTCACCCAAGGATTGCTGTGCATTATTTGGATCCCAAGGACCTTTCTTGAATGTTGTTGAAAAACTCGAATTCTGAACGTCCAATTCAGGCTTTAAAATTGCAATACCACCAGCAGTAAGACCAATGTTCAGCATCATTTCAGGCTTTAATGCTCCCCAGTCCTCGGCACTCTGGAGATAAGGAAGCAGTTCCTTGAAAAAACCTCTTATGTATTTAAGACCCGATGCATCGCTACTGAAATTAAACAGCAGGTGTACCGAGCATGGATGTGTATATCCATTAATAATAAGACCTTGGATATCGCTTAAATCGGGTTTTATAGGTGATGAAAGTTGTTTAGTATTCATAATCTAATGTATAAAAATAGCAGGGTTATTAAACCCTGCTACAATGTTATTCTATAATTACTACAATTAAAATTGTGCCACAATTTGCTTAACCGATTGTGGATAGGCATAATAAAGATCCGCAGCTTTGCTCAGATTACGATCATTGATGAAGTTGGAGAAGATCGTAAATGTGATGTCTTCAGGCTTCGTCGGAAAGTTGGCCGGCTTGTTCGCCCACAATGCTATGACAACGAGAAATGCAGCTTTGATCGTATCAGAATTCTTGTAGAATGCTTCAAGATAGGAATTCATATTTCCATCAAATTCCGTAATGACCAGTATTCCTGCAATACCTTCTCCATTGCTATTCGGTACAAGTGCGATACGAGCATAATGGACGATTGCCATCTTATCCAGTGCCGCTTTAGTTGCTTTACTGTTAAAATTTTCATACGCATATTTTGCGGCTTCCTGTGCCTCGGAAGTTTGATAAATGGGCACATACATTGTTAATGGGTTTACTGGTTGCATACTAACATTGGTTAAGTTTTTTGCCTACTCTATGATTCCGTTTTCAGCTTCTCGGATAAATAATTTATGCCAGCATTGACACAAAGTTTTGGGGCTTTAACGTTACATCATAGGAAGTGAAAAACCTGTAAGCCAAGTTTTAAAAACAAATAAGCATATCGCTTATCATAGTCCATTTTGCAACTATGTTCGTAAGTAAAATAACCCAGAGAGGATCATCAATCCGACAATCCTCTCATTATGGTTATTTGAAAGTAATGACTATCTAACATTACCTATAAATTAGCAATTCTATTCCTTTTAAAGGGCTTATTCCTGCATTTTGTCTGTTGCAACCTTACGCATGCCTTTGAAATAATAGAAACTAAAGAGGATACCAGCAACGGCCAACCAGATAAGCTTCCCATTTATAGGTGCTCCTTCAACTGATCCATCCGTATTCCCGAATTCGTCTTCAACATCTGTTCCTGGATCCTGTGCAAACATTAAGAAATCTCCTAACATTACCGTTGCATATAAGTATATTTTTAAATATTTATTAATCATAACGTTTAATTTTTAATGGATTATTTTTTTATTGATCGTATTGCCTTCTTCTGTAATTACTTGTACTATTAGCACTTGTTCTTCTGCATTGAGGTCTTCAATTATGGCTAAGGAAGCATTTATACCCTCTTTTGAATACACTATCCTCCCGAGCATATCGTAAATATTGATGGACTTCATTTTAGTCTTACCACTATTGACGGTGATATTATTCCTGTTTTTTGAAATAATAAAGTTATTTCTCTCAAAAGCAGGAGTATCCAATGCGCTACTGTAAACCACTGTAAATCTATTTTCGAAAGTTCCTTCGGATGTTGCAAATGTGTATGCACCGCTGTCACTAAGGTTATGTATTAAACCCAATAAATTATCTCTTAAATAGATGTTTTGTCCTTCATCAAAAACACCTGTTTTCTGGCTTATGTTGATAGTATAGTTTCCATCGGTCGACGTTTTGTATCCCAGAGGAACTACATCTTCTACATTAAAACTTTCCCTCGCCTGAATGACAAGTTTGGTATCTTCAGCTATAGAATATAAAGCAGTAGCACCATCGTTGATCAGCTTGCCATCATAACCATAGTCTAATCCAAGGGTTGTAAAAGAAGTATATGCAATTGCTGTCTGCCCAAACTCGTTATTCTCATTTTTGATATCGAGCCAAAGCTTGGAAGTAGGTAATGTTTCTAATGTGACATTGTTTTCCGTACCCGCTCTAAAGAATTGGCCGTTGTTCACTGCTCTTCTCATAGTGTTGTTAAAATCCAGAGTTGCAGCTGTTGGAGCAGCTTTGATTATAAAACCCTGTCCTGGGTTGATCACCCAGTTTGCCTCCTCACCTTCATTAAATGCACCTGCAGAAGTATCGCCATCCAAGGCATTGCTTGCTACATAGGCTGCAAGTGTAACAGTAGCATAGGCAGTACCACTACTTCCATTTCTTTTTCTCCAGAAATAAAGGGTACCATCATCAAGATTTGACTGGTTGAAAAGTATGAAATCCTGAACATTTATTGGAGAAGGATAAGGATTCCCTACTGCATTGAATCTTGCATTCTGTGTCTCTAAAGCAATAGAAGTAGTTCCATTATTTGGAGTACCTGTAAACGTACCATTAAATACAGAGGGCGAACTTGTACTTGAACCTTCTGGCATACGGATTAAATAACCTTTGGCAGTAACAAATTCTTCTTCATTCGGATTCCCTCCAAACACTCCCGAAGCACTCAAGTAATTACTGTAGGCATTAAGCGATGTGTTGTAGACATAAAAATGCTGATCCAAGGTCAAAGGAGAAAATTCCTTAAGTTTTTGGTTTCCGTTTACCGGGGAAGACCAGATGGTATAATCCAAACCATACAATGAGGAGCTATTTCTTTTATAGATAATTGTTCCTGAATTGATCACTTCATCAGTTTGGATTAAATTTGAGTTTTGTTCAAATGTAAGCGAGCCTCCAGAAACTGAAACCATACCTTTGATGATAAAATTATCTCCACTGGCTACTGTAACATCTCCACTGTTTACTGTAAGCGAACAAGCTGTGATTACTCCGTTTAGTGCTGAATCATAATTTCCATTTATTGTAGCCGTATAAGAGTTGCAATTTGGGACACCGTTGCTCCATGAATCTCCATCCCATGAAGTAGTAATACTGCAATCAAGTACATTACCTATTGTAAAGTTTTTTTGGATCGAGCATCCGTTGGCATCGGTGATGGTTACCGTGTAGTTACCTGATGAAAGACCACTGGCAGTTGCAGCCGTACCTCCCGAAGGCGACCATGAATAAGTATATGAACCAGTACCGCCAGAAGCAACAACGCTTGCCGTACCGTTGGAACCACCGTTGCAGCTTACGTCAGTCTGAGACTGGGTGGCCGTCAAGGCAGACGGGGCGTTGATGGTAAAGTTTTTTTGGATCGAGCAACCGTTGGCATCGGTGATGGTCACTGTATAGGAACCAGCCGAACGACCTGTAGTAGTTG
>NZ_JAVDVI010000020.1:0-54560 GCF_031456785.1 Flavobacterium arsenatis
TGCAGTTACACTGGAAGGATTTCTGATAAAACTAACTTTATTTGTCTTCGGGCTCCAATTAAACAAATCAATTAAATAGCAACTTGAATTAAATAAAACAATAAAGCATAACTTATTCATAAAAAGCGATTTAAAGATTATTATTATTAAAATTTGAAAAATTACTGAATTTATAATTCTAAGTTTGGAACACAAAATTATATTAAAAAAAACAGCAATGGAAAACCACTGCTGTATTAAAAAACTAATATTAAAACCCAACTATATCAATTTTATTAGCAGGCCTGTCTAGTTCAAGAGAACTTTGACAGATTTTTGGGCTCCTTCTCCCGATTTTACATTTACGATATACATTCCTTGATCCAAAGGAAAATCTATCTCTGATGTAGTTGTGAAAGATTTTATCAATTGTCCCGTAATATTGTAAACTTTTACTTCAGTTTCTGATTGTACATTTGAAACAAATACTTTTTTCCCATTTGAAAAAATATTAGTTGTTGCTTTTAATTGAAAATCATCAGTATTAAGTGTAGTGGTACCAACATTAGTACTTACTTGAATCTTCATGATATTACTTGCTTCATTTCCACCAATATATAAGTTTCCTGCTCCACCAGTATAATTTGCCGTTAAAATAAGTCTTTCACCAGAAGTTGACGATCCAATAGTTCCAACAACACTTGTTCCATCGGTTACATAAAGATTTCTATTTCCTCCACCACCAGTTCGAAACCATACTTTTACAGTACAAGCTCCAGTTACAGCAAAAAACAAGTACCGTTTTGTAGGCATTGAAAAATCTGTTGTACCGCTTTCATAGCTTGCACCGTTCAGCTTAAGTCTTTTAGTTCCTGAATAATCATCTGAAAACAAACCACTGTTGTTTGCCTCTATTGCACCAACATAATTTGTACTTGTACCGGTATTGGCAAAAAATCCCAAGTTATTTACAACTGTATTTTCAGCATATCCTGGTGATTCAGGCCATTCAGAACTATTTCCAAAATCCCAAACCGTTTGAGCATTAGCATTGGACACTGATAAGAATGTCGCAAAAATTAAAATAAGTAGTGTTTTTTTCATAATAAATAGATTAAATTATTGATTTAAAAAGTTATACAATCGATTACATAAAAGTAATTATATAATTTGAATATGCAAAAAAATAGTAGTTAATTTTTATTAAAAGTTGATTTTTAGGTATAAAAAATAATGTGATTGCTATATTTTAGGGATTTACTAGTGTGTTATCACTTTTACAGCCTTGTTTCCATCGGCAGATTGAACTGTTACAATCCAAATTCCATCAGCAATATCAATGTTGGTATCGTTTACAGTTTCGATTGATTTTATTAAAGCTCCATTAATTGCATATACGTTGATTTGAGTTTTACACAAGACATTTCGGATATAAATTGAATTTTCAACCGCAAAAACGTTCACTTCCGATACTGGATTATATACATCAACTCCCAAATCATTATTGATCAGTTCAGGAAACGGATCCCAATCGTCTGTTCCTTTCGTGAAATTAAATGGTGTAATCGATGTCCCATCATTTAAAACAGGATTTGTCAAACTTGTTGCCCAATTGGCACGAACCGCTGAATTATCAATTCCGGAGTTTTCGATTGTTCCGTATTCATACATTCCGCTTGAGGTTCCTCCCAAAGTATTTTGCCAGCCCAAAGGTAAAATCAATGAATTTCCATCATAACCCGGGAAATTTGAAGTTTCAATTGTAGTATTATAAAAAACAACTTCACTGGTGGTAGCCAACCAAGGACGACCAAAATATCCTGGTTTTGAACGGTATGCCGAAGCCGTTTCTACCAAAGGTTCGGCTGTTGTAACCGTGCATTCGTACATCAAATACCCCCTCCCCGATGCTTGTTGTGGAGCTGTTATATACGAAACGTCATTGGATTGATCGCTTGTGTTCATGCTTAATTCGGTCTTATAAAAAACGGCATTCATCCCTCCAAAAATATAATCGACAGCTCCCATGATATTTCCTTTATAAACGGCAACTCTAGCTCCAGTTCCTCCAAAAAAGGTATCTTGACGTCCTACAATTCTGCATTTATTCAGAACAACTTTTTGAACGTTATTGTTTACAGCCAAAGCCGAAGCCCTTTCTACAAATATCTTGTTTTGGACCTCTGTGTTTCCGCTATTTGTAGGCCTTGCTCCAGGACTTCCGGAAGACCAAGCCACGACAACATCCTGCGATTCTTTTGTTGAAATATATTGGTTGAATGAGTTTTCAAAAATGATATCGTCAGCTTCAAAACCATTCGCATTTACTACAACTGTGGCATTCCAAAATGATCCGTTCGTTGTTCCAGCTCCAGCATTTTGATAGGAGAAATTTCCGTTTTCAAGATTCACACTCAAGGTTTCCTGGTTCCATTTTTGGTTGGATGCCATACTGTAATAGTTGTAGCCGTGACCATAATAGGATGTCACTCTTACAGCTCCATCGGTTATAGATACACCGCTGTTTATCAAGTCAATATTTGGATTTGCAGATGCATTCTTCAAGGTTATATTAGGTTGAGTGATGACCAGCATTTCTTCGTAATTTCCTGAATCGATCATAACCGTTACCCTATCGGAACTGGTTCTTGTCATGTTTGAAATTGCCAAAAGTGCCTCGTTGATGGTTTGATATTGCTTATCAACCCCAACGGTAATTATTTCGCTGTATGCCACATTTGGAACGGTTTTTATTTCTGTAAAATAACTGGTCAGATTGGATGGACCCCCTACAGTAATTGTTACGTTTCCGGGTACAAATCCAGTATAAGCATATTCAATATTTTCTACGATTGAAGTGCTGTTGGATGCCGTAGTTATTGGCGTTCCTCCTTCTATCGAAAAATTCGCAGAATAGTAATAGGATACTACAACTTTATGATTTGGAAGTATCGGAACTTGTATTGTAGCTTCGGTTTTTGCAGTCAAATGTCCTGAACTTGTTACTGTTGAAACCTGACCTGTTAAAATCATTCCTTTGTAATAAGCCGTTGTGGTTGAACTGATTGCTTTATCATTAAACGACCAAACTGTTACTGGAATGAAGCTAATTATTTTTGAAACAGCCGAACCATTTACATTTGAATTTGAGGTCAATCCCAACTCAACAGCATGATTGTCCAATCCGCTGAAGGAAATTCCGTAAGTTCCGTTGCGTAATGCAATCGAATTCATATCCTCGAATGTATAGCTGTAGCCACTTTCGTTTAGATTTGTAAAAGTTAATTGCAAGTCGCTCAATTGATTTTCTGTGAGGCCTGTTGTTGTTATTGTTACAGGATAAACCGGTTTTGTGGTAAAGGCAATTTCGAAGGTAGTATTTTGATTGGTGACCGTTAAAGTATTTGCAATTACCTCGAAATCATTTACATTTTGAGCAGTTAGGGTATATTCTATATTCGGCTCTAATTGAACCGTATAGGTTGCATTTTCAAAATCAATAGCTGGAGATGGAGTATAAACCGAATTACTTTCTGGATCTGGAGTGAACATCAAACCAATATTTGAAATTGCAGTTCCCAAACCACTGATACTTCCCGAAACCGTAACTAAATTGACACCTGTAATTGCAATATTATGAGTAACCGAAGGCGTTGTAACTCCAGTTGTGTTGAATGCATCTCCAGTTGTGATGATGTATCCACTTGCATCTGTCAAACTTAAATTATAAGCATATCCAACCGGAACCGAAACAGTATATACACCCGAATTGATTTCTGCAGTCCAAGATTTTCCTGCTTCATTTGTAAAAATAACCGAATAACCATCAGGAATTCCGCCTGCTTGCGGAACATCAACATTTCCGGTTATTGAAGTATAAACGGCATCTTTCCTATAAACCCTATAAATACTGGCCTTGGCGGAAGCATCATAAAAAATATAGTTTCCAGCGTTTTTTGCCACGAAACTAGCTTCAGTCACACTTCCAGAAGTTGCCGTTATTGGAAAACTATCACTTTGAAGTTCCGGATTTGATTGGAAAACAAAACTCAACGATCCTGCTGTATCTCCTCTGGCAATTATTTTAACTTCATCATCTTCTTCCAAAGCCAAAGTAAAGTAGCGGGAAGTTGGCATTCCGTTTGAAAGTGGAGCAAAAGCATTGCAATATACCCTTCCGTTATGTGTAGCAACACTGGCAATATTGTTGTCATATCGTGTCAATGCTGTATTAGTTGTCCTCAATCGGTCACTTGCACCACCTGTCCACGACAATACTCCAGCCGTAAAACCTATTGGAAATGTATTGGTTGTACCGGCACTTCCTGGAGTTATGGCACTATCATACCAAGAATTAATAACGGTTTCATTCAATTGATTATTGAATAAAGTGTTGTCCAGTTGGGTTGCCCCAAAATCCCAAACATCAGTGACTTGCGATTGTACTGAAAATCCTGTCACGATAAAAAACAAAACGAGCAATTGAGTAATTTTTTGCATAATAATGTGTTTTTAAAAATTTAATAACTCCTGATTATTCTAAAGATTTTTTCCATTTGATGTATTTCTTCAAGACTTCTTTCGGCTCGTTGGTGTACCAGGCATAACCGTTTCTACGTTCGTAACCAATTTCAAACAAGGCATATTTTTTCACTCCATCCCTATCGCAAAAAAATGGTTTGTTGTCTTTCAGTTCCATAAATCTCGCCCACAAAGGCTCTGCATCCGGGCTTTCAACAACCACTCTGTCTTTTTTATCTCCTTTTCCAGTTGCTACAGATTCTATCTTAATTCCTGTAATTTTAGTAGCTTCGAACCAAGCCACAGCTCCTTCAACCGCATCAATTATTTCTTTGGATGGTTTTTCGATCGACATCAAAAGCAATACAATTTTTGAAGATTCTTTTCCACTTAAAGAAGGTAATTCATAAGCCCGAGCTTTTGCCGGTTGTAATGTTTCCTTGTCATGTTGAGCACACCAACCTGTGAGTTTTCCGTTTTGTTTGTATTGTGTTTTAATAATGCAATCGATTCCTTTATTGAAAGAAGTTTCAGCAATCTTGATGATTTCGTCCGAAACAGGAATTGAATAGTAGTCTGATTTGTTTTTTACCTCGTTGAGAATTTTCAGGACATTCACCATTGCATTGTCGTTGTAGGTAATATGAGTATAATACCCTTCCTTCAACGGATAATATTGAGGCCAACCCCCATTTTGGTATTGTGCCGTTATCAAATACATCAACCCTTTCAGAAAACCAATCTTGTATTTTTCATCAGGACTTGCCTTATATATTTTAGACAGAAAAAGCATTTCCTGACAAGTTGCTCCATTATCGATGGTACATCCTTTGGGATCCGATTTTAATTTGATGAGATTTTGTCTTTCTGATGCCGTTATTTTCTCCTGCATTTCAATATTTTTTGGCCATCCGCCAATTTCTCGCTGATACAAAAGCACATTTTCTGCATAATTTTTAGCCTCATCGGTTGCAAACCAGCTTTCATCTTCACTTTCTGTAATTTTTTTCCAAGTCATTTTCTTGTCTTGGGCAGATGAAGCAAAAGAAATTGCAATCAAAATAAGAATCAAAAAAGTCGTTATTTTTTTCATTTTTATTGTATTTTATTAAATCGAATCCAATCTATTTTTAGGTTTCCAGCATCATTGATAAAGCCTTCCCTTAATGCTACAAAGCCTAATTTTGCTCCAATCCATTTTCCTTCTTTCGCTGTAAAAGGTATTCCGATGTATTTGAAAATTTTTCCGTCTTCGCTGAAAGCAAAAGTGCAATTTCCATTTTCGGTTACTTTGACCTGAATGAAAATCACGTTGGCTTTCAGTTCCACACGTTCCATTTCCTTTTCCAACTCTTTTTTATTGGCGTTTTTACAAATCATTTGAGAAAGAAAAACTTTTCCGTTTGTTTTTTTTAGTTTCAGATAATTATAATCCAACCCCATGATGACGAATCCGGCTTCATCCCCATCAGAATAGGAATTGAATTGGAATTTCGTAGTAGCGGTAAAATTATCGTCGGGGAATTTTTGCAATAGTAAATTCGGAACATCAAATAAGTTCACAGCCTCTTTTGGTTTCGGAATACAATTGAGAGTATAAAATCCAAGTGTACTCGGAAAGCCCCAGTTCACTTTCGGATTCGCATGCCATTGCCATTGAAGCCCCAATTTTGGCTCATTAAATTCATCTGAATCGGGTGGCGAAACCATTGGAAAAGATTTACCTACATTCGGTTTTTTAAATTTTATTACAGGTTCTCCAATCCCGTCACCATTAGTATCCTTTCCCATAAAAGGCCAATCGTTTTCCCATTTCATCGGTTGCAAATGCACCACTCTTCCAAAAATGCCTTTGTCCTGAAAATGGATGAACCAATCTTCGCCATTTTGTGTTTGAACCCAAGCTCCTTGATGTGGACCGTTTATGGAAGTTTTTCCTTGATCCAATGCTTTTTTCTTTTCATAAGGACCATAAATATTTTTAGACCTCATGACAGTTTGCCAACCTGTGGCAACTCCGCCAGCTGGTGCAAAAATGTAGTAAAATCCGTTTCTCTTGTAGATTTTCGGACCTTCGATTGTTGGTTCTTCCTCATGACCGTCAATCAACAAAACATCGTCGTTGTTGGCGGATGTTCCATCTTCATTCATGGTGCAAATTGTCAATATGCTTTTAATTCCAGCACGACTTCCTGCAAAAGCATACACCAAATAAACCTTCCCGTCATCATCCCAAAGCGGTGTCGGATCTATTAGACCTTTACCTGATTTCACCATAATTGGTTCCGACCAAGGTCCTTCGGGTTTTTGAGCTTTTGTCATGTAAATTCCAAAATCGGGATCGGGAAAATAGATGTAAAATTCATTTTTATGGAACCGGATGCAGGGAGCCCAAACGCCGTTTCCGTGTTGAGCAAGATCGTAAGTTGCTTCGGGTTTTTGCTTGTTCAGGGCATATCCAATCAGTTTCCAATTTACCAAATCGTCCGATTCTAAAATGGGCAAACCGGGAATGCAATTGAAAGAAGAAGCAGTCATGTAGAATTTATTTCCAACTCGAATTGCATCAGGATCAGAATAATCGCTGTTGATGATTGGGTTGGTGTAGGTTCCATCTCCATTATCTGGATTTCGCATCCATTTATTTCCATTGCTACTTCCCTGTGCAAAAACAAAGGAAGACATCAATACAAAAATTAGATAAAAAGGGATGTTTTTCATGACTATCACTGTTCTGAATGCTATAAAAAGAAATAAAAAAAGGTTTGTCAGGGATTAATTGTTGAAGCGATCTTAAAATCTTACTTACCAATTCTTTGATTGTCGAACGACAATTAATCCCTAACAAACCCAACTAACTAATACAAACTATACTACACTGAATTAATAATTATAATCGTTAACCAATGTTCCGTTACTTCCATCTAAAAACACTTGCCAAATTGGCCAAAACTGTCTATTATCTGGATTTACACCAACCCTGTAGATTGAATTTATTTTAGAATCCGAAAGTGTTGTCCAATCATAAGATGTATAATCGGCACCTGGACTATTATGTTCTCCCCTATTCAATCCGTAGATGATTAATGATTCGTTATTTGAAGCATATTTAAAATACAAAGAAGTTGGAACATCTTCATATTCGCCAGAACGGGCTTTTAAATTGAACATTTTTTCCTTGGCAAGATCCAAATTGGTTCCCAAAAGGTTCCATCTGATTAAGGCTTGCTTACGTTCCATTTCACCTGTAAATTCAAATTTATGTTCATCGACAATAGCATTAAACATAGCAATTTTACTGGTCAAGGCATTCACATAATTATCTACTTTTTGAAGATGGTCTTCTGGTTTGAAGGCCCTCATCCTCAATTCTTTCAAATAAACAGCTGCCGCTGCCGGACCTTCTAGTTCATTTGCTGCTTCGGCCGCCATCAACAAAACTTCGGCATAACGCATGTAGATTTTATTGATACCGTCATCATTTGTAGAAGTTACAAATCGGGTCATCCATTCGTAGCGGTATTTTCCAAAATACCATCTGTTTAATGCACCCAATTGTTGTTTCGCAAAACCATTTACTGGATTTCCGTATCGGTAAGGCACACAGGTTACATCTCTTCTGGTATCTGATTTATCATAATCATAGAAAACAGTTGGCAAAGGTCCTGCCACACCTCCTCTATTGCTTCCATTATTGTGGTACTGGTCGTTACTTGCGTGGTTTACAGCAAAGGTAAACAGCATCCTTCCCCTACCTGCCGCAAAAGGAATTTCCCAAAGTGATTCTCCTCCAGCATTAATTACCTCTTGGTTGTATTTTTTCCAAAAAGTCTCAAATGAAGGCTCAAGATGAGCTTTTCCGCTCTCGATTACATCCTTGCATTCGTTTAATGCGATTGTGTACATTGCATTTACTGAAAGTTCAGGATCGTTGCTTCTTCTCACACCATCAGGATATTGCTGATAGCCACTTGCTACAAGGGCAAGACGTGCTCTGAAACCCTTAACAAAAGCCTTGTTGATTCTTTCGACACTTGAAGTTGCTGGAGTTTCATTTGGCCATGGAACTAAAGTCGCAGCTTCTTCTAAATCTTTTATAAGTCTTTTGTAAATTGTATCCCTGCTTGATTTTGGGATGTAGATTGTTTCGGATGTAATTGGTTCAAATCGGGCAGGAACATCACCCCAGGCTTTTACCAAATCTGCATAATAAATGGCCCTCAAGGTTAGTGCTTCGCCAAGAAGATACCCTAATTGAGAATCTGGAACAGGGTTGCCGTATGTTCTTAATCCTCTGATACAAAGGTTTGCACGTTCGATACCAGAAAACATCATTGCCCAAGCGTTATTGGTTGAATTCATTTCGCTGTTAGTTGGTTTGGCATCATAAACCGCTAAATCGGGCTTGTCGCTTGACGTACTTTCTGATGCGTTATACCATTCTGTATCGGTATTGAAACCATACCAAGGAAGGAAACGGCCTCTGTAGGAATTCGTTTCGCCAAATGGAATCTTGATACCGTTTACAGCACTTTCGGCCAAATCCGGTGTAGAGAAAATCACAGATTCGTCTAGGGTTGATTCGCTCTTAACATCTAAATAATCTTCTGCAAAATCATCGCAAGAAAACAACGATAGTGCAAAGATGATTAGTCCTGAAATTACTATTTTATTTTTCATTTTTTAAAGTATTTTTTTATTAAAAGTTTAAGTTCAGACCGAAAACAACTTGTCTGTTTCTTGGGTAAGGAGAATAATCTACCCCTGGTGTATAAGGTGTTGCTCTTCTGGTTGAAACTTCTGGATCCAAGCCTGAATAATTGGTCCAAACAAATACGTTTGTCATGGTTCCATACAATCTGAATCTTGAGATTCCAAGTGGTTTTAGGACTGATTCTGGCAGGCTGTATCCAAGAGTCAATGTGTTTAATCGTAAGAATGATCCGTCTTCGATGGCCCAATCGCTCATCACAAATCGTTGCATGTTTGGCGACCACATCGTTGTATTTGCGTTCAATGCTGTTAATTCTGCAGGATCTGTCACCAATTCTCCTGCCGCATTGATATTTGTCCATCTTGCACCATCTTCCATTACAGTGGTAAGGTTTCTGTATTGACCGTTTGGTGAAGATACTGTTGATGTTGTATGCTCAATTTTACTTGCGTTATACACATCGTTCCCATAGCTCCAGTTGAATGCTGCTGAAAAGTCGAAATTGTGTATTCTTCCATTTAGGGTTAGACCCCCAGTGTTTTTAGGGTTAGAATTACCGATGATAGTTCTATCATCTCCATCTACAACACCATCTCCATTACGATCTATAAGTTTCATAGATCCAGGAACAACCATACCTACAACTGATGATGCATCCGCCACGCCTTCTTTTAGTGTATAAACTCCATCTGCAAAATCAAAATCTGAAACTTCATAACGACCAGCATTTTGGTAACCGAACATCATACCTATTGGTTGACCTTGGTATACCGCAAAATCAGGACCAATAGCTGTAGAAGCCCAAGTTGAAGAAGCTTCAAAGTTGTCCATAACTCCTAAAGAATTGATTCTATTTTCATTAAATGATATATTAAATGAAACGCTCAATCCATAATTTTCCTTTCTAATTACTTCATAGTTTATGCTGGTTTCAATTCCTTTATTTTGGATTTCACCCATATTTCTGTATTGAAAATCATATCCTGAACCTGCTACAGGAAAGCGAAGTAACAAATCGTCTGTGATGTTTTTATAGAAATCAATTGAACCACTCAAACGACCTTTTGAAAAGGCATAATCCAAACCTATATTTTGTGTAGTGGTAGTTTCCCATTTCAAATCTGGGTTAGGCATTACATTGATTGGTGCTAAGTAGTTAGGCACTCCATTTATCCAACCATTGATAATTGATTGGTAAGACTGAACAGCTTGACCATCAGGAATATTATTGTTACCAACTTTACCATAACTCAATCTCATTTTAACCAGATCAATCCAGGTAGCATCTTTAAGGAAACTCTCCTCGGAAATTTTCCAAGCTGCAGCGGCTGAAGGGAAATAACCCCAACTGTTGTTGCCTAAAAACTTGCTTGAACCATCTGCACGGTAAGTTGCCGTAAAAATATATCGGTTCTTATAATCATAATTAAATCTACCGAAGAATGATAACAATTTATCATCTGGAAAGTTAAAATTATCAACAGATTGTGGTGTCCCTCGAGAAGTAAGATTTAGAGCAGTATCAAAATCGAAAAATTTAGGAAAAGCGTGAATCACATTTGTCAGCATATTGGTTTTTGAAATAATCATCTCTTCTCCTAAAAGCAATTTAATACTGTGGTCTTCGCCTAAAATTTTCTTGAAATCATAGTTAAGAGTATTGGCATTTCTAAAACGAGATTCTTCACGTTTACTAAAAATTAACGCTGGCAAGCCTTGATTTTCTGCACTTGGGATGTTGCCTACATAATAGGTAGAGCGTCCATAAAAGCGAGAATCGTCATATTGATAAGAATCTAAACCTAAATCACTTCGGAAGTGAAGATCATCCGTAATCTTCCAGTTTAAACCTCCCAACATGTTGTAATTGGTTCTTTCTTGAAGTCTGTCATTATCGGCGACGGCCACAAAGGGATTTACAAGATTTCCTGCAACCGCTTCATCAGTATCATCTGTAACCAGACCTGGAATATCGATTGGCGAATAACCAATAACATGCTTCAAACGTGAATCTGTCGAAGAAATCTCTCTTTGTTCATTTGCACCACCACCATTAATTTTAGTTTTCGAGTACCGGACTGTAAAAGATAAATCAATCTTGTCACTGGCTTTGTTTTTCAAATTTAACGAAAGGTTGTCTCTTTTAAAACTAGATCCCAACATGATCGCATCTTCATCATATCTTACATAGTTGAAATTGTAGCTGAATTTCTCCGAACCGCCACGGATTCCAAGGTTATGGTTCTGAACCATTCCTGTTCGTCCGTAAATTTCGCGCTGCCAATTGGTGTTTTGCACATTATCATACTGTCCGATTTCGCTGTAAGGTCCGAAAAATGTTTCATAAGATTCCAAGTCATCTTTAAGTAACGCAAATTCGTATTGCCACTTGGCATAATCGGCAGGATTTAAAACATCTACTGTATTGGCAATTTTTTTGAATCCTGTGAAAGTATCAAACGAAACATTTACTTTTTCACCATTTTTTCCACTTTTCGTGGTAACCAATACAACTCCATTTGCACCTCTAGAACCGTAGATTGCCGTTGAAGAAGCATCTTTCAAAACGGTAATATTTTCTATATCCGAAGGAGAAATATCATTAATATTATTCACTGGAAAACCATCAACTATATACAATGGTGATGCATCTTGCGACAACGAAGCGCCACCTCTAATCCGGATGATGATTTCAGAATCTGGAGAACCTTCAGATGAAGTTACTCGAACCCCTGCAATACGTCCTGTTAAGGCTTCGGCAACACTAGAAATTGGCTGTCGTTTTATTTCATCTCCTGAAAGCGTACCAACTGCTCCCGTAAGATCCGATTTTCTAGAAGTTCCGTAACCAATAACCACTACTTCTTCAAGGGATTGTTCGTCTTGAGCCAAGTTTACTTGTACGGTTGTCCTTCCTTGCAACGGAATTTCCTGAGGCTTATATCCCATGAAGCTGATCACAATTGTAGCATTGCTGGAGCTAACATTAATGGTATAATTTCCGTCAAAATCACTAGAAACGCCATTGGTTGTCCCTTTCTCCACAATATTAACACCCGGCAACGGAAGCCCATCTGAAGTATCTACAATGGTTCCCGATACTGCAACCGTATTTTGTGCCTGTGTTTTTTGCACTGCCAATACGGACAAAAACAAGAATAGCGTTAAAATGAATTTAAATCTATTCAAAACTAAAAAATTGAATTTCATAATGAGTTTGGTTAATTAAATGGTTGGTTATCTAGTTTGCTTTATCTATTTTTTTATTGTTGATGTAAGTGTCAATTATTTGTATGTTAGAAACATGCTTCAAGGAGAAATTTTCTTCCACCTTGTCTATCTTTACATTTTTGAATGTGACATTCTCAATAGGAGAACTCTCAATGCCATCGGCTAAAATGGCGAACTTTCCACCGTCTTTCACAGTGATATTTTCTAGAATCACATTTTTTACTTTTGGTATAAAAGTTCCCGTTTGATCGCCATAAATCGCATAGTGCAAATTGATTTTCAAAACCGCTTCCTTCACTTTTCCAACGGTTAGGTTTCGAACATAAACTCCATCTACCACACCACCTCTTCTGGAATTTGTTTTGATTCTTATGGCCCTATCCAAATTTGGACTGTCCATCGTACAATTCTCAACATAAACATTTTTCACACCAGCCGACATTTCACTTCCGATAACTACACCTCCGTGACCGTCGATCATTTTGCAATCTCTTACAATGATATTTTCGCTCATGATGGCCACTTTTCTGCCTTCATTATCTCTACCCGCCTTTATCGCAATGCAATCATCACCAGTATTGAAAGTGCAATTTTTGATGAGTACGTTTTTAGAATATTCAGGATCACAGCCGTCGTTGTTTGGACCATGGCTTTCGATATTTACACCATCGACAATTACATTCGTACATTTAATAGGATGTAAAATCCAAAAAGGAGCATTGATGATCTTCACGTCTTTAATCAGCACATTTGTGCAACCGAAAGGCTCCACAAAATTTGGTCGTAGATAATGTCCTTTGCCAAAAATCCTTTTCTCGACAGGAACGTCCGTCTGTGCCATATCCATCAAAACAGGAAGGTTCAATTTGTCTTTTTGAGAAGGCATTCCGTCCCTGTATCCATAATCATGACCTTCGGAAGTACTTCCTTTCCAAGGCCACCAATTGGTTTGATTCGCCTGACCGTTCAAGATTCCTTTTCCAGTTATTGCAATGTTTTTTTTATTGAAAGCATATATTAAAGGAGAATAGTTCATCAATTCCATTCCTTCGAAAGAAGTGTGAACCATCGGATAGTCTTCTGGATTCGTGCTGAAAAGAATTTCGGCTCCTTCTTCCAAATGTAGATTTACATTGTCTTCCAAATGGATAGCTCCTGTTAAATATTTCCCTTTTGGAACCACAACTCTTCCGCCACCGTCTTTCGAGCAAGCCAAAATGGCTTTTTTAAAACTTTCCGTGCAAAACGTTTTTCCATCCGAAACGGCTCCATAAGCTATAACGTTATAGTTTGCCGTTCTAAAAAAAGGCTCTTTTATAGCCTGTTCAATTTGTTTTAAGTTTTTCCAAGGATCCTGTTTTTGCAGGGCTTCACCGTGGTTACTCTTGGTTTTACAAGAACTTAAAAAAAGAATTCCTAACAATAGTATCGCCTTTAATTTCAATTTAATTGTAGTATATTTTTGCATTGAGGGTAAATATTTTTATGTAATCGATTACCAAAAATAATTAATCCTTTAATAATAACAAAGTTTTTTTTTATAAACTTTAAAAAAAACTTAAAAAAAATATTCATATCCCATAAACAGCCTAAAATTGGGATAAAATTGGGATAAAAAAAAGGCAATAATATTAAGGTATAATTCTATACATTTGTAAAATAAATGAAGTTATAGTAACTTGAAACTATTTGATGAAAAAGAAATTTACCATTTATGACATTGCTAACGCTCTAAACATTACTGCGGCAACGGTGTCCAGAGCTTTAAATGACAATCCCAATATTAGTAAAGCTACTAAAGAATTAGTGTTAAAAACAGCCGAGAAAATGGGCTATGAACAAAACAAACTTGCTTTAGCTCTAAAAAGCGGAAAGAGCAATAATGTTGGGGTCATTGTTCCAAGAATTGACAGTAATTTTTTCGGTTCAGTAATCAGGGGGATTGAGGAAGAGTTGAACCCGTTTGGATATCATGTCATCATCTGTCAGACCAATGGAGATGAGGCCAAAGAAATTGCAAATATTGATGCTCTTTTGAACTCTCAAGTCGATGGTATTTTCATCTCTACATCCAGTAAGGACGTGGCTTCGTTTGAAAGAATTCTTCGAAAAGATGTTCCCTTAATTTTCTTTGACAGAAAGAAAACGATGAACAATGTCAGCTCGGTTACCATCAATGATTTTGATGGAGGCTACAAGGCAACACAGCATTTAATTGATAATGGTTGTAAGCAAATTGCACATTTTTCGGGCGACTTGAACATTGAGATTTTCAATGATCGTTTTGCTGGTTATAAGCAAGCTTTGACTGATAATGGAATCGATTACATTGAAGAATATGTCGTAAAGACAAGAAGTAATGTCGAAGATGGAAAAAAAGCAGTAAAAAAACTCCTGAAACTTAAAAATCCACCCGATGCAATTTTTTCTTCGAGTGATTGGGATGCTTTGGGAGCCATTCAAGAATTGCGAACAAAAAACTATAAGATTCCAGAAGATATATCCGTAATAGGGTTTAGTAATGAGCCTTTTACCAAATTTATGGAACTATCAATCAGCACGGTAGATCAGTTTCCTTTAGAAATGGGAAAAATTACCGCCAAAGTATTTCTGGAACAAGTCAATAACTCCGAGAAAGTGAAAATTGAGAAAAAAGTAGTACTGGAACCCGAATTGATCATTAGGAAATCGACCAAAAAGACAGCCGTGAAGAAATAAAAAAAATCCGTTTAGAAGTTCTAAACGGATTTTTGCTTTTATAAAGAAACGCCTCTTTTCCAAGGAATAAAATCATCCTGCTGAAGCAAATCGGCTTTTGTAGTGGTTCGTCCGCTTGCCACTTCTATAATGTAATCGATGATGTTTTCACCAACTTCAGCAATAGTTTTGGTTCCGCTGATGACATCTCCGGCATCAACATCAATGATATCGCTCATTTTTTGCGCTAAATGGGTGTTGGAGGAAATTTTCACAACTGGTGCGATCGGATTTCCCATCGGAGTACCCAAACCTGTAGTGAACAAAACCACGGTTGCTCCAGAACCAACCAATCCTGTGGTACATTCTGCATCATTTCCTGGCGTATTCAACAAATTCAAACCCGGTTTAGAAGCATATTCTGCATAATCCAAAACATCAGAAATTGGTGCCGCACCGCCTTTTTTGGAAGCTCCAGCCGATTTCATAGCATCAGTTATCAATCCGTCCTTAATATTTCCTGGCGAAGGATTCATATCAAATCCTGAACCTGCATCCACAACCGATTTTTCAAAAGCCTTCATCAACGAAAGAAATTTGTTCGCTTTTTCTTCATCGACACAACGGTTCATCAACTCCTGCTCTACTCCGCAAAGTTCAGGAAATTCGGCTAAAATTGTCTTTCCGCCCAAAGCCACCATAATGTCTGAAACCACGCCAAGTGCTGGATTTGCAGAAATTCCTGAAAAACCATCAGAACCACCACATTCCAAACCAACAACCAATTTCGACAATGGAGCCGGTTTTCTTTCGATGGCATTTGCCTTTAAAATCGCACTGTATGAATCTTTGATGATCGTACGTAGCATGTGATCGACCGTTCCCATTTGCTGTTGTTCATAAATCAGAATCTCCTTGTTGAAATTCGGATTTATATCTTTCAAAACCTTTTTGAAAATATCAATCTGCAGATTCTGGCAACCCAAACTCAAAACCGTAGCTCCCGCCACATTCGGATTGTTTACATATCCGGCCAAAAGCTTTGCCAACACTTCTGAATCTTGACGAATGCCACCACAACCGCCAGCGTGTGTAATGAATTTTACTTCAATATTGTTTAATTCTGGTCTTCCGTCTGTTGGTTTTGGAGCTTCAACTTCGTCATTTCCCATCAACGATCTCAAAAGCATTTGATAATCGTCTTGTTTTTTTGGAAGCAATTCGTTCTCAAAAACTTCTTTCAGCTTTTCAATGTTTTTGTTTTCACAAAAAACCAGTGGAAAAAACAGCCAAACATTCGCCGTTCCAACTTGTCCGTCTTCCCTATGATAGCCCATAAAAGTTTTATCTTCCCATTTGGAAATATTCGGAGCTGTCCAAGGTAAAGTTCCTGTTTTATGCGTTACTTTTTCGCTTTGATGTCTTACGTTTAAAGTCGTCAAAACTTCGCCTTTTTGGATGAATTGAGTCGCTTTTCCAACCAAAACGCCATACATAAAAATGCTGTCGCCAATGTTCAAATCATGTTCTGAAATTTTATGTTTTGCCTTGACATCTGTGGCAAGAATCACTGTATTCCCTTCGAATTCCACTCTATCGCCTTGCACCAAATCGGTCAAAGCGACAATCACATTATCGGCTGGATTTACTTTAATTAATTTTTTCATAATCAATTTTATTAAAATTGTCTTTTAAAATTCTCGAAACCTTTTTCAATTCCATTTGCTTCAATTTCATTCAAGCCAAGAATTACGGCTTCAGTCAAGCCTTTTACCTGATTTAAATCTTGGTCCCAAAATTCGGTATTGGCTAAAATTTCCTTCGTTACTTTTTCAGCATCATTTGAACTCCAAGCTTCTTTGAAAGCATCTACAATTTCTTGGTTGTCTTTTATTGGCAATGCTTTTCCGTTCCATTCGCCTTGATAAAAACGAATCGTACAAGCCAAAGAAAATGTCAAATAAACCGGAAGTTTTTGATTCAATTCTACATATTTCAACAAACTTGGCAAGACACGAACTTTGAACTTGGAAATCGAATTCAAAGCAATGTCCGACAGCTGGTGTTTTATAAACGGATTTCTAAAACGGTCTAAAACTTCTTCGGCAAATTGCTGTAATTCAGATTCATCCATATCCAAAGTCGGATTGATTTCATCAAAAATTACCTTGTTTACAAAATCTCCAGTAAATTCATTGTCAACACTTTGCTTCACGGTTTCATTTCCATATAAAATTGAAAACGGTACCAAAGCCGTGTGAGCTCCATTTAAAATTCGCACTTTTCTAGTACGATACGGTTGCATATCCGAAACGATTTTTACATCTAAATTGGTCTTATCAAAAGGCAATTTTGCTTTCAATTTATCATCACCTTCAATTACCCAAAGGAAAAATGGTTCGGCCGTCACAATCAGATTGTCTTCATAATCGATTTTGCTGTTGTATTCCTCAATTTCATTTCTCGGATAACCCGGAACGATTCTGTCCACCAACGTGTTATGAAACGTACAGGCGTTTTCCAACCAATTTTTGAAACCTTCTTCCAAATTCCAAAGATTGGCATATTGCAACAAAATTGCTTTTAAAGTATCGGCATTATGGTTGATTAATTCACATGGAATTATGGTCAAACCTTTAGCATTATCTCCATTAAAATAACGGAAACGTTCGTATAATAAAACCGCCAATCTTGCTGGAAAAGCCTTTGGTGGCGTCATATCCATCGTATCCGAATCGATGAATTCAATTCCGGCTTCGGTCGTGTTAGAAATTATAAATTCCAGCTCTTCTTCTTTGGCCAAAGCCAAAAACTGATCAAATTCAGTATAAGGGTTGATTCCTTTTACGATGTTTTTAATGACTTCAATCTCTTGAATTTGCTCTCCTTTTTTTATACCGTTTAAAAATAAGGTATATAATCCATCTTGGTCGTTCAACATGTGAACCAATCCGTTTTCAAGCGGTTGCACAACGGCAATTCCAGCATTAAAATCTACTTTTTTGTTTAAAACTTGAAAGGCATAATCAACAAAGGCCCTTAAAAAATTCCCTTCACCAAATTGCACTACTTTTACAGGAAGTTTTACTTCTTTACCTAAATTTTCTCTGTTTAATTTTTGTTTTATATCTGTTTTCATTTCTTAATTTTTGATGATTTTATAATTTGGAACCAATGATTTCATTACTACCCAAGCGATGAGATAAGCAACAGCACATACAGAAAAAATAATCATATAGCCTTTATTGATTCCATCGACCACAACTGCTCCAGATTTTTCAAGTTCTGCAAAGAAATTTTCAGGAAGACGTTCGTTCACAAATTGAGGAAACTTCTCTAAAAACGGAACTCCATCCACAGTTGACCATGTTTTATGGGAATAATCAAACAAAACCCCTGAACTTTTATTGATCAAAAATGAACCTATTCCACCTGCCATGCCGCCAATTCCTGTGATGGTTGCAATGGCTCTTTTTGGGAACATATCGCCAACTGTCGAGAAAATATTAGCCGACCAAGCCTGATGTGCCGCTCCAGCAACTCCAATGATCAAAATAGGAATCCAATAGCTAATTTCGCCTCCAGGTTGTGCCAACAAAGCCAGCAACGGAAAAAAGGCAAAAATCAGCATCGCTCTCATTCGTCCTGCATACGGATTCATTCCTTTTTTATCTACAAAATATCTAGGCAACCAACCGCCGATAATCGCTAAAAGTGTAATCATGTATAAAACAACAAGTGGAATCGCACTTTCTGTACTGTCCATTCCATAAACCGAACTCAAGTAGGCAGGTGTCCAAAACAGATAAAACCACCAAACACCATCGGTCATGAATTTTCCGAAGATAAAAGCCCACGTTTGACGGTATTTAAAGCATTGTTTCAAGGTGAATTTCGTATCAATGCCTGTTTCTGCATTTACTACGGAATCCTCGATATCTTGTTGGATATATTCCAATTCCTCAGCATTTACTTTAGGATGCACTTCAGGTTTCTTATAGTAGAAAATCCATAGTCCCATCCAAACAAAACCTAGACCTCCAATGATGATGAAGGCCATTTCCCAACCCATTGCTTTTGCAATAAACGGAATGGTAAGCGGTGCCGCCAAAGCTCCAACTGTAGCTCCAGCATTGAAAATACTTGTGGACAATGCCCTGTCTTTTTTCGGGAAATATTCGGCAGTTGCTTTTATAGAAGCGGGGAAATTTGCAGATTCTCCAACTGCCAGAACAAATCTGGCAAAAATGAAAAGCGTCACACTCGTACTGATTACCAAGGAAGTATCGCTTATAGTACTGATAATTTCCTTTGATTCTGCAAAACCTATGAACCAATTTCCGGTCAAATAACCTGCTGTTGCAATACCGCAAAAGGCATGTAAAACAGCTCCAATCGACCAAATGAAAATGGCCCAAAGAAATCCTTTTTTGGTATCCATCCAATCCACAAATTTTCCTGCGAAAAGCATACTTACTGCGTAAAAAATTGAAAATAAAGCAGTTATATTTCCATAATCGTTATTGTTCCAATGAAATTCGGGCTGGATGTAATCTTTCCAAGTAAGCGAAAGCACTTGCCTGTCCAGATAATTTATCGTGGTGGCAATGAAGAGCAATCCACAGATGCTCCACCTGAAATTGGTTGCCTTATTGGTTGGTTGTTCCTTCATAATTTGGTTGGTTTCTTGGTTGTTTTTTGTTAACTGGGTTTATTATTTTCTAATAGATTTTATAATGTTTAAAGCATTTTGAGTTTCTGCAGTTAATTGGGCAAAATCTTGACCTGCAATTATTCTTTCACTGATGAGCTTGCTTCCCATTCCAACACAAACAACACCGGAATCAAACCATTGTTTCAAGCTTTCCTCTGTTGGTGAAACACCTCCTGTTGGCATGATTGAAGTCCAAGGTTGTGGTGCCAAAACACCTTTCACGAACTGTAGTCCATAGACATCTCCCGGAAATAATTTTACCACTTCACAACCCAATTCTTCCGCTTTTGCAATTTCGGTCAACGAACCGCAACCTGGCGACCACAGCACTTTTCGTCGATTGCAAACGATTGCGATGTCTTCCCTGAAAACAGGCGTGACGATGAAATTGGCTCCCATCTGCATATAAAATGAAGCTGCAACGGCATCTGTTACAGAACCAACTCCAAGAATCATTTCGGGCATTTCTTTGATGGAAAATTTCATCAGTTCACTAAAAACTTCGTGGGCGAAATCGCCTCTTGCTGTAAATTCAAAAAGTCGGGCACCTCCATCATAGCAAGCTTTTACAACATTTTTGCACAATTCAACATCCTGATTGTAAAACAACGGAACCAAGCCGGTTTCCTTCATTTTTTGAACTACTTCTATTCTTGTAAATTGTGCCATTCTTAATTGATTTGGTTTAATAAGTTTCCAAAAATTGTCATGCAATCTGCTTTCAAAACATCTAAATTTTGACCTTTTGTAATCTGTACAGATGCTATCGGAATCGTATTTATTTTTTTATAATTTGCTTTAAATTCATTTTTGTTTGTAGAAAGCACGAGGGCTCCATCAACACTGCCGTCATTGATCTCATCGAGATAGGTTACCTCTTTTGCCGTATTTTCAAACGATTGAAAAAACATAATTCGGTAGCCTAATTTAGAAGCCATTTTTTGGATATTGCACAACGTTTCGCTATAAAATGCATCGTTCACTTGTGGTAAAATAACTGCGATTATAAACGATTTGCTTCTTCGCAACGAGATGGCATTTTTGTTCGGAACATAATTGCTTTGGAAGGCAAATTCCTGAATGATCTTTTTGGTTTTCACATTGATGTCTTGCTTGTCGTTCAAGGCTTTGGAAACCGTTGAAACCGAAAAACCTGTCTGATGCGATATTTTCTTTAATGTTATCATACTTCTAAAAATCAATACATTATCTCGAAACTTTTCCTGAAGAATCTCCGTTTACTATATTTTCAATTTCCTGCAATGTTGCCAAATTGTAGTCGCCAACAATTGTATGCTTCAAACAACAAGCGGCAACTGCAAAATCAATGTTTCGCTGTAAATTTTCTGGTGTTGAAATAAGGCTGTAAACCAGACCTCCCATGAAGGCATCACCCGTTCCTACTCTATCCACAACTGGCGTAACCTCTTTTACAACAGCTTCATAAATAGATTTACCATCGTATAAAATCCCTCCAATTCGCTGATGCGAAGCACTTACTGAATAACGCAATGTGGTTGCGGCAATTTTTAGATTTGGACACTTTTCAAATAACTTTGAATAAAATCCTTTTAAGGCAATTTCATCTGTATAATCGGGATCCACTTTTTCCATTCCCAACATGAAATTTGCTGTATCAATATCGCCTAAAATCACGTTGCAATAGCTCAACATTTCTGGCATAACTTCACTCGGTTGCTTGCCATATTTCCATAATTTAGAACGATAATTTAAGTCGCAAGAAATTGTCAAGCCTAGTTTATGTGCCGTTTTTATGGCCATCAAACATTCTTCGGCCGCATTTTCTGAAATGGCTGCCGTGATACCGCTAAAGTGAAACCAAGTTTTTCCTTCGAAGATTTTTTCCCAGTCGAAAGTTCCTCTTTCAATGGATGCAATTGCACTATTGGCACGGTCATAAACCACATTGCTGCCGCGATTTCCAGAACCTGTTTCCAAGAAATAAATACCCAATCGGTCGCCACCAAAAATTACATTTTGAGTATTGACTTTCATTTTTCGCATTTCTTTCAAAGCACATTCTCCGATTTCATTTTCGGGCAAACGCGTTACAAACTCAGCATCAATGCCATAATTTGCAAGAGAAACCGCAACGTTGAATTCGCCACCACCATAAGTGGCAGAAAAATTCTTCGATTGCGAGAAACGCAGGTATTTTTCCGTCGAAAGACGAAGCATTATTTCTCCGAAAGTAACTACTTTACTCATTTATTTTTATGCTGTATTATTTTATAAAATCTTCTCGCATCGGACTAAAAACATCAATCAGCAACCCATCTTCCAGACAAACTACGCCATGTTCTACATTCGAAGGCACAAAAAATGAATCTCCTTTTTTTAAGATTTTCTTATCATTGCCTATAGAAACTTCAAATTTCCCTTCGGCAATATGGGTAACCTGAATGTGAACGTGATAGTGCAAATAGCCAATTCCTCCTTTTTTAAATCGGACGTTGACCATCATTACCGAATCATCAAAGCCCACAATTTGTCGGTCGATGAAATCATCTATCTTTTCCCATCCGATGGCATCATTTTCAAAGAAAATTGTTGGTTTAATTTGTATGTTTTCCATCAGAAATTAAAATTTGAAATATTCTTTTGCATTGTTATAGCTGATGTCTGCCACCATTTTTCCAATCCATTCCATATCATTCGGCAATTCGCCACGTTTGATTTCATCTCCCAAAAGATTGCACAAAACGCGTCTGAAATATTCGTGTCTTGGAAACGACAAGAAGCTTCTCGAATCCGTCAGCATTCCGATAAAACAGCTGATCAATCCCATATTCGACAAGGCATTCATTTGTTTTGTCATTCCGTCTTTTTGGTCTAAAAACCACCAACCCGAACCAAATTGTACTTTTCCTTTGATACTTCCATCATTGAAATTTCCAATCATAGTTGCCATTACCTCATTATCTGCCGGATTTAGGTTGTAAATGATCGTTTTAGTCAGTTTATCTTTTGTATCCAAAGCATTTAAAAAAGCTGATAAATTCTTGGCTTGAGAGAAATCTCCAATAGAATCCCAACCTGTATCGGGACCTAAAATACTGTTCATTCTTGCATTATTATTACGCAAAGCTCCCAAGTGAAATTGCTGTATCCAACCATATTGATAATAGGTTTCAGACAAAAACAACAAAATAGCACTTTGAAATTTTAAGGCTTCTGTTGTTGTAAGAGGTTGATTATTTCGCTTCTTTTGAAAGATGGATTTCACTTCTGTAAGTGTAAAATCTTCAAAATAAATCTGATCCAAACCGTGATCCGAAAGTTTGCAACCATTTTCGTTGAAATATTCAATTCTCTTTGAAAGTGCTTGAAGCAAATCATTATATGTATTTATTTCAATTTCAGCTACTTTTCCTAATGAATCTATATAATCATTGTATGTTTCGCTTGAAATCAAAATCGCTTTATCAGGACGGAAAGCCGTACTCACTTTTACCGAAAAATCGCTTTTTTTAAGCGCTTGATGGTATTCCAAATTATCTGTTGGATCTTCTGTCGTGCAAACCAATTCTGCATTGGCTTTTTTTAATAAATTCTGACAAGAAAACTCCGGAGTGGTTAATTTTTGAGAAGTTTCTTCGTAAATCGCTTCTGCAGATTTTTCATTTAACAGCTCATAAATATCAAAATAACGCGCCAATTCCAAGTGTGTCCAATGGTATAAGGGATTTCGCATCGTGTGTGGAACCGTTTTCCCCCATTGCAGGAATTTATCCTTGTCGGAAGCATTTCCTGTGATGAATTTTTCGTTTACACCCAAGGTTCTCATCGCTCTCCATTTGTAATGATCGCCGTTGATCCAAACATCGGTAATGTTTTTAAAGCTATAATTTTCGGCAATTAATTTCGGCGATAAATGATTGTGGTAATCTATAATTGGCTGATTTTTAGAATAGTTATGATACAGTTCTTCAGCATATTTATTTTCTAATAAAAAATTGTCGTGAATAAAAGTCGTACTCATTTTTATAGTTTTTATTCTTCGTTTGAAGGTTTTCCGATGGTGGCCAAGATTCCTCCATCTACATAAATTATTTGTCCGTTTACAAAATCGCTTGCTTTTGAAGCCAAGAAAACTGCGGTTCCAGCCAAATCTTCAGGATCGCCCCAACGTGCCGCCGGAGTTCTGCTGATGATAAATTCATTGAAAGGATGTCCGTCAACTCTGATTGGTTCTGTTTGAGAAGTTGCAAAATATCCCGGACCGATTCCGTTGACTTGAATGTTGTGCTTCGCCCATTCTGTAGCCAGATTTTTTGTGAGCATTTTCAAGCCGCCTTTTGCTGCAGCATAGGCCGAAACACTGCTTCTGCCTAGTTCGCTCATCATTGAACAAATGTTGATGATTTTGCCTTCTCTTCGTTCAATCATTTGTTTTGCAACCAATTGCGACATGATAAAGGGTCCAACTAGATCGACATCGATTACTTTTCTGAAATCTGAAACCGGCATTGTGATGGCCAATTCCCTTTTGATGATTCCAGCGTTATTGACCAAAATATGAATCTCGCCAACTTCATTGACGATTTTCTCAACGTTTTCTGCAGCCGCTTTTTCATCGGTTACGTCAAAAAGATAACCTTTAGCCTGATACCCCTTTGAAGTGTAATATGAAATTGCTTCCTCCATTTTTACAGGTGTTGTCCCTGTAATGATTAATTGTGCTCCTGCAATTGCCAAACCTTCTGCGATTGCCATTCCCAAGCCGTGGGTTCCACCAGTTATGAGGGCGTTTTTATTTTTTAAATTGAATAAATTCATAATTATCTTAGTTCATTTGGAGGACAAATGTCCATATCGCTGTAATCTAAATTTTCACCTGCCATTCCCCAAATAAAGGAATAATTTGACGTTCCCGCTCCTGAATGGATCGACCATTCTGGCGACAAAACGGCTTGGTGATTCTGCATAAAAATGTGTCTTGTATTTTGTGGTTCGCCCATGAAATGACAGATGGTTTGTCCTTCTTCCAAATCAAAATAGAAATAGGCTTCCATTCTTCTGTTATGAGTATGGGCTGGCATCGTGTTCCAGATATTTCCCGGTAAAAGTTCTGTCAGTCCCATTTGCAATTGGCACGTTGGGACAACACTGTTCACAATTAACTTGTTGATGATTCTTTTGTTGGCATATTTATCTTCACCCAAATGCACAATTTCAGCATTTTCCTTCGTTACTTTTTTGTTTGGAAAATGTGAATGTGCTGGAGCCGAATTGATGTAAAATAAAGCGGGATTCTCTTCAGAACTTGAAAAAATTACTTCTTTCGCACCACTTCCAACATACAAAGCCTCTTTCTTGCTCAATTCAAAAACTTCTCCGTCAACGCTAACAGTTCCTTTTCCTCCAACATTTATAATTCCTAATTCTCTCCTATCTAAAAAGTTTTCAGATTTTAGGTAAGGAATTGTTTCCAGTTTTAAATTCTCTTTAACTGGCATAATCCCACCAACGATGTAGCGATCATACATTGAATATATCAAGTTGATGTCTTCTGGAGTAAATAATTTTTCTATTAAAAAATTCGCTCTAATTTTCTGTGTATCGTATCCAACCACATCCGAAGGATTTGTTGCATAACGGAAACTAAAATGTATCATGATCTAAATTTATTGTAATCGATTACACAAATGTAATAATTATTTTTTACTAAACTATATTATGTATAATTTTTATAGCAAAAAAATAAAGAATCTGAAAAAAAGTAGGGAATTAAATCAATTTAAGAGAAGTAAACTAGAGTATATGCAAATCAAGCAGAGGTTACTTTACAATTCTTCATATACAAGCTAAAAAAAATCCCAAGTTAGAACTCAGGATTTATTAGTTATTCTTTATTCAGCAAATGCCTAATGACCGTTTCGGCTGCATAGAGACCAAAAAGTCCCGGCATATAGCTGTTGGTTCCGTAAAATGATTTCTTGAAATTCTTTCCATCTGTAGTTTTAAGGCTGGTTTCATCTTGGATTTCGGTTGAATAGACCACTTTCACCCCTTTATCAATTTTTACTTCCTTTAAGCGTTTTCTGATGACCCTCGCCAAGAAACAGCTTTTGGTATTGCTGATGTCGTCAACCTTTACTTTTGAGGCTTCCATCTTTCCTCCGGCTCCCATGCAACTGATGATTTTTACCTTCTTGCGTTTTGCACCAACAATAAGATTGAACTTTGGTGTAACGCTATCGATGCAGTCCATAACATAATCAAATTCATCCGAAACAATCTCGAAGGCTCTTTCTGGAGATAGAAATTCCTTTATTCTGGTAAGTTTCAATTCAGGATTGATGTCCATTAATCGGTCGCCAACTACATCAATTTTAGGCATTCCAACCGTTGAATGCAAGGCTGGTAACTGACGGTTGATGTTGGTTATATCTACCACATCACCATCCACAATGGTCATTTTTCCGACACCGGCTCGTGTAATGAATTCGGCTGCAAAAGAGCCTACTCCGCCAAGTCCGACGATTAATACATTTGCATTTTTCAATTTATCCAAACCTTCTTTCTTAAATAAAAGTTCGGCTCTTTCAGTCCATTCTGCCATTTTTAAAAACGATATTAAAATTTTGTATGATTGTATTTTTTAATTCTTCTGAATTTAGATTTTTATATTTTCCTGCCAATTCATAAACCTCCTTGATGCTTTCATTGATGGTATCGGTTTCAAGAAAAAAACGATCGTTTGGGACACTTTTAAAAACTTCTTCCAATTCAGTATTTTGAATCAGGTATTTTCCAAACGAAATATAAAATCCGTTCTCCAAAAGCTGTTTTGCCAATTGTTGGTTCTTCGAAAATCCGTGGATGACCATCGGAACTTTTATTTTTAATTTCTTTTTTATGGCAATCAATTCCTGAAACGATGCCACACAATGCAAAACAACTGGAAGCTTATATTTTTCGGCCAAAGCCAATTGCTTTTCGAAAACCTCAACTTGTAAATCAAACGGCACCTCGATTCTTTTATCCAAACCGCATTCGCCAAGTGCCAAACAATTTTCGCGTTGAATTTTATCTTCTATGATCCTTAATTCTTCGGCTACATCTTCTTCCTTTATATACCAAGGATGTATTCCTATAGAGAAATAAGGAATTGATGCATCAAACGATTTTGGATATTGATTGACCAATTCCAATACCTCATCGTCGTTCGTAAATTGATGTGTATGAAGATTGAAATACTGCATCAATCGTGGAATTTTTTCACACCCGCTTTTATCTCCACCATCAAATCGTTTTGAAGCGGTACTAACGGACAAGAATATTTTGGATTATAAGCACAATACGGATTATAGGCCTGATTGAAATCAATTAGGACGTTTTTTCCTTTTGGGACTTTCATATCAATATATCTTCCTCCGATGTAGCTTTCATTTCCAGATGTAAGATCGGAAAAAGGAAGAAACAAATAGTCCTTGAAGCCTTTCTTTTTCATCAAATCCAGGTTTTGGAACACATCTAATTTGAAATCCTTTCCGTCCAACTTAAAATGCAATTCTCCATATTTTCTATACATCGGTGTTCTATCGGTGGTGGTTTTCATCTCGAATGATTTCTCGCCTTTTGATTTTACAAAGGTTGCCACGACAGCAAATTTTTCATCAATCGGAAAAAAATCCAAACCCTTGAAGTGTTTTCTATCTTCTTCGGTCAAGGGTGATTTATCGGCTTCGAAAAATTCCTTGTCCAGGTTATTCTGAAAAGCTTCGGTGGCAGATTTATCAAATTTATCTTGAGAAAAAGCATTCGATATAATAAAAAGGAAAACAAAATGGAGCAGGATTTTCATTGAAATAATTTTTGTAAAAATAATAAAATTATAATGGATGAATTGCCGTTCAAAAAGAGATTTTTAAGAACTTTGCAACCACTTCTTTAAGATTCTTATACCAAAACAAAAATGCTTCAAGCTGGTTTTAACCGTTACATCAATAATTTTCGAGGTTTTTCGAGAGAAATCTGGATTCTGGCCATCATCACCTTTATCAACCGAGCGGGAACAATGGTTTTGCCGTTTCTGTCCAAATATTTAAAGGAGGATTTAAATTTTACCTACAGCCAAGTGGGTTGGATCATGGTTTGTTTCGGATTGGGTTCTATGCTGGGTTCTTGGCTTGGCGGAAAACTATCCGACAAGATTGGTTTCTATAAGATAATGATATTCAGTCTGTTTACCAGTGGTTTACTGTTCTTTACGATTCAATTTGTTACCTCCTATATTGGATTGTGCATTGCCATGTTTTCTATAATGACCATTGCCGATATGTTTCGTCCAGCAATGTTTGTTTCATTAGGAACGTATGCGAAGCCAGAAAACAGGGCCCGAGCCTTTACGTTAGTAAGATTGGCTGTAAATCTTGGTTTTGCGGCAGGTCCGGCTCTTGGGGGGCTTGATCATCATGGGAATTGGATACCAAGGATTGTTTTGGGTTGATGGCTCTTCGTGCATTATTTCGATTTTAATATTTGCAATGTTGGTGAAAGAGAAGAAAAAACCAATATTACAAGGAAGCGAACACCAAGAGCAAGCTGTAGTTACTTCTGTTTTTAAGGACAGCATCTTTTGGATTTTTCTCTTTGTAAGTTTTGCCACGGCGATGATTTTCTTCCAAATATTTACCACCCTTCCACTCTATCATAAAGAAATGTATGGCTTAACGGAGTTTCAAACCGGATTGCTGATGACCATGAACGGCTTGATTATCTTTTTCTTGGAAATGCCTCTCGTGAGTATCTTCGAACGAAACAGTGTCGATAAAATGAAACTTATCTTTTGGGGTTCGCTGATGATGACTTTTAGTTTTGTGGTGCTTTTGATGAATGCCTGGGTGGGCGTTTTAGTCATCAGTATGCTATTGATGACCTTCGGAGAGATCTTTATCTTTCCATTTTCCAATTCATTTGCCTTGAGTCGTGCTCCAAAAGGACATGAAGGACGTTATATGGGATTCTTTACGATGAGCTTCAGCCTGGCACATATAGGTAGTTCGAAAATTGGCATGGAAATGATTTCTAGCTTCGGCTACCAGAATAATTGGATCTTTATGGGAGGCCTCGGGGCTTTGGCAGTACTCTCCTGTGTGTATCTTCACAAACTATTAAGCAAAGAACGCCTAAAAGCAAAGTAGAACATTTAGATTAGTCTATCTAATAAATAGTAACGAGAATTTTTCGGCACGAATTGCACAAATTTTTACGAACTTATTTTGTGTGAACTCTTGTGATTATTGGCTTTTTGGAGAAATAGAATCTTCTTCAAAAAAGATAAAAACTATTTTTTTCGTTAATTAACTAGTTTTATAGTTGTGTAACTAAAAAAACAGTTGTATGTTTGTTTCAAATTAAAAACACATGCAAAAGTTAACCAATAAGGAAGAAGAGATCATGCACATTTTATGGAAGCTCGAAAAAGCATTTGTAAAAGAAGTGATGGCTGAGATTACCGAAGAGCAACCCCATTATAATACACTCTCCACCACTATTAGGAATCTGGAAGAGAAAGGTTTTGTTTCCCACAATGCTTTTGGGAACACCCACCAATACTTTCCTATTGTTAAGAAGGAAGACTACAGGAAAAAATTTATGAATACGGCAATTGATAATTATTTCAATAGCTCCTATAAGAACATGGTATCCTTTTTTGCAAAGGAAGAAAAAATTTCTGCCGATGAGCTGAGGGAAATTCTGGATATGATCGAAAAAAATAAATAACACGCTATGGAACCAATCCTTTTATACTTCATCAAATCGGGGGCATTGATCGTATTGTTCTTGTCGGCTTATTATTTTTTCTTGAGAAAAGAGACTTTTTTTAAAAGTAACCGATGGTTTTTACTATTTGGGTTAGTTATTTCAGTTGTTTTGCCTGTGGTTACTTTTAAGAAAACGATTTGGGTAGAGCCAGCACCTGTTGTAGGCTATGTTCCAGCAACTGCATCGGTTCCGCGAGTTGACTATAATTGGAATGGCCCTGCCGAAGCCGTTGTGACAGTGGTGCCGGAAAAGACTTTCGAAATAAATTGGCTATGGGTGGCAATAGGAGTTTATGCACTTGGTATTTTAGCCCTGCTGGTGAAATTTGCACTGGATTATTATGCCTTGAAGAAAGTTTTAAAAGGAAAAAAAGTCTATCAGCAGGAAGATTATAAGTTTGTGAATGTAGAGGAAAACATTGCTCCTTTCTCCTACTTTAATTATATCGTTTACAATCCGGGATTGTATAGCGAGGTGGAGATGCAAAACATCCTGGAACACGAGAAGGTGCATTGTTCCCAGAATCATACGATTGACGTATTAATCGCACGTATCTTTTGTATCGCATTTTGGTGGAATCCTTTTGTGTGGTTCTACAAAAAGGCCATCATGCAGAACCTGGAGTTTATTGCCGACAGTGATGCCTTTAAGAATATATCCGATAAGAAGGCGTATCAGTTTACGCTCTTGAAAATAACAACACACGAGAGTTGTGTTGCCATCAGTAATCATTTTTTTCAATCATTAATCAAAAAACGAATCGTTATGTTAAACAAAAATCAATCAAAGCGATGGAACTCCTGGAAGTATGCCATCATTGTTCCTGCATTGGCCGTATTCATGTGGCAGTTTCAGGTGAAAGTTGTGGCACAGGAAAAGGAAACAGAAGTATTTGCTACCTCTAATGAGGAAACCCTTTCATCTGACACGATGGCCATTATCAAAATGAGGTGGAAGAAGGACACGCCAGACGAAGAATTCGAAAGCGATGCAAAACTCTTGAAGGAACAAGGCGTTATCATGAAATTCTCTAAAATCAAAAGGAACAAAAAGGGTGAAATTATTGCCATTAAGATATCCTATAAAGACAATCTTGGCAACGAACAAGTAAAACAAGTATCAGGCAACAACCCTATTGAACCCATAGTATTTATTAGGGAAATTGATTCAAATGGTAAGGGAAGAGTTGGTTTTCAAGAAAACATAGCTACTGTTAAAATTGTGGGTGATGACGAAGAAGTTAACGAAGTGGCTTATGCTACAGCTTATAGTTACAGCAATATCACGCCACCTACCCCACCAATGCCTCCAATGCCACCGGCTGTACCTAATTATCCTTTGCCTCCAACGCCGCCAAATTTCCCTACTCCGCCAACGCCTCCAACACCTCCAACCACTCCTCAAACTGAAAGCAACAAAAAGGCATGGGACAAATTTGAAGAGGATATGAAAAAGTTTGAAGCCAAGATGAATTCTACTGAAATGAAGAAGTGGGAAAAGGAAATGGAAGAATACGCCAAGAAGATGGATGCCATGAATCCTAATACGGAAGCATTTGACAAAGATATGCAACAGTTTGAAAAAGAAATGAAAGTGTTTGAGGCAGAAATGAAGGCATTTGAAAAAAAGATGCAGGAGTTTAGCCTTCAGATAGAAAAAGAAGTTCAAACAGAAATGCACAACGGTCGCGAACTGTCAAGAGAAGAACGTGAAGAGGCAAGAAAAATAAGAGAAGAAAACAGAGCTCAAGCTCAAAAGGATAGAGAACAAGCACAAAAGGACAGAGCACAAGCCCAAAAAGATAGAGAACAAGCACAAAAGGACAGAGCACAAGCCCAAAAAGATAGAGAACAAGCCATAAAAGACCGAGCACAGGCTAAAAAAGATAGAGAAAAAAGCTTAAAAGAGAAAAAATAAATAGGAGGAACCGGTTTAATCAGCCGGTTTTTTTATCTTCGAAAACTCATAACCAAACAAGTTGAATGCAAAAAAACAATTCTATAAAACTTTAAATAATAAAGAAACCCGAAACTTTTACGTTCCGGGTTTCTTGGTTTATACTGCAATTTAAGCCTATTATCGGTTGATGTAAACCCAGCCCGTAACGCTTTCTCCTGTGTTTTTCTTGATCACATAAAAATAAGTTGCTGTTGGCAATTCATCTCCTTTATCGGTTTGGCCTTTCCACTGGTTGGTGTAATTTCTTTGATGGAATACCTCTGTTCCGTATCGGTTGTAAATCTTTATATCATCCACTCCCAAACCAGTCAGGTCAAATGAATCATTACTGTTGTCGTTGTTGGGAGAAATTCCTTTTGGTATAGTACAAAAAGCTCCATAAATGATTACATTTTCAGTTGTTGAGCAACCTGCTGTATTGGATACTGTTACCGTGTATGTTGCAGGGAATGTTATAGTGGTAACGTTCATTAAATCGGTAATATTTAAGGTCTCTTCGTTTGTTCCAACCGTAATACCTTGGCTATTTTTCCAAAGATAATTTGCTGTATTTGGATCAAAAGAATCGTTAAGCGGAAGTGCCGTAACTATAAATTCTCCCTCCACACACTTCTGATCGAAATCAATTTCAAAGGTACTAAGCATGACTTGCAATGTCAATGAAATGGCACATTGTCCTGCATTTGGAGTAAACACATAGGTCCCGTTTGCTGTGTTATCTATTGATGACGGACTCCAACTACCCGTAATTCCATTTGGAGAAGTTGTAGCTAAAGCTGGAACTGTTTGTCCGTTGCAAATTGTAAGCGTTGTTGCAAAATCTGGGGTCTCCGTTGGTGTAACCGTTACATTTAAAGTGAAATTTTCTCCACATTGTCCTGCATTTGGAGTAAATAGATAAGCTCCGCTGGTAGTATTGCTGATTACAGATGGCGACCAAGTTCCTATGATTCCGTTATTCGAAGTCGCTGGTAAAACTGGTGCCGTAGTTCCGTTGCAAAAAGTATCCGTAATTGTAAATGTCGGCGAAATTGAATTCGTAACTGTTACATTCAACGTGAAGGATGAACTACATTGTCCTGCATTTGGTGTAAACACATAGCTTCCATCGGTGGTATTACTGATTATCGCTGGCGACCAAGTTCCCGTAATTCCATTTGCAGAAGTAGCTGGCAAAAGAGGAGCCGTAGTGCCACTGCAAAGCGTATTTGAAATATTAAAAGTTGGAGTTGCGATAGGACTTACCGTTACATTCAACGTAAAAGTAGAAGCACATTGTCCTGTCGTTGGTGTAAAAATATAATTTCCGTTTGTAGTATTATTGATGGCTGTTGGCGACCAAGTTCCTGTGATTCCATTATTGGAGGTTGTTGGTAGAACTGGAACCACACTTCCGTTACAGAAATTATTAGAGATTGCAAATGTTGGAGCAACCGTAGTTGTTACTGTAACGTTCAAGGTAAAAGGAACTCCACATTGTCCTGCCGTTGGTGTAAAAACATAAGCTCCATTTGCAGTATTACTGATTACAGCTGGCGACCAAGTTCCTGTGAGTCCGTTGTTTGAAGTTGTTGGCAAAGATGGTGCAGTCGAACCGCTACATATGGTATTGGCAATTGTAAATATTGGTGTAATGCTGTTGCTGATTACTACATTTAAGGTAAAAGGAACACTGCATTGTCCTGCAGTTGGCGTAAAAGTATAGCTTCCGTTGGTTGTATTGTTAATAACGGCTGGCGACCAAGTTCCTGTAATTCCATTTGTTGAAGTGGTTGGTAAAGCGGGAGCTGTTGTTCCAGAACAAATTGCTGTTGGCAAATTGAATGTTGGTGTTGTGGTAGTTCCCACTATCACACTTAATGTGAAAGCAGTTGCACATTGTCCTGTTGCAGGTGTAAACACATAGGTTCCGTTTGCCGTATTGCTGATTGCTGTTGGCGACCACGTTCCTGTGATTCCGTTTGTAGAAGTAGGTGGCAAAGCTGGAGCTGTGGCACCATTACAAAGCGTTGTCGGCAAATTGAACGTTGGTGTGACGCTGTTTCCAACCGTTAATGTGATCGTATCGGTTATAGTCGCACCACATGTGTTGGTTGCAGTTAAGGTTAAAGTAATAACCTGTCCGGCAGCATTGGCAGGAACAGTATAAGTGCTTGACAAATTAGTGCTATTTGAAAAAGTGCCACTTGCCGCAGTCCAACTCACAGATTGCTGTCCTTGAGCGGTTCCTGCTAAATTGATTGTTGTTCCTGCACAAGGAGCAAGCGTTGCAGGTCCTGCATCTACGGAAAAAGGCTGTGTTGGAGCAGAACAACCATAATTGACATAAGTAGGTACTCCTGCAGTTGTGAACAAAACAGTATCTCCCATGGCATTTGATAGAGATGCTCTTTGATAAGTAACTGTATCATTACAACCTCCTCCAAAAGACATAATTAGAGTTCTTAAAGCAGGTGTAGCATTATAGTTACCAAAATGGCCATCTGTTTCATCAGGGTTATTCTGGAAAATGATATAAGTATTTTCATTTAATGCTCCAAATGAATTTGAAGTAGTATTCATTAAATAACTAGTTACTAGAATAACTGAAGCGTTAGCTGGAAGAACACCATTTGTAGGCTCTATCAAATTGCCACAACCTCCTGCTAAATCAATTGCCGCATTAAGTGTAGCAACTTTTGCTTGAGTTGTACTATTTTGGATAAGACCTTGCCAAGCATTAGCCACTGTTGCCCAAGTAACATTTATAGCACTTACATTTATAGCATTGGATCCAACCCTAAAGCGTACCATTTCATTATAGCCCTCGGTATTTGTGGTAGGGCTACAAGCCGCAACCAAAATACTTTCAACTTGTGGACACTGTGGAGATTGCGAAAAGGATTTTTGACAAGAAAAAAACACTAAAAAAAGTAGTACTACAATCGGGTTAATTGTAAATTTTGATTTCATTTTTTTTAATTTAAAAAGCCACGCAAGGTAGAAATTTTAATTGATTGAAATTTTTTTTTAGCATAAAAACGTTAAGTATTTGCGAAGTTATGCACTAATAGTAGGTTGAAAGTGTTATGAAAGTAACAAAATAAGCTTGTCAGAAAGTCTTAAAACCTCTTTTCATATAGCTTATAATAGAAAACTTGTAAGATATTTTTAAATTTTTGTAGTAGAATAAGCAAAAATGTATCGTGCAAAAACTTTACTCTTAGTTGAAGTTGACGCTCAATAATATGTCGGACATCCTAGACAATTACCATCAATATCAAACTGATAGATAATGGAAATTTCATAAACTCCGCCAGTCCTTCCAATCGAGGAGACATTGAAATCATAGGAATATCCAAATTTGAAATGGTCCCAATACAACCCACCATAGGCATTTACGGAAGAAACCAGATGGCCATTTGGCGTATTTTTTAATGGATTTGTGGCGGCTGTGACCCCGAAGAAAAGCCTGTTGAAGACCAATCCTCCACCAATGTCCAGTCGGTTGTATTCGCCTTGCTTCATATAATTGGCGGTAAGCAAAACCTTTGTATCAACTGGAAAAATCATAACATCCAGATAGTCGGCAAGTCGAAATTCGTGTCCAGCATTGGCCGAAAAGAACATATCTAATGGAACATTTCCGTTCTCGGTGAAGGAGATATTTGGGCTATTGAGATGCTTCAATGAGGCCCCAAACCAGCTGTTTTCGTTGTTAACAAGCATCCCGGCAGAGACATCAAAGAAATTCACCTTGCTGTTGAGCCGTATAGGATCGATGCTTATCGGATTTATCGTTCCAGCACCTATATTGATCTGATCCTCCAAGATAACATTCTGAAAGCCATAACTCTTGTTTCCAAATCCGATTTCTATTGCGGGACGAAAATACCAGCTGTCTGAAATCTGGACACGGTAGGCATAACTGAGGTTCGCCTGTGTAAAATTATAGCTGGTGTTTTTTTCGCGATGGTTCATTACACTTACCCCTATCCCACTGTTCATTTCTTCAAGCCAAGTATTTACAAAACCATAATCGGTATCTACCCTAAAATTAAGATCGGGCCATTGGGTCCTGTGCAGGACACCAATCTTTGTAGTTTCCAGAAAACCTGTAAATCCCGGATTTAAGGTTTCCGGAACCATAAAATATTGGGTAAAAATAGGGTCTTGGGCTTTTACCTTGACAGCAAAACCTAGAATGAATAGCAATGAGAGGATTCTTAGTTTCATCTGTCAAGTTTATTTTATTAATGTGAGCGTTCCGTCCTGCTTTACCTCACCTCCATAGAAGGTTGTGGCATTGACTTTGAAGAAATAGTTTCCGTTTTCGGCGGCACTCCCTTTTATGGTTCCGTCCCATCCTCGGATGCTTTCGCCTTTTTCAAAATAAATCATCTCGCCCCAGGTATCATAAACGCTCATTTCGATGCTTGTCATTCCTGTAAATACAGGTGTAAAAGTATCGTTAATGTTATCGGCATTAGGCGTGAAGCCTGTTGGCATCATAAGTTTATAACCTTGATCAATCAGCAGGGTTACGGTATAGACATAGGTGCAACCGAAAGGATAAACTGCTGTAAGCTTCACCTCATAGGTTCCTTCCCTTGTGTAGATGTGGATTGGATTTTCTTCTGAAGAAACAATACCGTCGCCAAAATCCCACACAAGCGATTCATAATCACCGGTTGAAGTATTGGTAAACTGTATCGGATCGTTGATGGAATAGCTTCCGAAAGCATTAAAGGCGAAGGAAGTCTGGGTGAAGGAAGTACTTCCAATATTTGGCACCTCAACGCTAAAGCTATACGTCGCGGTACAGCCCAAAACATCGGTTACTGAAAGGATTACCGTACCACTTTGGCTGGTTTCCATCAATTCGTTGTTGGCACCACTCACCGTCCCGCTAGACCAGTTGAGCTGATATGGTGGCACTCCTCCTGAAACCTGCGCTTCGAATAGCTGATTGATTGTTTCTGCTTCACAATCGGCAATTGTTTCGGTATCTACAGCAATTACAAGAGGGGCTTGTCGGTTCACTACATACAAGGCGTTTTGGGAACATCCCCTTGCATCGGTTACCGTTATCTGATAATTGCCTGCCGGAATATTGACCAGGTCTTCAATGGTAACACCGTTGGACCAAGTGTATGTAAAAGGTGCGGTACCACCCGAAACCAAAAGGTTAATGGCGCCGCTGTTGGCGTTATTACAATCGAAGGCATCGGTAACATTAGCGGACAAAACCAATGCTTGTGGCTCAACGATAATAAAGGTTTCGGTAATGACACACGGCTTGCTGTCGGTAATGGTTACGGTATAGGTTCCTGCCGAGAGGTTGTTTCTGACTGTTCCTGCATTGGAACCATCGCTCCAAACCAAGGTAACGGGAGCCAATCCCCCTACGAGGTTCAGGTTAATGCTTCCGTCGTTTGCACCAAAACATGAAATATTGGTTGCTACTGGATTGATGTCAAAAAGAGGAGCCTCAGGGATATTGACGGTTATTGATTTTACGCAATTGGAAGCATCCGTAATGGTAATGGTATAATCGCCAGAGGAAAGATTGTCCTGAAAAAATCCTGTTCCGAGATTGCTCCATGCAATTTGATACGGAGCATTTCCTCCCGTAACAGTCACGCTGATCGAGGCATTATTGGATCCAAAACACGCAATTTCTGTTTTTGTTGCGGTAATTATTATTTCGGTTGGCTGGTTTATCGTCACGGTCAAATTTTGATTACATCCTGAAGCATCCATCAATGTAAGATTATAAACACCGGCTGGGATGTTGTTTAAATTTTGAGTGTTACTTATAAAGCCATTAGGTCCAGTCCAGGTAAACGTATAAGCTGGAGTTCCTCCTGCAACATTCACTGAAATCGATCCAGTTGCAGCACCAAAACAAATTACGTCAACCTGATTGGCCAGTGCCAGTGTTAAAACTGGTGGCTCGGTTATGGTAAAACTAGCCGTTTTCGGACCGCAACCATTGGCATCCGATACCGAAACCTCATATACTCCAGGTCCCAAATTACTCAAGTCTTCGGTTGTCGCAAAGGGTGCTGTATCTTTTGTCCAATTGTAAGTATAGGCTCCGGTACCGCCAGAAACCGAAATAGAAATTGCCCCGTTGGCATCTCCAAAACAGGTTATATCTGTTTCGCTATCGGTTGTAATGACAATATCGGCAGGTTCAGTAATGGTAAAGCTCCCTGAAAACGGACAACCTCCCTGATCTGTTACTGAAAGTTGATAAACACCCGCTGCCAGATTGGAAATGTTTGGTGCCGATGATGTAAAACCATTTGGCCCCGACCACAAAATAACATAAGGATCTCCCGTAGGAAAAGGAACACCACCTGTGATGTTGGTTTGGATGGCGCCGCTGTTGACTCCAAAACAAGTATTGACCACCACTACCGCATTTGGATTTACCGATGGATTTACGGTTACAGTGACTGTGAAGACCGCTCCAGGACAGATTCCTGAAATTGGCGTAACGGTGTAAGTGACCGTTGCGGGTGAATTGGTGGTATTGATTAAATTTTGACTGATCGTACTCTGAGGAGTTGTTGACGCAGCGGCTCCTGTAATGGTTCCGGCGGGACTTACTACTGGTGTTGACCAAGTGTACATTGTTCCTGTTGGGACGATATCTCCAGGTGTATTTGGAACAAACGTAAACGTATTTCCACTGCAGATGACGATTGTTCCACTACTGATTTCTGGTCGTTCGTTGATAGAAACTGCGGCAATATCCGACGTTGCTTCTGTACATCCTCCATCCGAAAAAGTGATTACTACAAAATAGTACAATATTCCAACGGATGAAAAAGGAGGTGCATAACTGTCCGTATTAGCGCCTGAAATTGGTATTGCCCCAACTGTACTTTCTACTGTATTGGAATACCATTGAAAAGTAGGTGTTCCTACCCCGTTTGCATACGAAACGGATAAAAGTGTAGGTACTTGTCCCAAGCAAATAGTACTGGATGCAGGTTGTGCAACAATAGATGGTGCTGGATTCACAATTACCGCCGCCGTTGCAGAGGTTACATTACACCCTATTCCCGTCTGGGTAATGACTGCATAATAATAAGTGGTTCCTGCAGTTGCCGTAGGTGGCGTATAGTTAGGAGTTGTGGCTCCAGCAATTAGTGTTCCTGAGGTAGTGTTGTTTGCTATATTTCTGAACCACTGATAGGTAAAAATACCAATTCCTCCTGATACAGCTACACTCAAGTCTGTTGGCTGTACTCCTGCACATAGAATTTGAGAAGCCAACGGCTGGCTCGTAATTACTGGATCATTGACTACAATAATTTCCGCCACATCACTCGTTGCAGGTCCACAACCACTTCCTGAGAGGGTAACCACTACATAGTAATAAAATGTTCCAGACGTAGTAAAAACCGGTGGTGTATAAGCAGCACTGGTAGCTCCCGCAATCAAAGTTCCTCCTGTGTTGGCATTTGTTGTATTGGAATACCATTGAAAGGAAGGTGTTCCTGCTCCACCCGAATAGGCTACTGTTAAGGGATTTTCAATTGTCGCTCCTACACATAAATTTTGAGTTGAAGTTGGTTGTGTAGTGATTATGGTTCCAGGTGTAACCTCAATACTTGCAATATCCGAAGTAATGCTCGAGCATCCTCCTCCTGATGGAAAAGTGAGGGCTACAAAATAATAGGTTACACCCACCGTTACGGATGGTGGCGTAAATACTGCATTGGTTTCACCCGGAATCAATGTGGCTCCAATGGTAGAATTTACCGTATTTGAATACCATTGATAGGCAGGTACTCCTCCATTTATATAGGCAACGGATAAGTCTGGCAACGTTCCGCCTTCACAGATTGAATTAGAAATAGGCTGTGAAGTAATAACCGGTGCCGGATCTACAGTAATGGTATAATTTACAACAGCTCCAACACATCCGTCCAAGCTTGGGGTTATACTATAAGTAACCGTTCCAGAAGCTGGATTGGTCGTCACAATGGTTTGGACAGGAATAACACTGGTCGATCCTGAAGGTATAAATCCAGAAATACCTGCTGTTGCTGTTGCCGTCCAAGAAAAAGTTGTTCCAGGAACATCCGAAGTCAGGGTTATTGCAGTGGTTGGAGAGCCAGAACAAATGGTTTGTGTCAAATCGGTATTCATAATCACAGGAACTGCTTTCACCGTAAAGGTTTCTGTTGCTACAACCGAGGCCCCACAGCCGTTCGAAACCGTAAAGGAAATGGTATAATCGCCAGGAGCATTATAAGTAATGGGTCCGGGTACAGCGGCATTGGAAGTGGCAGGCAAACCTCCTGGAAAGTTCCAAGTATAGGTCAAGACTTCCGAGGCTGGTGCACAGCTATTGATTGTAGCAGTCGGGTTTAGCGTTACTGGTCCACAGACATCGGCAATAGGATCAATAGTAGCCGTAGGTGGCTGTTTAACGGTTATTATCTGAGAAGTGGTGGAACTGCTGCAGGAATTTGTTGCTGTCAATGTCAGGGTGTAAGTACCGCCACTGGCAAAAAGAAAGGAAGGATTGGCCGAAGCCGAGCTTGTTCCGTTCGTAAAAGTGTAATCGGATGCTGTACCACAATTTCCATCAGCATACGCTACAGTCCATAAGTAGTTTGGTGTTTCGCAAGCCTGAGAGATATCTGTCGTATTTGTAGCCGTAACTGCAAAAGGGATGCAACCTTCTGAACTGTTCAAGGAAAATTGCGAAGCAAGCGGACTCTCGATACAGATCGTTTTTGTAAACGGAGCGGTAGCACCACAGAAATTGGTTGCCGACAATGAAACGGTATAGGTTCCAGGTGTTGTAAAAGTATGGTTGATGTCTGGAGAAGCAGGAGGTGATAACGTTACAATCGGTGTACCATCACCAAAATTCCAAGTATAGAGGGCATTCTGGGTACAATTAGGTCCGAAACCAACACTCGTCGTATTGTCAAAAAAGATATTTGTATCCTCACAGGCAATTGCAGGAGCCGTAAATTCCGGTTCGGCTGGTTCCAAGATAATGATGTTATCAACTGTAAAGGTAGTTGAACCACAGGCGTTCGTTACTCTCAATCGTGCAACAAACTGTGTAGCCGGACAATTGGAAACGGCATAAGAATGTGGCACAGGATAATTCTGGGAAAGTGCAGGGTTTGCTGCGTTATAATAAGGCGATGCCATTAATTGGCTTTGTGTGAGTACCAACGGAGGAGTGCCATCGCCATAAGTAAGCTGATAGGTTGTTTCTGGTGAGTTCATACCCCAGTTTGAAATCATAAATTGCAAAGGAGCTGTTGGAGCACATAGGTTTTGAGTGTTTCCTGGACTGGTGAGTCCACCCGACGGATTGGTTACGTTTTTAACCAGATAGGATTGGGAAACACTGCAACCGTTTGTTCCCAAAGCTGTAATGACCATATCATAGGCTCCAAGTTGATTATAGATGTGGGATATCGGAAAAACAACATTGTTCTCTGTGTTCCCATCGCCCCAATTTATCGAATAGGAAACGATACAGGTGCTTGAAGAGCTATTCCCTACCGTTATTTCATAATCCGGACTCAGGGATGAGGCATTAAAACAATTGCTAAAAGGGTCAAACGGATTCACCTGATCCACAAAACTGATATTCGGTTGCTGTTTGACAGTCACTTGATGGCTTATTGTTGCCGAACATCCATTAGCATCGAAAATGGTAAGCAAGACCGTAAAAGTAGCTGTTCCGCAACCAAAAGAGTTAAACGTATGGGTAGGATTTTCAAGGTTTGAGGTGTTACCATCTCCAAAATCCCATTGATAGGTATAAGTAGGTGTACCGTTGCTAATTTGTGAAGTAAAAACAATAACATCTCCAGAACAGGTTGAAGCACTTGAATCAGAAGTAAAATCTACCGTGGGATTAATAATATTGATTGTAACGGAGGTTGTCTGTGACTGTGTTCCACTACTGTCTGTAACGCTGACAAGCTGATAGGTTATAGGTCCTGGAGTATTGGTCGGAACCAAAACACTGATGCTATTGTCTGAAACAGTTGTAATTTCAGGTTGCAGCACTCCATCAATAGTATAGGAAAAAGTATAAGGAGCAGTACCTCCAGCACCAATAAAAGTAACTATTGGACTAGTGCTGTCCACACAAGTCAAAAACTTATTGGCAGTGATAGTAGCGGTAGGCAAAAAGGTAAGATCTTCAAGCAGCAAGGGTGTGCTTCTTGTAGTGCTGTACAACTGATTGCCATTCAATACAATTAGTAACAGGATAAATATCTTGTACAGTTGTTTCATAAAGTAGGTTTTTAAGAAACACAAAACACCTATAGTTGCCAATGTTTTGGAAACTATTGATAAAAGTAATGTTTAGTTCATAAGCTAGATTACTCCGAAATTGTATTTTTATTTATAATAGATATTGGGTACTATAAATTTACTACAATAAAAACTAAAAATGACAAACCATCCCTCCTATTTTCAAAATTTAATTATAAAAATGTTTTTTATTAACATCTAAAAAATATACTATCTGAATATGAACCGTATAGCAAAACAGTAAAACCCCCACCCTTGCCTTTGACGCACCCTATGCTAAAAGGATAATCATTATTTTACATTTCCTAAAACATTAAAAAAGCCAACACTTTTTACCAAAATCCAATCGGTTTGCTTCGTAGTATCATCAATCCGAATCCCACAAAAAAAGGCTTCGTTCAGCACAATACCAAACGAAGCCTTTCTTCAATAAAAAAATAAATTATTTAAAACTTGCTGATATAATTCCCATACAAATCCTTAAACATAGTCCCTTCGGCATAGCGTTCCTTGCTCAATTTCTTATGTTCCACCAATCCCCATAACAAAAACTCCTTCAGGAATCTTCTATCATCCATCAGTGAGGTCGGTTGGTATTTTTCGATAAAGTTATTCAAAGGGGCAATTTCATCGATGATTGAATTATAGGTTTCCGTGCTTGAATCGTCGGTAAGTTCAAAGCCACTTTCGTTGAAAAACCAATCGGTTATTTCCTGATAAGGATCCACAGCATTCGGGTGGTTGAGCTTTTCTATCTTAGGGAAATAGTTTTCAAAAAGCGTCTTTACAGCCTGACCAATCAGGTTTTGTGCCACAAAGGCCGCTCCTTCCTGTTCGCCTTCGTAAACCAATTCCACTTTCCCTGTAATAGAAGGAATGATCCCCATAAAATCCGTCAACCTTACTGTAGTTTGTTCTTCGCCATTCATCAAGGCACGGCGTTCGGCAGTACTCAACAGATTTTCAAAAGCCGTGATGCTCATCCTGGCACTCACGCCACTTTTAGGATCGATGTATTCGCTTTCTCTGGCTTCAAAACTAATCTGCTCCAATACATCTTTCGCCAAAACTGGTACATAAACCAATTCCGACTGACGTCCGTCCAACTTGGCTTCTTGTTCCGTAATCGTTCTTGCAATGGTGATGTTCTCTGGATAATGCGTCAGGATTTGAGAACCAATTCGGTCTTTCAAAGGCGTAACGATGCTTCCTCTGTTCGTGTAATCTTCTGGATTTGCGGTAAAAACAAACTGCATGTCCAGTGGCATTCTCAACTTGAATCCTCGAATCTGGATGTCGCCTTCTTGAAGGATATTAAACAGTGCTACTTGGATTCTCGCCTGCAAATCCGGCAATTCATTTATGACAAAAATACAGCGGTTTGCCCTCGGAATCATCCCGAAGTGCAACACCCTGTCATCAGCATAGGACAGTTTCAAATTTGCCGCCTTAATCGGATCGATATCGCCAATCAAATCTGCAACGGTTACATCAGGAGTTGCTAGCTTTTCGAAGAAACGCTCGTCACGGTGCAACCATTCTATCGGAGTATCATCGCCTTTTTCGGCAAGTAAATCCTTTGCAAAACGGGATATCGGATGAAAAGGATCATCGTTGATCTCTGAACCTGCGACAAACGGAATCCATTCGTCCAACAATCCCACCATCAGCCTCGCCAGTCGTGTTTTGGCTTGACCGCGAAGTCCCAACAAATTAATGTTATGTCGCGACAAAATAGCTCTTTCCAACTCCGGAATCACCGTATTCTCAAAACCATGAATCCCTTGAAAAGCAGAAACTCCAGATTGGATGCTTTTCTTTAAATTGTCACGCAACTCATTCTTGATGCCTTTTGATTGATAACCCGACATCTTTAATTCGCCAAACGTTTTTATATTTTCTATTTTCATTTTTTTTATTTAAACCATTATTGTTTTAAGTTGCACGTTATAAGTTATAGGTTGTACGTTATAAGTTATAAGTATAAGCTGTAAGTTTAAACCATTAAGAAGTTAAGGTTCATTAAGCTTTACAAAGTCTTACTACTTAATACTTCTGTCTTAAAAATTAATACATCAATCTTAATACTATACTGCCTTACTTCATCTTGAAACTGCAAACTGCGACTGAACACTGATCACTGATCACTTATTTCACCCTCTTCTTCCTATTCGCTTCATAATCCTGAAAAATCATCTCTCCTAAACCTTTTAATCCAGTATAAAATGCTTTTCCTTGATTGGCTTCCGTGAAATTATTCACAAACCTTTGTAGATACGGGTCGTTTGCAATCATAAAAGTCGTTATGGGAATGTGTAGTTTTCTGGCTTGGGCAGCTTGAGTATAACATTTCTCTACGATGTATTCGTCCAAGCCATTGCTGTTCATATAATAGGAGCCGTCCTTTTCCCGGACACAGCTTGGCTTTCCGTCGGTAATCATAAAAATCTGCTTGTTGGTGTTTCTTTTTCTGCGTAAGATATCCATTGCTAGTTGCAAACCTGCTACCGTGTTGGTATGGTAAGGTCCTACGGTAAGGTACGGGACATCTTTTAGGGAAATAACCCATGCATCGTTTCCAAAAACAATGATGTCTAATGTATCTTTCGGATAACGTGTGGTGATCAATTCGGCAAGTGCCATTGCTACTTTTTTCGCAGGCGTAATGCGGTCTTCGCCGTATAAAATCATACTGTGGCTAATGTCAATCATTAAGACCGTACTCATTTGAGCTTTGAAATGGGCATCTTCTACAATCAGATCATTTTCGGTAATTTTAAAACCGTCCATGCCGTTGTTGATTTGGGCATTCTTCAAACTCTCGGTCAGGGAAATGGTTTCTAGGCTGTCGCCAAATTGAAACTCTCGCAACTCACCCGTAAATTCATCTCCAGCCCCACTCTGTTTCGTCTTGTGATTGCCCGAACCGCTCTTGTTTAAATTCCCAAAAATCTGATTCAGGGCTTGTTGACGGATCAAGCGTTCAGTTTTTGCCGTCAATCCTGTTCCTTGAGTGCCGTCGCCTTTTAGTTCTTCCTTGACGTAGCCTTTCTTCTTTAAATCTTCTACAAAATCATCGATGGTGTAGTTTTCATCGGTGAGTTTATATTCGGTGTCCAGTTCCCGCAACCAGTCAATTGCCTCGTCAAAATCGCCCGAAGTATGAACGATCAGCTCCTTGAAAATTTCAAAAAGCTTGTCGAATGGCGAAAGGTTTGGAGCCTGATAGGAAGTGAATTTAAACCCTTTTCTTTTGTTCGTTTTCATATCGCATAAAATTACGCCATAAGGCAAATAATGCGATGCTAACAGTTATTAATTTTTAGTTAAAGTAATTGAGAAATAAATTAAATACTTGTGGATAGCCTCTCGGTCGGATCCTAAAAAGATAAAGTCAGAACCAAAATTAAAATTCTGTTCTGACTTATTTTTAGTATGTTTTTTTTACTAATAAATTATTTACAACCTCCAGATTGTTATTTTAGTTTTATAAATCTTTCGGATAACAATAGAAGATTCTATAAAACTACTTATTGCTTGATAAACTTTTTAGTAATAAAATTTCCATCTGTATAAGCTTTTACTAGATATAACCCTGGACTAAGATTCGATACATTAACTGAATTGCTGTCAAACGTATTAAAAATATTTTTACCGCTACTATCATAAATTCCCAGACTTTCAATTTTAGTTGTTGCATTAATTGTTAGTATCGATTGTACAGGATTTGGGAACACAATAAGTGAATTGCTATCAACTTCTGACCGTGACAAAACACTATCACCATACAAGCGAACCAAAGATGAACTAATAGTACCATCAAAAACAGTAAAATGCCCTCCCAACCAAATTTTACCATCAGGTTGAATTACAATATCACTAACTGAGTTATTCGGACCGTTTCCTATATCAAAAGAAGTATCTTTAGCTCCATCCGAGTTCAATCGTACAATTCTATTTTGAGACTGTCCTTGAAAGGTTGTAAAGCTTCCTCCAACTAAAATTTTACCATCTGGTTGTGTTTCTATGGAAAATATATCTCCTTCAAATCCGGCATCTATGTCGAAAGTAGTGTCCTTACTTCCATTGCTATTTAAACGTATCAGTTTATTTTGTGGCTGTCCTTGAAATTGTGTAAACCATCCTCCAACAAGTATTTTTCCATCGGGTTGAAGAGCAACATCCCATATAACCGAGTTAAATCCAGTTCCAATATTAAAGGAATCATCAATACTGCCATCCGTATTTAATCTTAAAAGATAATCTTGATTATTTGTAAAAAAACCTCCTCCGAGTAGTATTTTACCATCTGGCTGTTGGCAAATAGCATGTACAGTTCCAAAAAACATACCCGGCAAATTAAATGAGGTATCCTTGCTTCCATCAGAATTTAATCTTATCAGATAGCCTGCCTGCTGTCCATTAAAGGACGTAAAAGCACCACCTACAATGATTTTACCATCAGTTTGACAATAAACACTAGTTATATAAGCCGGAAAGCCAGTGCCTATATTAAAAGTAGTGTCTTTCGATCCATCGGGATTTAACCTAATAAGCCTATTTTGTAGTTCACCTTGATAGGATGTAAAATAACCACCAACTATAATTTTTCCGTCTGACTGTTGATGAACAACTCTTATTTGATCATTAAAGCCTGTACCGATATCAAAGGTTGTATCTTTTGTTCCATCACTATTAAAACGAATTAATCTATTCTGTGTTTGATTTTTAAATTTAGTGAATGCTCCACCAACAATTATCTTTCCATCATTCTGATATTGAATTTTCGCAATTCTATCATTGAATCCAGGTTCAGTCTCAGCCCCCAGATTGAAAGTAGTGTCTTTAGTGCCATTATCATTTAACTTAATTAATCCTTTTCTGCTATAACCTAAATAGTCATTAAAATAACCAGCCACAAATATTTTCTGTTCGAAATAGAGTAAATCTCTAACAGACAAATAATCATCATTACCAACAAAACTATCATCCTTAACACCATCACTATTTAATCGTATAATTCCGTTTTGAGTTATTCCTTGATAGGTTGTAAAACCTCCTCCAACAACAATTTTCCCATCTTCTTGTAATGTTATAGCTCTAATAAAACTATCGAAACCCGTTCCTATATCAAAAGTCATATCTTTTGTCCCATCAGAATTTAATCTTATTAAATTATCTTGATTATTTCCTTGAGATGAAAAACTTCCTCCTAATAGTATTTTACCATTATCCTCAACACTAATAGTATAAATAGCCCCATTAAATTCACTGTTAAGGGCAAAAGAATTATCTAATGAACCATCTGGATGTAATCGAGCAATCACCTTTTGTTCCTGGGATTGAAATTGTTGGAAGGAGCCAACAACAAGGATTTTTCCATCTGCTTGAAGTTCGAGAGCAAATATCCCATCATCAAAACCAGAACCAATATCAAAAGTAGTATCTTTTGTTCCATCAGAATTGAGTCGAACAAGATTGTTCTGTGGCTGTCCATTAAATAATGTAAAATATCCTGCTACTACTATCTTCCCATCCGATTGAACCTTTATATCAAGTACTAGGTGATTAAACCCTGAACCAATATCAAAAGTAGTATCTTTTGTTCCATCAGCATTTAATCGAATTATTCTCTTTTGCTCAACTCCTTGATAGGTAGTGAAATCTCCTCCAACAAGAATTTTTCCGTCTGTTTGAACATAAATCACATTTACATAATTGTTAAAACCTGAACCAATATCAAAAGAGGTGTCTTTTGTTCCATCAGGATTTAACCGAACAAGGTAATTCTGATCTTCTCCATCCAAAGAAACAAAAGTGCCTCCTGCCAAAATTTTTCCGTCGGGTTGCCTTTCGACTGCATATACTGGTTGGTCAAAACCAGGATATTGTCCAAATGCTAAATCAACATCTGTTGCGTTTTGGGCATTTAAAATAAATACTTGAAATAATAAGAATACTATTTTTTTCATATGATAAAGTTTTACTGTAAAGTAAATAAATAATTGTTAATAGCGAACAATAAAAGAGTTTTTAAGTGTTTTTTTTTAGTTGAAAATATAAGTTTCGAGTCCGTCGCCGTGTTGAAACTCACGCAACTCGCCCAAAACTCATCACCAGCCCCACTATATTTAGTGTTGTGATTGCTCTGAATCCCTCTTGTTTAGGTTTACAAAATCTGGTTCAGGGCTTGTTGCGACAGGTTCGGAGCCTGATAGGAAGTGAATTTAAACCCTTTTCTATTGTTCGTTTTCATATCGCATAAGATTACGTCATAAGCAAATAGTTTGAAGCTAACGGTTATTAATTTTTAGTTAAAGTAAGTGTTAGACAATGAAGTTAAATATGGACTATTGAGAATAGTCGGCAGGTCAAATCTTAAAAAAATAAAGTCAGAACCAAAATTAAAATTCTGTTCTGACTTATTTTAGTTTTGTACTAATAAATTATATAAAATGCTCTGATTGTTATTTGAGTTTTATAAATCTTTCAGATAACAATGGAATATCCTATCAAACCAGTTATTGCTTGATAAACTTTTTAGTAATAAATTTTCCTTCTGTATAAGCTTTCAATAAATATAAACCTGGATTGAGATCCGATACATTAACTGAATTACTGTCAAACTTATTCAAAATGTTTTTACCACTACTATCATAAATCCCTAAACTTTCAATTTTAGTTGTTGCATTAATTGTTAGTATCGATTGCACAGGATTTGGGAACACAATAAGTGAATTGCTATCAACTTCTGACCGTGACAAAACACTATCACCATACAAGCGAACCAAGGATGAACTAACAGTACCACCAAAATTAGTAAAATACCCTCCCAACCAAATTTTACCATCAGGTTGAACTATAATACCACTAATTAGGTTATTCGGACCGTTTCCTATATCAAAAGAAGTATCTTTAGCTCCATCCGAGTTCAATCGTATAATTCTATTTTGAGACTGTCCTTGAAAGGTTGTAAAATCCCCTCCAACTAAAATCTTACCATCCTGTTGTGTAACTATGGAATATACACCATCCTGTTGTATCCCTATGGAATATAAATCTCCTTCAAATCCGGCACCTATGTCGAAAGTAGTATCCTTACTTCCATTGCTATTTAAACGTATCAGTTTATTTTGTGGCTGTCCTTGAAATTCTGTAAACCATCCTCCAACAAGTATTTTTCCATCGGTTTGAAGAGCAACATCAAGAATAGGTGCATTAAATCCTGCTCCAATATTAAAGGAATCATCAATACTGCCATCCGTATTTAATCTTAAAAGATAATCTTGAGTATTTGCAAAAAAACTTCCTCCGAGTAGTATTTTTCCATCTGGCTGTTGGCAAATGGCATATACCACTCCCAAAAACATACCTGGCAAATTAAATGAGGTATCCTTGCTTCCATCATTATTTAATCTTATCAAATAGTCTTCAGGTTGCCCATTAAAAGAAGTAAAAGCACCACTTACAATGATTTTACCATCAGGTTGACTATAAACACTACTTATATAACTCGGAAAGCCAGTACCTATATCAAAAGTAGGGTCTTTCGATCCATCGGAATTTAACCTAATAAGCCTATTTTGTACTTCACCTTGGTAGGATGTAAAAAAACCCCCAACTAAAATTTTTCCATCTGACTGTTGATGAAAATCTCTTATTTGACTATTAAAGCCTGTGCCGATATCAAAGGTTGTATCTGTAGTGCCATCAATATTAAAACGAATTAATCTATTTTGTGTTTGATTTTTAAATTTAGTGAATGAACCACCAACAATTATCTTTCCATCATTCTGATATTGAATTTTTGTTATTCTATCATTGAATCCAGGTTCACTCTCAGCCCCCAGATTGAAAGTAGTGTCTGCAATCCCACTATCGGTTAACTGAATTAATCCTCTTTTGCCATAATCAAAATAAGCAGAAAATTGAGCAGACACTAGTATTTTTTGGTCAAAATAAAATAAATCGGAAACATACAAATAATTATCACTACCAACAAAACCATTATCCTTAACACCATCACTATTTAATCGTATTATTCCGTTTTGAGTTGTTCCTTGATAGGTTGTAAAATGTCCTCCGATAACAATTTTACCATCTTCTTGGAAAACTATTGCTCTAATTATATCATTGAAACCAGTTCCTATATCAAAAGTCATATCTTGTGTTCCATTAGAATTTAATCTTATTAAATTATTTTGATCATTTCCTTGAAATGAACTAAATTCTCCTCCTGCAAATATTTTACCATTATCATCGATGTTAATAGTGTGAATAACCCCATAAAATCCTATGCCGACATCAAAAGAATTATCTAATGAACCATCTGGATGTAATCGTGCAATCACCTTTTGTTCCTGGGATTGAAATTGTTGGAAGTAACCACCAACAAGGATTTTTCCATCTGCTTGAAGTTCTAGAGCAAGTATCCGTTCATCAAAACCAGAACCAATATCAAAAGTAGTATCTTGTGTTCCATCAGAATTGAGTCGAACAAGATTGTTCTGTGGCTGTCCATTAAATAATGTAAAATATCCTGCAACTACTATCTTCCCATCCGATTGAACCTTTATATTAAGTACTGGACCATTAAACCCTGAACCAATATCAAAAGTAGTATCTTTTGTTCCATCAGCATTTAATCGAATTATTCTCTTTTGCTCAACTCCTTGATAGGTAGTGAAATCTCCTCCAACAAGAATTTTTCCGTCTGTTTGAACATAAATCACATTTACATAATTGTTAAAACCTGAACCAATATCAAAAGAGGTGTCTTTTGTTCCATCAGGATTTAACCGAACAAGGTAATTCTGATCTTCTCCATCCAAAGAAACAAAAGTGCCTCCTGCCAAAATTTTTCCGTCGGGTTGCCTTTCGACTGCATATACTGGTTGGTCAAAACCAGGATATTGTCCAAATGCTAAATCAACATCTGTTGCGTTTTGGGCATTTAAAATAAATACTTGAAATAATAAGAATACTATTTTTTTCATATGATAAAGTTTTACTGTAAAGTAAATAAATAATTGTTAATAGCGAACAATAAAAGAGTTTTTAAGTGTTTTTTTTTAGTTGAAAATATAAGTTTCGAGTCCGTCGCCGTGTTGAAACTCACGCAACTCGCCCAAAACTCATCACCAGCCCCACTATATTTAGTGTTGTGATTGCTCTGAATCCCTCTTGTTTAGGTTTACAAAAATCTGGTTCAGGGCTTGTTGCTACAGGTTTGGAGCCTGATAGGAAGTGAATTTAAACCCTTTTCTTTTGTTCGTTTTCATATCGCATAAAATTACGCCATAAGGCAAATAATGTGATGCTAACGGTTATTAATTTTTAGTTAAAGTAATACGCTCCAAAACTTCATCAAATAAAAAAATAAAATTTGCTTGGTAAAATAATTATCGTAATATTGCAATATTGAATTGATATAATCATGGGAGCCTCAAAAACAGAACATTTTACTGACCAGCAAAACCAAATTGCAACCATTGCAAAAGCATTGGGACATCCTGCAAGAATTGCCATCATCGAACATTTGATGAAGGTGAACGAATGTATCTGTGGAGACATTGTAAACGAACTCCCATTAGCACAACCCACAGTTTCACAACACTTAAAAGAGTTAAAGAATGCAGGATTAATAAAAGGAAGCATTGATGGAAACTCTATTTGCTATTGTATTGATGAGAAAACCTTTGAGATTTTGAATACCTATTTCTCGAAAATTATACAGACCGTTTCGGAAGCCAAATGTTGTTAAGCATTTTTTTAATTGACTATATCGCAATATTGCATTTAAACTATAAGAAGAATAAAAATGAAATTATCAGAAGTAAAACAGATTTTGCCAACATTAGAAAATGTTGAATTCCAGTTAGAAAACGGAACTTTTGTTCCTGAACATTTTCATGTAACCGAAGTTGGAATGATTACCAAAAATTTTATCGATTGTGGCGGTGTAATCCGTACAGAGAAAGTGGTGAATTTTCAATTGTGGAATGCCGACGATTTTGAACATCGTTTGAAACCAAACAAATTGCTGAACATCATCAAACTTTCCGAAGAAAAATTAGGCATTGAGGATTTCGAAATAGAAGTAGAATATCAGAGCAACACCATCGGCAAATATGATTTGGAATTTAACGGAAAAACATTTGTACTGCACAACAAAACAACCGCTTGTTTAGCTCAGGATGCATGCGGAATTCCATCAGAAAAAGCAAAGAAAAATCTATCAGAATTGCCTGTAAACAATACAAACTCTTGCACTCCAGGTGGTGGATGTTGCTAAAATTTAAACCCTACTATTATGTATCAAAAATTATCAAATACCATTTCGGTTTTACGAGAACAGCAAAATATTAGCGAAGAGCGAAAAGCTGTATTACAACCTCTGATTGATTATATTCAGCAAAAAGCTACCCTTAATTTGCCTATAAACATCAACTTTATTTGTACCCACAATTCTCGAAGAAGCCATCTTTCGCAAGTTTGGGCTCAGGTTGCAGCATCCTATTATGAAATTTCAAATGTGGTTTGCTATTCGGGTGGAACAGAAGAAACCGCTTTGTTCCCAAAAGTAGCTGAAACATTCACCAATCAAGGGCTTGAAGTACTTAAACTTTCAAGTGATCCAAATCCCATCTATGCCATCAAATTTGATGAGAACAGTTTGCCCATTTTTGGATTTTCAAAAAAATACGACGCCTCTTTTAATCCATCCTCTTCATTTGCTGCAGTTATGACTTGTTCACAAGCCGACGGAGGTTGTCCTTTTATTGCTGGTGCCGAAAAGCGAATTCCCATCACATTTGAAGACCCAAAAATTTCCGACAATACTCCCGAACAAACCAAAGTTTATGCAGAAAGAAGTTTGCAAATAGCTTCAGAAATGTTCTTTGTTTTCTCTCAAATCAAAAAGTAAACGATGCAACCAAAACTAAAATTCCTCGACCGCTACCTTACCCTCTGGATTTTTTTAGCCATGCTTTTGGGTATTGGTTTGGGCTACTTCATCCCTACTATTTCCAACATAACCAACTCACTTTCGGTTGGAACTACCAATATTCCATTGGCCCTTGGTTTAATTTTAATGATGTATCCGCCTCTCGCAAAAGTGGACTATTCCTTATTACCGATGGCGTTCAAGGACAAAAAAGTCATGTCGGTTTCCTTGCTGCTGAATTGGATTATCAGCCCTGTTTTAATGTTTGTCTTGGCGATTATTTTCCTAAAAGACGAACCCGATTATATGATTGGATTGATTTTGATTGGCTTGGCACGATGCATTGCTATGGTGTTGGTTTGGAACGATTTGGCCAAAGGAAACAGAGAATATGCTGCCTTATTAGTAGCCCTAAACAGTATTTTTCAGCTGGTTTTCTATAGTTTCTATGCCTGGTTGTTCATCAACGTGTTGCCACAAAAACTCGGATTGGGTAATTTTACCATAACCGTTCCGATGAAGGATGTTGCCGAAAGTGTTTTCATTTATTTGGGCATCCCATTTATTGCAGGTTTTTTGAGCCGTTATTTCTTGATTAAATCAAAAGGAAAAGAATGGTTCAACAGAAAATTTATTCCGGCCATTTCGCCCATCACATTGTATGCCTTGCTGTTCACGATAGTGCTAATGTTCAGTCTAAAAGGCGATAAAATTTTAGAACTGCCTTTTGATGTTGTGAAAGTAGCCGTTCCGTTGGTTCTTTATTTTGTGCTCACGTTTTTCATCAGCTTTTTCATCAGCAAAGCGTTGAAAGTGCCTTATGATAAAAATGCCTCCATTGCATTTACTGCAACAGGAAATAATTTTGAATTGGCAATTGCAGTATCCATAGCCGTTTTCGGCATCCATTCGCCACAAGCATTTGTTGGTGTTATTGGCCCTTTGGTTGAAGTGCCTGTTTTGATTTTGCTGGTAAGGGTGAGTTTGTGGCTGAAGAATAAATATTATTAGATAAGAATAAAATCCAATACACACATTCCTTTTTATCCGCGACAGTTAGAGTGAGTCACTCTTGTTTCAGCTAGGCTAAAGCCTCGGGTGTAAATCGTACTTTCAATTTTTTTTGGGCACGAGCATTTTGCTCGTGTCAAATGTCATGTCTTGTCCCGAAATAGGTTTACACAAAAGTATAAAAATATGAAAAGCTATGGGAGAAAAGGGATGATAGCTGTACTGGAAAGTTTCGTTAACTTCTTTGGTTATGATTTTAATGCCTCCTTCGCCATCAGGGGCTTGAGAGGTTTGATAAACACCTGTACCTACTACTAGGTTCACATCTATCGTGTTTTGCTTAAAATTCCAGTCAATTCCTGCATTATCGGTATGAAAGCCTAACTTTTTGTCGGAACGGTAGTCCAAAATCACAGGGCTGTTTTCGGTAATACTAATGAGCTTGTTGTGTTCTGGATCGAGCTCTTTATAACCCGATACAAACCATATTTTCCATAAAAGCGAAATCATCTTTTGATTGTTTTGTCCATCCACTCGATAAAGCAATCGTTCCAAAAGCGGTTTTTTGTCTCTGGTTTTTTTATGAATAAGGTTACCTAAAAACCTGAACTCGATTAATAATTTAGGCTAAAAATATTGTACAAAAAGGTAAAATTTAGTATATTTAAATCTCTGACAATTAAATATTTAAACTA